>CAZKSE010000143.1:0-10155 GCA_964555305.1 uncultured Rhodobacter sp. | reverse complement strand
GGGGGCGCGGTGCAGGCCGCGTCGCGCACGATGATGGTGCGCCAGGCCAACCCCGAGCGCATGACCGAGGCGTTCGGCCTTTACGCCCTTTCGGGCAAGGCGCTCAGTTTCATGGCGCCCGGCCTGATCGCCCTGGCGACCACGTTGAGTGAAAGCCAGCGTCTGGGTGTGTCGCCCCTGATCCTGCTTTTCGCGGTGGGGCTGTTTCTGTTAGTCTGGGTTAAACCTGAAGGAGAACCGGCATCGGCATGGGACGTGGAAAACTCACCCTCGCATTCGTAACCGCCCTGCTGCTGGCCGTCCCGGCGCAGGCGCGGGATCTGGCCAATCAGCTTTTCGGCGCGCACGCCCTGCCCTCGGTCGCAACGCCGCAGGCCTTCGGCTCCTACGCGCGCGGTTGCGCCGACGGCCTCGTCGCCCTGCCCGAGACGGGGCCGACATGGCAGGCGATGCGGCTCTCGCGCAACCGCAACTGGGGCCATCCCGAGATGATCGGCTATCTGCAGGACCTCTCGCGCGAGGCGGTGCGGATCGGCTGGCGGGGTCTTTACATCGGCGATATCAGCCAACCGCGCGGAGGGCCGATGACCTCGGGGCACGCAAGCCACCAGATGGGGCTCGATGCCGACATCTGGATGCTGCCGCCGTCGCGGCTGAACCTGAGCCGGGCGGAGCGGGAATCGATCAGCTCGATCTCGGTCCGGACCGAGGATCAGCGCCGCGTCAATTCCAACTGGACGCCGCAGCACCACGCCCTGCTGCGTGCCGCCGCCAGCGATCCGCGCGTCGACCGCATCTTCGTCGCGGCCGCCGTCAAGATCGAGATGTGCCGGACGGCCACCCGCGCCGACACGCCCTGGCTCAAGAAGATCCGCCCCGCCGTCGGCCACAACTTTCATTTCCACGTCCGGATGCGCTGCCCGGCCGGCTCGCGCTATTGCGAGACGCAGACGCCGACGGTGCGCGAGCTGTCGAACGGTGGGAACGGTTGCGACGAGACGCTGACCTGGTGGGTGACGGATTTCCTGAACCCCCCACGCCGGACCGAACGCACCGAGCCCGCACCCCGGCAGCGCCACCCGCGCGAGTTCACTATGGCCGATCTGCCGCAACAATGCTCGGATGTGGTGCGCCGACCCTGACGACGGCAGATGGTCGGACCATCAGTCGCGCTCGAGGCCCGTGATCTGATAGCGCCGCTCGATCCCCGCGGTCGCCGCCCCCCAGTCGGACGCGCGCGTCCGACGCTGGTGGGCGTCGAACGCGGCGCGGTCGCGAAAACGCTCCTCCACCCGCCAGACCAGCGGGTCGGCGGTGGGTCTGACATCGAAGGCAAGGCAGCCCGGCTCGGCCCGCGTCAGGCGGAGATGCAACGGCAAGTGGCGCTTGATCAGCTGGACCTCGGCCGGTGAGGCGCATCGAAGATGGCCCCTCAGGCAGACGCCCTGTTGGCCCGCGGCGGATTGGTGCGTCATCTGCATCCCCGGTTTTGATCAAGCGAGATTGGCATATCCCCGACCTCGCCGCACGATTTCCTTGCATCATCGCGGACGCAGGAATAGATAGGCGTCGCCCGATGGTGGCCAAGTCTCCGACTACCTTGTCAAAACGGAAACATCATGACCCGTTCCTACCTGCCCGGCATCCTTGCCATGGCCGCGATCGTCGTGGCCTCGAACATCCTTGTCCAGTTCCTGCTGGGCGATTTCCTGACCTGGGGGGCCCTGACCTACCCGCTGGCCTTCCTGGTCAACGACGTGATGAACCGGGTCTACGGTCCGGCGGCGGCGCGCAAGGTGGTCTGGGCCGGTTTCGCCACCGGCGTTGCCTGTTCGCTGATCGGCACGCAGATCATCGGCGAATACGGGCCGCTGGTCACGCTGCGCATCGCCATCGGTTCGGGGCTGGCGTTCCTGACCGCGCAGATGCTCGACGTGGCGATCTTCGACCGGCTGCGCGAGGCAAGCCGCTGGTGGAAGGCGCCGCTGGCCTCGACGCTGGTGGGCTCGACGGTCGATACCGCGCTCTTCTTTTCCATCGCCTTTGCCGGGGCCCTCAGCTTCATCGAGCCCGGCAATGATGTCGCCTGGGCGAACGAGGCGGTGCCGCTTCTGGGATGGGGAATGGCCGCGCCCTTCTGGGTCAGCATGGCGATTGCCGACTGGATGGTCAAACTGGGTCTGGCGCTGCTCGCTTTGGTGCCATTTCGCCTAATCGTCCGAAAAATGACGCAACCCATCGCATAAAACCTTTTGACAAACACAAAATCTGTGCCACCCTTCGACTACGGTTCAACCCAGCGAAAGGAGGTGGTCCAGTGTCTAGAGTGATATTGGAGAGTGGTGTCGGGACAGTCAGAAGGGGTGTTTGCTGACGGCAGCCCGCGGCAGCAGATCTTCTGATTGGGCCAGGTTCTAACCGGTCCCATCTCCTGAAGCTCGTGAGGGCCGCCCTGCATCGGGGCGGCCCTTTCGATTCCGCCAGGGAACCCATGTTGCGCATTACCGATACCATCGCCCTTCAGGACTGGGAGATGACCGAGAGCTTCACGCGCGCCTCGGGTCCCGGCGGGCAGAACGTGAACAAGGTCTCGACCGCAGTCGAACTTCGGTTCGAGGCCGAGCGCAGTCCGCATCTTGCGGGCGCGGTGAAGTCGCGACTCAAGCGGCTCGCCGGGCGACGCTGGACGCAGGACGGCGCGATCGTCCTGCGAGTCGAGGACACGCGCAGCCAGGCGCGCAACCGCGAGATCGCACGCGAGCGGCTGCGCGAGCTGATCCTGCAGGCGCTGACCCCGCCCAAAAGGCGCATCCCGACGCGCCCGACCCTGGGCAGCCAGCGCCGGCGGCTGGCCTCGAAAGCACGCCGCGGCAGCGTGAAGGCATTGCGCGGCGGGGTGAACCCCGAGACGGATTGAGCGTTCAGGGCACAGAGAGGCCCGGAAGGAAGGCAGGACAGGCATGATGAACTCCCCGTTGCAGGCGCTCCGATCGCTGATCGAGCCGGTCTTCCGGCGGCCCGAGTTCATCCAGTCCGCCGCGCTGTGCCTGCGCGACGGGCGCGACGGACCCGAGGTGCTGATGATCACCAGCCGTGGAACGAAGCGCTGGCTGATCCCGAAGGGCTGGCCGATGAAGGGTCGTACCCTTGCCGGGGCGGCACAGCAGGAAGCCTGGGAAGAGGCGGGCGTGATCGGCCGCGTGCATGAAAGCCCGGTCGGATACTACAGTTACCACAAGCGGCATCGGACCGGCCTGCCGCTGGCCTGCCGGGTCGAGGTGTTTCGCCTGGATGTCGCGGATCTGGCCCGCGACTGGCCCGAGAAGAAAAAGCGCAAACGTCGCTGGATGCGCCCCGAGGAAGCCGCCGCCGTCGTGGACGAACCCGAACTGGCGGCGCTTCTGCGGCAGCTCTGAACCTTGACCGCGCAGCATGGGCGGGGCTTGATGGTGCCAGCGACAAGGCAGAGGCGGGCGCATGGAACGGATGATCACGCTGTCGAACGGCCATCGGGTCTGGACGCGCCAACTGGGCGACGGGCCTGGCCTGCCGCTTCTGCTGCTGCACGGGGGGCCGGGGGCAGGGCATGACTACCTGGAACCGTTGGGTGCCCTTGCCGACGAACGGCCGGTCATCTTTTTCGATCAGTTGGGGTGCGGGCGCTCGGACCGGCCCGACAACCGCGCGCTCTGGACGATCGAGCGGTTCGCCGACGAAGTCGCCGAGGTCCGCGCGGCTCTGGGGCTGGAGCGTTGTCATATCCTGGGCCAAAGCTGGGGTGGCTGGCTCTGCATCGAATACATGCTGCGCCGACCGCCGGGGGTGGCAAGCGTGACGCTTGCGTCGACCTCGTGCTCCATCCCGCAATTCCGGGCGGAATGCGACCGGCTGATCGCCCTGCTGCCCGCCGAACACGCCCGCGCGCTGACCGAACTGGGCGCCGCAGGCCGGTTCGATGACCCTGCCTATCTGGCCGCGGTCGAGGTGTTCTACGCCCGCCATCTGTGCCGGCTGCCGGACTGGCCGGATTGCATGCTGCGCACTATCGCGAACCTTGATGGCAATGTGGTCTACGACACGATCAACGGGCCGAACGAATTTACCGTCATCGGTAATCTGCGCCACTGGGACCGGACCGCTGACCTGCACCGGATCAGCGAGCCGGTCCTGATCACCTGCGGGCGGCACGATGAACTGGGCCCGCCTTGCGCCGCGCGGATGCAGGCACAGCTACCCGATGCCCGCACCGCGATCTTCGAGGAAAGCGCGCATGCCGCCCATCTCGAAGAGCCCGAGGCCTACAATGCCTGCCTTGCGGACTTTCTGCGCCGGTATGACGGCCGGGGCGCCCGGATGTGACAGGCTGTATGTTGATCATCAGCACGAAAGTCGCTACGGCGCCTGCGTAACAGTTCCATGACAGGCGAGGAGCCGGTCCCCCGTGTCCCTGCGCGCCGACCCCGAAGCCCGAGGGATCAAGACCCTCGACAAGGACCTTCGACGCATCAGCCTGATGGAGCAGGCGCTGGTGTTCACTGCGCGTCCGCTGGTCGGGCCGGGGCTGGCATTGGCGTTCCTGGTGCTGGTGGCGCTGGCCGCGCTGGCCTTCATGGGTGCGCATCCCGGCACGATGGTGGTGGTCGCCGCGGCGGTGATCGGCGGCTACATGGCGCTGAACATCGGCGCCAACGACGTGGCCAACAACATGGGCCCGGCCGTGGGGTCGAAGGCGGTGACGCTGGCCGGTGCACTTGCCATCGCGGCGATCTGCGAGACGGCGGGGGCGCTTCTGGCCGGCGGTGACGTGGTGCGCACGGTCAGTCGCGGCATCATCTCGCCCGAGGCGGTGGCGGATCCGCGCTATTTCATCTGGGCGATGATGGCGGCGCTTCTGGCCGGGGCGTTGTGGATCAACCTGGCCACCTGGATCGGCGCGCCGGTTTCGACCACGCATTCGATCGTCGGCGGCGTGATGGGGGCCGGGATTGCGGCCGTGGGGTTCACCGCGGTGAACTGGCCGACGATGGGGGCGATCGCCGCCAGCTGGGTCATCTCGCCCCTGCTGGGGGGCGTGATCGCGGCGATCTTTCTGGCGGTCATCAATCACCGGATCATCTACCGCGACGACAAGATTGCCGCCGCGCGGGTCTGGGTTCCGATCCTGATCGGCGTCATGGGCGGGGTCTTCGCGACCTATATGGCGCTGAAGGGTATTTCGCGCATCATCTCGTTTTCATTGATGGAATCGGTGCTGATCGGTCTGGTGATCGGGGTGCCGCTGGCGCTTGTCATGCGCCCGGTGATCCGCCGGCAGTCCGAAGGAATGGAGAACCGCAACAAGTCGCTCAAGTCCCTTTTCGCCATCCCGCTGGTCTTTTCGGCGGCGCTTTTGTCCTTTGCGCATGGGGCGAATGACGTGGCGAATGCGGTGGGGCCGTTGGCGGCGATCGTGCATGCGGTGCAGGAGGGGGGCGCGGCCGAGGCGGTGGTGATTCCGCTTTGGGTGATGGTGATCGGGGCGGTGGGGTTGTCGATCGGGCTGGTGCTGTTCGGGCCGAAGCTGATCAATATCGTGGGTTCCGAGATCACGCGGCTCAACGCGATGCGGGCCTATTGCGTGGCGCTGTCGGCGGCGGTGGTGGTGATCATCGCGTCGTGGCTGGGGCTGCCGGTGAGTTCCACGCATATCGCTATCGGTGGTATCTTCGGCGTGGGCTTCTACCGTGAGTGGTATCACGAGCGGGTGCTGAAAGAGAACCGCGACCTGTCCACCCTGCCGGTCGAGGAGCGGACGCGGCGCAAGGTGGTGCGGCGTTCGCATCTTCTGACGATCCTGGCGGCCTGGGTGGTGACGGTGCCGGCGGCGGCGACGCTGTCGGCGATTCTGTTCCTGCTGCTGGTCGCGCTGACGGGTGGCGGCTAGGGCCGGCGGCGCGGGAAAACGCCTGTCACAGAGCGTATGGCAGACGTATGGCAAGCGTATGGCAAACGTATGGCAAACGTATGGCAAACGTATGGCAGACGTATGACCGATGTCAGACTCGGGAGCCCGTGACGCGAGGGGCGGGCTAGGCCTCGCGCGCGCCGAAGATGGCGGAGCCGACGCGGACATGCGTCGCCCCCAGCGCGACCGCGGTTTCGAAATCGTCGCTCATGCCCATCGACAGGCCGGACAATCCGTTGCGTTCGGCGATCTGCGCGAGCAGGCGGAAATGCGGTGCGGGATCCTCGTCCACCGGCGGGATGGTCATCAGGCCGGACAGCGGCAGGTCGAGGGCGCGCACCTCGGCGATGAAGGCGTCGGCGATCTCGGGAAGGATGCCGGCCTTCTGCGGCTCGGCGCCGGTGTTGATCTGGATGAAGAGATCGGGGCAGGCGCCGCGTTCCTGGGCGAGGCGGGCGAAGGTCTGTGCCAGCTTCGGGCGGTCGAGCGAATGGATGGCCTGGAACATCTCGACCGCGGCGCGGGCCTTGTTGGTCTGCAAGGGGCCGATCAGGTGCAGCTCGATCCCGTCGTAGCGGGCCTGAAAATCGGGCCAGCGTCCCTGGGCCTCCTGCACGCGGTTCTCGCCGAAGATGCGATGGCCTTCGTCAAGGACGGCCTGAACGCGCTCGGGCGGCTGGACCTTGGAGACGGCGATGAGCGTGACCGAGCCGGACGCGCGGCCGGCGGCGGATTCGGCCGCGCGCAGGCGGCGGGTGATCTGCGAGAGCGACATGGCGGCGGGATCAGGACCGCGGGACGGACAAATGCAGGCTCGCCGGCGCGACGCCCCGGTGGAGCGGGCCACGGCCGAAGCCGCGGCTGGGGCCGAAGCCGTGGCGCGGGGTGAAATTGCCGGCGGCGATGCCGACCGAGAAGCCGACGGACCAGCCATTGTCGAACGGGTGGTCGATGGTCATCCGGTATTCGCCGCCCGAGATTGCGCGGGACGCGCCGCGCCCGTCACGGTCGCTGTAGGTGACGCCGAAGCGCCCTTCGAAACTGTGGGTGATGGTCTGCGCGGTGGCGGCCGGGGGCAGAAATGCCAGCAGGGCCAGAAGGGCAGGGACGGAAAGAGGGCGCATCGCAAGCTCCGGGTCGGCGGTCGGGCCCCCGAGGGGGCTCCGGTTGGGGCGCCGGAAAGGTAGCACCGATACCCCGCCGCGCCAATGCCCGGCACCGAAAATGAAAAGAGCGGGCGCAAGGCCCGCTCTTTCCGAAAGGTCGTCTGTCGCGATCAGAACGCGAAGAAGATACCCACGTCGGCGCGGTTGACGCCGGCACCCGAAGCGGTGCGGGTGCGGGCGATGCCGCCTTCGACCGACGCGCCGCCGCCCAGGGCGTAGCTGCCGCCGAGGCCGAGGCTGTTGCCGACGCCGTTGTTTTCACGGGCGACATAGCCGTAGACGTTCAGGTCGGGCATGACATCGTAGCCACCCTTCAGCGACCACTTGGTCGCCGAACCGGCGTTCGCACCACCGCGGCCTGCGGCCGTGGTTTCGGTGCGGGCGTAGGTCAGGGCGACATCCCACGGGCCGGCATCGTAGCCGACACCAGCGAAGATCACGTCTTCACCGTTCCAGATGCCGTCGTCAAACTTCTCGTAGGCCACCACGGCGGTGAAGCCCTGGAAGTTGCCGCTGGCGCCGAGGGCGTAGCTGTTGTCGGTGATGTGGGCGCGGACGGTGACGTCCTGGAAGGTGTAGCTGGCTTCCACGGCGTTGGTCGCCCAGCTCTGGACGTTGCCGGCGCTCTGGTAGGCGGTCCAGCCGAAGCCGAAGTCGTTGCTGACGGTGTTGGCGGCGAGGCTGCCGAAACCGTTGCCTTCGAGGCCGATGCCGGCGCTGCGCGAGTTCATGTACAGCAGCGGCGAGCCTTCGACGACGCCGATGATGTTGCCCATGCCGACGCGCAGGCCTTCATAAGCGACGTAGAAGTAGGCAGCGTTACCGCCGCTGTTCGCGGCGTTTTCTTCGGTCTGGAAGCGCTGGCGCGCACCGATGGTCAGACCGCCGTCGGTGGTGGTGGTCATTTCGAACTGCAGGCGCAGACGGCTGGCGGTCTGCCATTCGTCGGCACGGTTTTCGACATAGCCGAGACCGAAGCGGGCGTAGCCGCCGAGGCGGAATTCGGCGTTTCCAGCGCTGACGTTCTGGGCGGAGACGGCGCCGGCGGACAGGGCCAGTGCAGAGACCGCAAGGAGAATCTTTTTCATGGGTTTCCCTCGTTGACTTAAGGATGCTGCCCACCTTGCCTGCAAGCTGGGTCTGTGCCTATTTCCTGCCACGGCCCCCTTTTTGCAAGAAGCAGCCGGCGGCGCGTCAGACTTGGCAAAATATTGATGCAGATTTGCCACGGCCCCGTGACATAGCCCTGTCCTGCGGCGGGCGCGGGGGCGGGTTCCGGGCAAATGGCTTGTTCCGGCCTCCACGCTCGGCTAGACACTGTTCGAAAGAGGGGCAGCGCGGCAAAGGGCCGATTATCATGACACTAGGGCGCGCGGGGCGAGCGATACTGATGGTCACGCTGGTGGCGGCACTGGCGGGCTGCGGCGGCGGCTTCCGGATGGGCAACCTGTTCGGCGGCGGCGGTGGCGGCAGCGGGGGCCAGACCGAGCCGGCGGCCGATGCGCCGGATCAGCCGGGGGAGGCGCGGATGAACGTCGGAACCAGCACGATCTGGGACCTGTTCGGCAGCCGCGACAACCCGAACACGGCGGTGGCGGTGAACCGCTACCTCTGGAATGCCTCGTTGCAGGTGCTGGACTTCCTGCCGGTCGAGTCGGTCGATCCCTTCACCGGGGTGATCGTCACGGGCTTCGGCACACCGCCGGGGGGTGGGCGGCCCTACCGCGCGACGATCCATGTCAGCGACGGCGCGCTCGATGCGCGGTCGCTGAACGTGGCGCTGGTCACCGGCGCCGGGCCGGCGAGCCCGGAGACGGTGCGCGCGGTCGAGAACGCGATCCTGACACGGGCGCGGCAGTTGCGCATCCAGGACCGGCGGCTCTGACCCGCCGGGACCGAGCGGCCGTGCCGAACGGTCAGGGCTGAGACACGCGCGGGCTGGACCCGCGCCGCCAGCGAAGCTATCACCGCGCCGGGCGACCAGGATGTTCCATTCTGCGCCCGGCGTTTGCATGTCAGGGGAAGATCATGTCCGGCGACACACCCGCCCGCTACCAGCCGCAACAGACCGAGCCGAAATGGCAGGATGCCTGGGAGGACGCCGGCTGCTTCACCGCCCGGCGCGCGGCCGGCCGGCCGAAATACTATGTGCTGGAGATGTTCCCCTACCCCTCGGGGCGGATCCATATGGGGCATGTGCGCAACTACACGATGGGCGATGTGGTGGCGCGCTACAAGGCGGCGCAGGGCTATTCGGTGCTGCACCCGATGGGCTGGGACGCCTTCGGGATGCCGGCCGAGAATGCGGCGATGCAGGAGGGCGGGCATCCGGCGGAATGGACCTATAACAACATCAAGGTGATGAAGGGGCAGATGAAGCCCCTGGGGCTGTCGATCGACTGGAGCCGCGAATTCGCCACCTGCGACCCGGAATACTACGGCCAGCAGCAGGCGATGTTCCTGGATTTCCTGGAGGCCGGGCTGGTCTACCGCAAGGCCGCGGTGGTCAACTGGGACCCGGTGGACATGACGGTGCTGGCCAACGAGCAGGTGATCGACGGCAAGGGCTGGCGATCCGGCGCCGAGGTCGAGCGGCGGGAGCTGACGCAATGGTTCTTCCGCATCTCGGACTATGCCGAGGAGTTGCTGGAGGCGATCGACAATCTGGCGCATTGGCCCGAGAAGGTGCGGCTGATGCAGAAGAACTGGATCGGCCGGTCGCGCGGGTTGCAGTTCGCCTTCTCGACCGTGGACGCGCCCGAGGGATTCGCGCGCATCGAGGTCTATACGACGCGCCCCGACACGCTGATGGGCGCGAGCTTCGTCGCCGTCAGCCCGGATCATCCGCTGGCCCGGCATCTGGAGCGGCACGATCCGGCGGTGGCGGAGTTCAACGCCGAGTGCCGGCGCATCGGCACCACCGAGGAGGCGCTGGAGAAGGCCGAGAAACGCGGCCTCGACACCGGCATCCGGGTGCGCCATCCCTTTGACACGGCGTGGGAACTGCCGGTCTATATCGCCAATTTCATCCTGATGGACTACGGC
>CAZKSE010000142.1:0-10171 GCA_964555305.1 uncultured Rhodobacter sp. | reverse complement strand
GGCTCGATCAACAAGGCGGTCGAGATGATGCGCGCGGGGGCGCATGAGTTTCTGGTCAAACCTTTCGACGACCAGCGCCTTCTGGCGGCGATCGAGAATGCGCGGCAGTCGTTGCGCCACCGCCCCTCCGCGCCGCAAAGCGTCGCGGACGAGCCGGCGTTGGCACCCTTCATCGGCAGTTCGGGGACGATGCAGGCGGTCTATGACAAGATCCGCTCGGTGGCGCGGTCGATGGCGACGGTCTTCATCACCGGCGAAAGCGGCACCGGCAAGGAACTGGCCGCCGAGGCCGTGCATCGCCTGTCGGCGCGCGCGCATGGGCCGTTCATTGCGCTCAATTGCGGCGCGATCCCGGTCGATCTGCTGGAATCCGAGGTCTTCGGCCATCTGCGCGGCTCGTTCACCGGCGCAATCTCGGACAAGATGGGGGCGGCGGCGGCGGCCGATGGCGGCACGCTCTTCCTGGACGAGATCTGCGAGATGGACCTGAACCTGCAGACGAAGCTTCTGCGCTTCCTGCAGACCTCGACCATCACGCCGGTGGGGGCGACAAAACCGCGCAAGATCGATGTCCGCATCGTCTGCGCGACCAATCGCAACCCGCTCGACGAAGTGCGCGCCGGCAACTTCCGCGAGGATCTTTATTACCGGCTGCATGTCGTGCCGATCCTGATGCCCCCGCTGCGCACCCGGGGCGAGGATGTCGTCGAGATCGCCGAGCGCCTGCTGGCGGACATGGCAGAGGAAGAGGGCCACGCCTTCACCGGGCTCGATGACGAGGTGAAGGCGCTGTTTCGCAGCCTGCCCTGGCCGGGCAATGTGCGCCAGCTGATCAATGTGCTGCGCAATGTCGTGGTGCTCAACGACGGGCCGGTCGTCACCCGCCAGATGCTGCCGCCCGAATTGACGGCCGGCAGCGACGCTCAGGGTCTGCCCGACCCCGCGACCGCGGCCACGGCCGCTGCGGCCGCCGCACCGACGCTGGAAAGCGCGCTCGCCGGCCGCACCCTGGCCGAGGTCGAGCGTCTGGTGATCGAGGAGGCCATGCGCCGTCACGAGGGGTCGGTGCCGAGAGCCGCGCGCGAGCTGGATGTCGCGGCCTCCACGATCTACCGCAAGCTGGAGAACTGGGCCAAGCGGGATGCCGGCTGACCCGCCGAGCGCGCGCGTCCTTCTGATCACCGGCTGCTCCTCGGGCATCGGGCTCGATGCGGCGCGGACGATGGCCGCGCGCGGCTGGCGGGTCTTCGCCGCCTGCCGCAAGCCCGAGGATTGCGCCCGCCTGCGCGCCGAGGGGCTGGAAAGCCCGCTGATCGATTACGCCGATCCCGCCAGTATCGACGCCGGCCTGGCCGTGCTGCTGGAAGCGACCGGAGGGCGGCTCGATGCGCTGTTCAACAACGGCGCCTTCGCCACGCCGGGCGCGGTCGAGGATCTGCCGACCGACGCGCTGCGCGCCATTTTCGAGGCCAATCTCTTTGGCTGGCACGACCTGACGCGGCGCGCCATCGGGGTCATGCGCGCGCAGGGGCACGGGCGGATCGTGAACTGCTCCTCGGTCCTCGGCTTTGCGCCGATGCCGTGGCGGGGGGCCTATGTGGCGACGAAATTCGCGCTCGAGGGGCTGACCCATGTCCTGCGCATGGAGATGGCAGACACCCCCCTGCGGATCATCCTGATCGAACCCGGCCCGATCACCACGCGCTTCCGGATCAATGCCCGCGCCCAGTTCGAACGCTGGATCGACTGGCCGGCAAGCCCCCGCGCCGACCAGTACCGTGACAAATTGCTCAGGCGGCTTTACCGCGACGGCGGCCCCGACCCGTTCGAACTGCCCCCGGCGGCCGTCACCCGCAAGCTGGTCCACGCGCTGGAAAGCCCGCGGCCGCGGCGGCGTTATTTCGTCACCCTGCCCACATGGGCGATGGCCACGCTGATCCGACTGCTGCCGCTATCGGCACTGGACAGGCTGCTTGCCCGCGTTTAGGCCGGGCTGGCAATTGCCGCGGCGCCGGCTACATCAGCGCCACGGAAAGGGGGCATCATGCTTCTGTCTGACCCGCTGTTCATCGTTGCCGCCATCGCCTCGCTCGCGGTGCTGGGGATTCTTGTCTTCGGCATCGCCAGCTTCGCGCGAGGGGGTGATTTCAACCGACGCAACGCTAACCGGCTGATGCGCTGGCGGCTGGGCGCGCAGTTCGTGGCGGTGATCCTGATCGTGGCGTTTGCCTGGTTCAAGACAAGAGGATAAGCAATGGTCGTTCTCAACCGCATCTACACCCGCACTGGCGACCAGGGCGAGACGGCGCTTGGCAATGGCGAGCGGGTGGTGAAATACGCCCCGCGCGTCGAAGCCTACGGCACCGTGGACGAGATGAATGCGACCCTGGGCCTGGCGCGGCTTCATGCCAGCGGTGATCTGGGCGAGATGATCGCGCGCGTGCAGAACGACCTTTTCGATCTGGGCGCTGACCTCTGCCGCCCCGACATGGCCAAGGATTCCGAGGCCGGCTATACGCCCCTGCGCATGAGCGAGGCGCAGGTGGAGCGGCTGGAGGCCGAGATCGACGCGATGAACGCCAATCTGCAGCCCTTGCGCAGCTTCATCCTCCCCGGCGGCACGCCGCTGGCCGCGCATCTGCATCTAGCGCGCACCACCTGCCGCCGCGCCGAACGCCGCACGGTCGAGCTGGCCCGCAGCGAAGAGGTGAACCCGCCGGCCCTGCGCTACCTCAACCGCCTGTCCGACTGGCTGTTCGTTGCCGGCCGCATCGCCAACGACAACGGTGCCGACGACATCCTGTGGGTTCCGGGCGCGAACCGCTGAAAACGGTGACGGCAGACCCGCTCAGGGGCCGGTGACGCGACGCAGGGACGCGCCCCAGGGCCGGCAAACGCGGCGTCGAGACGCAGGAATCGGTCGCATTTCCTCTGTTTTCCGGGCAGAGGAGGCGGTAGGAAGCTTAGGCAGAATGACAGGAGCCTCGCCCTCCGGGGCAGGCGACGAGAGAGGAGAGAACCACCCATGAAGGTATTGGTACCTGTGAAGCGGGTGATCGACTACAACGTCAAGGTCCGGGTGAAGGGCGATGGCAGCGGGGTCGATCTGGCGAACGTCAAGATGTCGATGAACCCCTTCGACGAGATCGCAGTGGAAGAGGCGATCCGGCTGAAGGAAAAGGGCGTCGCCACCGAAGTCGTCGCCGTCTCGATCGGCGTGAAGCAGGCGCAGGAAACGCTGCGCACCGCGCTCGCCATGGGCGCCGACCGCGCCATTCTGATCGTCGCCGCCGATGACGTGCACACCGATATCGAACCGCTGGCCGTGGCCAAGCTCCTCGCCGCCGTGGTGAAGGAAGAGGAGCCGGGCCTGGTACTTGCCGGCAAGCAGGCGATCGACAACGACATGAACGCCACCGGCCAGATGCTCTCGGCGTTGCTGGGCTGGTCGCAGGCCACCTTCGCCTCGGAAGTGGCGATCGAGGGCGATCATGCGCTGGTCACGCGCGAAGTGGACGGCGGGCTGCAAACGATCAAGGCGAAGATGCCCTGCATCGTCACCGTCGACCTGCGCCTGAACGAGCCGCGCTACGCAAGCCTGCCGAACATCATGAAGGCCAAGAAGAAGCCGCTCGATGAAAAGACGCCCGCCGATTACGGCGTCGATGTCGCCCCCCGCCTGACGGTCGTCAAGACCAGCGAGCCGGCGACACGCAAGGCCGGGGTCAAGGTGGGCTCGGTCGACGAGCTGATCGCGAAACTGAAAGACGAAGCGGGGGTGATCTGATGGCTGTTCTTCTTCTGGGTGAAGTCACCGACGGGCATCTGAACCGCGACGCCACCGCCAAGTCGGTCACCGCCGCCAAGCAACTGGGCGATGTCACGGTGCTGTGCGCCGGCGCGCGCGCCAAGGAAGCCGCGAGCGACGCCGCAAAGATCGATGGTGTCGCCAAGGTCCTCTGCGCCGAGGATGCGAGCCTGGGCCACCGCCTGGCCGAGCCGACCGCGGCGCTGATCGTGGGTCTGGCTGGCGATTACAGCCACATCCTGGCCCCTGCGACCACCGACGCCAAGAACGTGATGCCCCGTGTGGCGGCGCTGCTGGATGTGATGGTGATCTCGGATGTCTCGGGCATCGTCGATGCCGACACGTTCGAGCGTCCGATCTATGCCGGCAACGCGATCCAGACGGTCAAGTCCGCCGACAAGGTCAAGGTCGTGACCATCCGCACCTCGACCTTCGACGCGGCCGGCGACGGTGGCAGCGCCGCGGTCGAGGACGTCGCCGCCGCGGAGAACCCGGGCCTGACCGAATGGGTCGAGGACAAGGTCGCGGCCTCGGACCGGCCGGAGCTGACCTCGGCGGGTATCGTGGTCTCGGGTGGCCGCGGCCTTGGTTCGGAGGAAAGCTTCGAGATGATCGAGAAGCTGGCCGACAAGCTCGGCGCCGCCGTGGGCGCCAGCCGCGCCGCGGTCGATTCGGGCTATGCGCCGAACGACTGGCAGGTCGGCCAGACCGGCAAGGTCGTGGCGCCGGAGCTCTACATCGCCGTGGGCATCTCGGGCGCGATCCAGCACCTGGCGGGGATGAAGGACAGCAAGGTCATCGTCGCCATCAACAAGGACGAGGAAGCGCCGATCTTCCAGGTCGCCGACTACGGTCTGGTCGCCGACCTCTTCACCGCCGTGCCCGAGCTGACCGAGAAGCTCTGAAGCCTGCGCGATGGACGGAACTGACGGCCCGCCGCCCTGGCGGGCCGTTTCTCTTGGGCTTGCGCCTGCCGCGCCGGGGGGCATAAGCTGCGCGCGAACGGATATGGGGAAAGCGATGGACATCAAGAGCGTGGGCGTCGTGGGCGCGGGCCAGATGGGCAACGGGATCGCGCATGTCTTCGCGCTGGCCGGCTATGAGGTCCTGCTCAACGACATCAGCCAGGAGGCGCTGGACAAGGCCTTGGCGCTGATCGGCAAGAATCTGGACCGCCAGTCTTCGCGCGGGAAGATCAGCGAGGCCGAGCGCGATGCCGCCCTTGCCCGCATCCGCACCACGACCACGCTGACCGATCTGGGACCCAGCGACCTGATCATCGAGGCCGCGACCGAACGTGAAACGGTGAAGCAGGCGATCTTCGAGGATCTGCTGCCGCATCTGAAGCCGCATACGATCCTGACCTCAAACACCTCGTCGATCTCGATCACGCGGCTGGCCACGCGGACCGACCGACCCGAGAAGTTCATGGGGTTCCACTTCATGAATCCGGTTCCCGTGATGCAGTTGGTGGAACTGATCCGCGGCATCGCCACTGATGACGAGACTTATCAGACGCTGCTGAAAGTCGTTGAGAAACTGGGGAAAACCGCCGCCTCGGCAGAAGATTTTCCGGCCTTCATCGTGAACCGCATCCTGATGCCGATGATCAACGAGGCGGTCTATACGCTCTATGAGGGCGTGGGAAACGTCCGCTCGATCGACGAGTCGCTGAAGCTGGGCGCGAACCATCCGATGGGGCCGCTGGAGCTGGCCGACTTCATCGGGCTCGACACCTGCCTCGCGATCATGAACGTCCTGCATGACGGGCTGGCGGACACGAAATACCGCCCCTGCCCGCTGCTGACCAAGTATGTCGAGGCCGGCTGGCTGGGCCGTAAGACCCAGCGCGGCTTCTACGACTACCGTGGCGAGACGCCGGTTCCGACACGCTGACGGGCGCGGCATGGCGGCCGGTCTCGCCCGCACCCGGCGCCGGCGGGCAAGGCCCGCGTGCAAATTTGCACACTTCGGCAATCCATTGATTCCATTCAGCTATTCGGCGCCGTTAACCGCAACGAAACTTTCGGCCGCCGCCACGCCGCAATGCTTTCGTTGCGGTTAACGGCGCCGATTCAGCCAATGAAATCAGAAGCCTGACAAACGGTCCGCCAGCGGACCGTCGCCCGGCCGGTTCGGCCGCGCGGGCCGCCCGCGGGGTCAGAACCCCTCGCCGAAGCGGTCCTCGACCAGGTCGGCCAGCGCGTCGAGAAGCGCCTCGGCCTGCGCACCCTCGGTGCGCACCACGATCTCGGTCCCGCGCGAGGCGGCGAGCATCAGAAGTCCCATGATCGAATCGCCCGAGACGCTCATCCCGTCCTTCTCGACCTCGGCCTCGGCGTCGAACTTCTCCACCACCTCGACGAACCTGGCCGAGGCGCGGGCATGCAGGCCCTTTTCGTTGACGATCTTCAGGACGCGCTCGGCGCTCACGCTTCATCCCCCCGACAGCGGCGCCTCAGACCCCCCGGCCGCCCGACACCTCGATACAGTTGATGTATTTCCGCCCGGCCTCGAGCGCGAGCGCGGTGGCTTCGGCTACCGTGAAATGGCGCGACTTGGCAAGCTTGATCAGCATCGGCAGGTTGGCGCCGTAGAGGATCCGCCGATTGGGCGGCATGCAGGCCGGCAGGGACAGGTTCGAGGGCGAGCCCCCGAACATGTCGGTCACCACCAGCACCCCATCGCCCCGGTCGACCTCGTCGGCGGCGCGAATGATCTCGTCCTGCTTGGCGGCGCGGTCGTGATCGTATTCGATGGCAATGGCGCGAATACCCTCCTGCCGGCCGACGACATGCTCGACCGCGGCGAGATACTCGCGCGCCAGTCCACCATGCGCGACAATCACGATCCCGATCACGCCCCTGATCCCGCTTCCGCCACTGGAGCCGGCGCTGCCTGCCGCTCCAGTTCCCTGTGCCTCTTTGACACCCGCCAGCCCTGCTCGGCAAGGGTGCGCGCCATCTTTTCGGCCATCGCCACGGATCTGTGCTTTCCCCCCGTGCAGCCGAAGGCCACCGTCAGGCTGGATTTACCCTCATCGACATAAGCATCCAGCAGAGACGCCAATAGATCGTGAACGCGGGCGAAGAACGGGGCGAAGCGGGGGTCGGCCTCCACATGGGCGACGACATCGGCGTCACGCCCATCGCGCGCGCGCAGATCGGGCTGCCAGTGCGGATTGGCCAGGAAGCGGCAGTCGAATACCATGTCCACCCCGCGCGGCAAGCCGCGCTTGTAGGAAAAGGACTGCACCTGCACCGCCATCGGCTGGCCCGAGGGCGGCGCGAACCAGCGCGCGATCTCGGCGCGGAGCTGGTGCGGGGTCAGGGCCGAGGTGTCGATCAGCACATCCGCGCGTTCCCGGATCGGCGCCAGCAACTCCATCTCGCGCTGCAGGCCGACCTGTGGCGGATCCTCGGGGCTGAGCGGGTGGCGGCGGCGGGTTTCGGAGAAGCGACGCAGCAGCGTGTCGGTGTCGCAGTCGAGATACAGCAACTCGCAGCGGACCGAGGCCTTCCGGTGCAGGGCATCGACCAGTTCCATCAACCCTTCGGACGAGAAGTCGCGGTTGCGGACATCGACGCCAAGCGCCACCGGGCGCGGCAGGGGCGGGCCGTCCAGCAGGCGCGGGATCAACGACAGCGGCAGGTTGTCGATCGCCTCGAATCCGAGGTCTTCGAGCACATTGATCGCCGAGGATCGTCCGGCGCCCGAGGGGCCGCTGACCAGAACAACCTCGGCCGGGCGCTCGGCTTCGTGGGACATGAAAGGCGCCTCCGTTCACGCCTTGCGACTCAGTTCCTCAACATAATGCCGCAATGCAGCGGGAAAAACATCCCCGGCCGGCGCGGGCAGTCGTGAAAGGGTCACACCTTCGAGATGGCAGGTCGTATCGGAAGGCATACGTTCCGGCGCGCTGTCCAGATCAACGACCAGGCGCAGACGGACCATCCGCAGGGACGGAAGGCGCAGGATACCGATGCCGCGCGCCTCGATCAGCCCGGCGATGGAGCCCGGCGCGCGGGCGAAGACCTGCCCGCCGCGTCCCGTGACCAGGGTGCGGTCATCGGCGACCAGCTGCGCCCCCTCGGCGATCAGGCGCAGCGCCAGCGTGGACTTGCCCGCCCCCGAGGCGCCGCGGATCAACACGCCGCCTTGCCGCCCGAAGGCCACCGTGGAGGCGTGGAGGAGGCTCACTGCCGCCTCATAGCGGCAGGCCCACCACGAAACGCGCGCCCAGCGGGGGGGCGTCGGCCGAGGCTTCGGGGGCGCGGATGTTCTCGGCCCAGATGACGCCGCCATGCGCCTCGACGATCTGCTTCGAGATGGCCAGCCCCAGCCCGGAATGGTTGCCGAACTGGCTCTCGGGGCGTTCCGAATAGAAGCGGCGGAAGATCTTGTCGAGCGCGGCGTCGGGGATCCCGGGCCCGGTATCCTCGACCACCACCAGCGCGCGGTTCGCCCGTTTGCGCGCCCAGACGCGCACCACATCGCCCGCCTGGCAGAACGAGATCGCATTGGCGATCAGATTGACGAAGACCTGCGCCAGACGTGCCTCCAGCCCTTGGATCATCACCGGCTCTTCCGGCATCTCGATCAGGAATTCGATCCCCTTCGTCTGGGCTTCCTGGGCCAGGTGCCGGCTGAGCGCGCCGAGCGTGTGGCAAAGATCGAAGGTCTCTTCGGTTTCCTTGACCAGTTCGCTGTCCAGCCGCGAGGCGTTCGACGTGTCCGAGATCAGCCGGTCGATCCGCCGAACATCATGCTCGATCACATCCAGAAGGCGGGCGATCTGATCCTCGCGTTTGGTCATCCGCAGGGCGCCGACCGCCGAGCGGAGGCTGGCGAGCGGGTTCTTGATCTCATGCGCGACATCGGCGGCGAATTGTTCGTTCGCGTCGATCCGGTCGTAGAGCGCCGACACCATGCCGCGCATGGCGACCGAGAGCCGCCCGATCTCGTCCGGGCGGCCGGCGAGATCGGGGATGCGCACGCGTTCGGGGCTGATGCGGCGCACCTGCCGGTCGCGGCCCAGTTCGGCGGCGGTGGCCAGATCCGAAAGCGGATTGGCGATGGTCGAGGCCAGCACGAGACTGAGGCCGACCGACACCAGCAGCGCCACGATGAAGATCTGCAGGACCTGTTCCCGCTCGGCCCGGAGGGTGGCGGCCAGATCTGCCGGGACCTGGCCCAGGATCAGCACCGATCCGGGGCCGGGATCGGCAGAGGCGGGCGCAGAGGCGATCGGCGCGGCGGCGAGCATGCGTAATTCGGAACCCTGCCGGATAACGCGGGTGGCGGGGGTGTCACCGAGGGCCTGTGAATGCAGCGCCGCGATCAGCTCGCCGTCGGTCGGTGGCGGGCGCGAGCGGCGCGTGACGGAGGCAAGGCGGGTCCAAACGGCCTCGAGCGAATCGCTGATCACGGTGCGGCGGTGGGGCTGGGCAGGGGGCGGCGGCACCTCGCCGGCATGACGAACGAGAATTTGCGCCTGCGCGTCCAGAAGCAGCGCTTCGGTCCCCTCCGGCAGCCGCAGTGCCGCGAGCGCCGGCAGCCGCCCGGCCGCGGGCATCGTGCCGAGCATGTCGGCCAGCGTTTCGGCTTGTCGATGCAGGGCCGCCTCATGCTGGCGCAGCAGCGTGTCCCGAAATGGATTGGTGAACAGCACCGTGGCGGCCAGAACCACCAGCGCCAGCATGTTGAACAGGATGATGCGGCGCGCCAGCGGCGAACGCAGCAGCGCCAGAAACCCGCGCCGGGCCCGCCGGTTGCGCAACTCGGACTCGACGCTGCCGGGGGGGCGCATCCAGTCGTCGCCCAGGACGATCTCGGTTTCCGGCGTTGCCGTCGGTCTGCTCACCTCTGCCTCACCGAGCTTCCGTCGTCACGCCGCGCGCGTCGCGGTCAGGCTTCGTTGTAGCGGTAGCCAATGCCGTAGAGCGTCTCGATTGAGACGAAATCGGGGTCGACCGTGCGCAACTTCTTGCGCAACCGCTTGATATGACTGTCGATCGTACGATCATCGACATAGACTTGGTCGTCATAGGCCACATCCATCAGCTGATCGCGGCTCTTGACGAACCCGGGACGCAGCGCCAGGGCCTGCAGCAACAGGAACTCTGTCACCGTCAGGCTCACATCCTCGCCCTTCCAGGCGACGGCGTGGCGCAACGGATCCATGCTGAGGCTGCCGCGGACCAGCACGCGCGTATCCTCGGTGGTGCCGACCTCGCCGGTCTCGACGGCCTGCTGGCGGCGCAGGATCGCGCGGATCCTCTCCAGCAGAAGGCGCTGCGAGAAGGGTTTCTTGACGTAGTCGTCGGCCCCCAAGCGCAGGCCCAGCACCTCGTCGATCTCGTC
>CAZKSE010000141.1:0-10251 GCA_964555305.1 uncultured Rhodobacter sp. | reverse complement strand
CCTTGGTCGAGCACATCTCGGCGCAAAGCGGCAGCTTGCCTTCGGCCAGACGGTTGGCGCCATACTTCTGGTATTCGGCGGCGCTGAGGTCCGGTTCCGGACCGCCCGAGCAATAGGTGCATTTGTCCATCTTGCCGCGCGTGCCGAAGTTTGCCGTTTGCGGATACTGCGGCGCGCCGAACGGGCAGGCATAGGAGCAGTAGCCACAGCCGATGCAGGTGTCCTTGTTGTGCAAGACCACGGCATCCTCGGTGGTGTAGAAGCAGGCCACCGGGCAGACTGTCGCGCAGGGCGCGTCGGTACAGTGCATACAGGCCATGGAGACCGAGCGTTCGCCGGGCAAGCCGTCGTTGATGGTGACGACCCGGCGGCGGTTGATGCCCCAAGGAACCTCGTGCTCGTTCTTGCAGGCCGTCACGCAGGCCTGGCATTCGATGCAGCGATCCGCATCGCAGAGGAACTTCATTCGTGCCATTATCTACATCCTCCCCTTATGCGGCCTCGATCTGACAAAGCGTCGCCTTGCCTTCATGCATGCCGGTCACCGGGTCATAACCATAGGTGGTGATCACGTTCACCGATTCGCCCAGGACGATCGGGTCGGTGCCTTGCGGGTAGTTGCCGCGCTGATCTTCGCCCTGGAACCAGCCTGCGAAGTGGAAGGGCATGAACGCAAGGCCGCGGTTGACCCGTTCGGTCACCAGCGCCTTCATCCGCGCGCGGGTATTGTCCGCGCCCGTCACCCAGACCCAGCCGCCATCGACGATGCCACGAGCCTCGGCGTCCTGCGGATTGATCTCGACGAACATGTCCTGCTTGAGTTCGGCCAACCAAGGGTTCGAGCGGGTCTCCTCCCCGCCGCCCTCGTACTCGACCAACCGCCCGGAGGTCAGCACGATCGGGAAACGCTCGTGGACGCGGTTCTCGACGTTCGACATCTGGATCGTGTGGCCGATGTTGGGCATCCGCTGGTGGCGCGAGTCGTCGCGCGTCGGATAGTCGGCGACCAGGTCCGGGCGCGGCGAGTAGATCGGCTCGCGGTGAACCGGGATGGGATCGGGCAGGTTCCAAGCAACTGCCCGAGCCTTGCCGTTGCCGTAGGGCACGCAGCCATGTTCCAGCGCGACGCGCTGAATGCCGCCCGAGAGGTCGGTGGACCAACTGACCGAATTGATGCGCTCCTCGTCGCCATTGCCGATCGCCTCGATCACGGCCAGTTCCTCGGCCGTGAGGTCGGCGTCCCAGCCCAGCTGCCTGAGGACAGCCATGGTGAATTCGGGATAGCCATCCTCGATCTCGGAGCCCTGCGGCCAAGAGCCTTCTGCGAGAAGCGTCTCGCCGTCGCGTTCCAGGCCAAAGCGCGGACGGAAGGCGCCGCCCCCGCGCATCGGCTCAAGGTTGGTGTTGTAGAGGATATGCGTGCCCGGGTGGCGCAGCTCGGGCGTTCCCCAGCAGGGCCAAGGTAGGCCGTAGAAGTCGCCGGCAATCTCCTCGGGGGCGCCGTCGCGGGCGCGCAGCGTGATCAGGTCGAAATGCTCCTGATTGGCCATGTGGGCCTTCAGGCGCTCGGGCGACTGGCCGGTGTAGCCGGTGGACCAGCCGCCGCGGTTGATTTCGCGCAGGATGGATTCAGCCGTCGGTTCCTGGCTGAACTTGCCCTCGACCATCTCGTAGGGTTTGAACATCTCGTCGGCGAAGCCGAGCTTGGCCGACAGACGATAGATCGCGGCGAAGTCGTTGTCGGATTCGAAGATCGGCTCGACGATCTTCTGCCCCCACTGGACCGAGCGGTTGGACGCCGTGCGTGAGCCGTCCACCTCGAACTGCGTGCAGATCGGCAGCAGGTAGGTGTTGTCGGTGCGCGAATGCAGCGCCGCAAAAGTGGTCGGATGCGGGTCGGCGACAACCAGAAGGTCCAGCGCCTCCATGCCGCGCTGCGCGTCCTTCATCCGCGGCACCGTGTTGCCGCCGTGGCCGAACACGATCATCGCCTTGACGTTGTCGCGCTGATCGACGTCTTCGGCGTCCATCATGGTTGCATCGAACCAGCGGGTCGAGGTGATGCCCGGTGTTTCCATGTTGGCCTTGCGCGAGCGCCCCTCTCGGCCGCCCTTGGCCGGCACCTCGTCGAAGCGGGATTCGAACCAGTCGTAGGGCACGTCCCAGACCCGGGCCCAGTGACGCCAGGCGCCTTCACCCAAGCCGTAGTAGCAAGGCAGGTTGCCGATATCGAGCCCGAAGTCGGTTGCCCCCTGCACGTTGCAGTGGCCGCGGAAGATGTTGGCGCCCATGCCGTTGCCGCCGACATTTCCGGTGGCCAGCAGCAGATCGCAATACGCGCGCACATTCGCCGTGCCGACGGTGTGCTGCGTGCCGCCCATGCACCAGATGAAGGTCGAGGGCTTCTGCGTGGCGAAGGTCTCGGCCACGCGGCGCAGCGTGTCGCCCGGAATGCCCGAGATATTCTCGACGACCTCCGGCGGGTAGGCCTTCACGGCCTCGCGGATCTGGTCCATCCCCCAGACGCGCTGATCAATGAATTCCTGATCTTCCCAGCCATTCTCGAAGATATGCCACATGATGCCCCAGATGATGGCGATATCGGTGCCGGGGCGCATGCGGACGAATTCGGTGGCGTGGGCGGCAGTGCGCGTGAAGCGCGGATCGATCACGATGACATTGGCCTGCTGCGTTTCCTTGCCCTCAAGGATGTGTTGCAGCGAAACCGGGTGCGCCTCGGCCGCGTTCGAGCCCATGAAGATCATGGTCTTCGAGTTGCGGATGTCGTTGTAGCTGTTGGTCTGCGCACCGTAGCCCCAGGTGTTGGCAACGCCCGCGACCGTGGTCGAGTGGCAGATGCGCGCCTGGTGGTCGACGTTGTTGGTGCCCCAGAAGGCGGCGAACTTGCGGAAGAGATAGGCGCCCTCGTTGGAGAATTTCGCCGACCCCAACAGATAGACGCTGTCGGCGCCCGAGTTCTCGCGGATCTCGAGCATCTTGTCGCCGATCTCGTCGATTGCCTGTTCCCAGGTGATGCGCTGCCATTCCCCCCCGACCTTCTTCATCGGGTATTTCAGGCGGCGGTCGCCATGGACCAACTCGCGCACCGCCGCGCCCTTGGCGCAATGAGTGCCGCGGTTGATCGGGCTGTTCCAGCTGGGCTCCTGGCCCACCCAGACGCCGTTCTGCACTTCGGCAGTGACAGTGCAGCCGACCGAGCAATGGGTGCAGATGTTCTTGCGTATCTCGATATCCTGACTGTGGTCGGTCGGTCCGGCCTCGGCGCGGCGGGTCATGCCGGCGCCCAGGCTGCCGATGGCGGCCAAGCCCCCGACGGTCAGCCCCGAAGCGCGTAGGAAGCTGCGCCGGTCGAGCGGTTTGGCCGCCAGCCCCGCGGCCACCTGGGTCAGTCGGCCGCCCCGTGCGGCCTCACGGGTTCTGCGCTTGACGAGCATCGCTCATTCCTCCCGGCGATAGTAACGGTTCGTGCGATAGAAGGCTTCGATATGATCGGTGACCCGGTAGCGGGCGCGCGTGCGCTCGGTCCCGGTCTGCTGTGCTTCGACCGGACGGGCGCCACCCGCGGTCAGCGCCACCGCGCTTGCGGCGCCCAGCGTCGCGCCAAAGAAGGCGCGGCGATTGATCGGGCTGCCTTGATCCTGTGACATGTCGATCCTCCGTTTGTGTCGAGCCTGCGCCCGATCGTTCTGCATTCCAGTCAGGCGGCCAGCGCGAAGGCACGGGCCTCGATATCCACCAGCAGCCGGCCGATCTCGGCGATCGGGCGGTAGAAGCGTGCGCTTGGCGCGATGGCAAGGTCGTCAAAGAACTGAGCCGCCCAGGGCGCAAGGTGACGCTGAAAGAAGGCGGCTTCGATCGCGGCATCGACCTCTATAGCACCCGATGCCATGTCGGCCATCACCTCGAGGATGAGGGCGACGTGATCTTCGGGCTCGTGACGACCCTCGGCGCGGGCGATGCCTAGCCGGGCCAGGTCGCCGCGCAGCTCCGCTAGCGGGCGTTCGTTGAGAAAGCCGGTGATGTAGAAACTGCCATAGGGCAACAGCTCGCCCCGGCCCACCCCGATGAACAGCTCGAAGTATTCGCGCTCGACGGTTTTCGGATCGGTTTTGGCGGCGGTGCGCGCCAGCGCGGCGTAGGCCTGGCCCAACGCCGTCTCGTCACCGCCAAGGCTGGCAATGGCGGAAAGCGCCGCCGCGTCGGGCGGGGATGCGAGCAGGCGTGCAAGGAAGCGATAGTGTTCGCTTCGTATCTGCTCGAGTGCGTCGCGCGCTGGCCCGTTTAAGGGCTGGCTAGCTGGCATGCGTCGGCTCCCGTAGGTGAACGCCGGTTCTGGGCGTTTCTTATGGTTATCAATCAGAAACTAGCGCAACGCGGGCGGTAAGGTCAAATGACTTCGTATACGGCGACATGCCGGCTCCGGTCACGGAAACGTCATATGGGCCGCGCGCTGCCCTGACGTGGGCGCGGCAATGGCGCATCGTCGGATGCCGCGGTTTCTTGGGCAATCTCTTTGATATTCTGCGCCGGTTTCTCGGTGGGGACGGAAGGGGCAACTTGCTCAGCCGCGCCGATCTCGGAGGCGATCTCGGAGGCTGGCACGGATTTGGGTGGCGAGGCGGGCTCCGGCGTGGAGCGGTCGGCCGTGGCGGGGGCACCGCCGCGGATCTGGCGCACCCATTCGGCCACGCGGGCCGGGTCCAAGGGACCGCCGTCGCCTGGAACGCCGCCCGGTGTGTTCCAATCCCAAGCGTAATCGACCGCGATGTCCTTATGGTCGCGGATCGCCGGGGTGAGCAGCCACATCTTGCGCATGGCCGCGTTCTTCAGCGCCTTCGGCACGCCCGGGCGCAAAAAGGCACGGATGTCACTACCGACGGTCAGCGAGTCGATCGGGGGCAGGGCTTCCAGTTCCGCCGCGCTCAGTTCGGCAGGCGCATCAAGTGTTGGCGCGTCTGGATCGGGCTGCGGCAGGTGCTGCTGCAGCGGGGCGGCAACGTCGGCGGGGTCTTCCTTTGCGACCTCGGAAATTGTCTTGCGCTCCGACCAGCGGTGGAGAAATGACTTCTCGCTCATGACTTGCCTCTGGCAGGGCGAGCCGTGCCAGCGCCCCACTTTTCATCGGGCGGCAGGATGCGTGGAGCGCGCGGGGTCAGGGCGTTGGGGTCCTGGGGACTGCGCTTGCGCTTCTTGAAGGGGATTTCGACATGATGGGCCTCGATGAACTCGGCGATCTGGCGCTGAAGGGCTGGCGGCATCGGCACGGCCTCGACGATCAGCGCGGGGTCGCTGACGTAGCCTTCGCCCTCGTAGGGATCTGCTGTGACGCAGAGGATCTCGGCCTTCTCGGGCGCCGCGCCGCGCAGAACCACCCAGACCGACGGGCGGCCGGAATGCAGGTTATCGCGGTGATGGCCCGTGTCCCCGGCCCAGAGGGTCAGATCGGCTGCCCCCAGATACCAGGTCTCCGTCCCGCTCTCTTCGGAGATGCGGGTGTGCGGTGCGGCCTCCGGCTCGCCGGGCAGCACGGCCGTTGGGCGCAACTCGCCCGTTCCCCAGCGGGTCACCGGCGGCCGGCGAACTGCCACGACCCCCAGACGCACGCGTTCCTGTGCCATTCCGTCCTCCGTCAATGCACCGGATCGACCGCCGCGAGCGGCAGGCCGGTCACCAGATTCTGCGGTTTCATCCGGACCGCCCCATCGGCCCCGAAGCCCAGAATCAGCCAGACGGGATGCCCGGCGAGATCGGCGCGCACCGGGGCGGGGTCGGTGAACTCCAGCCGGAACAGGCCGACCAGCGTCTCTCGCGGGGTGGTGCCGTGCCAGAGAGCGTTGCCGATGGCCGTTCCCGCGGGATCGAGGCCCACGAACCAGCGCAGATCGACGCCCTCGGCGCGCATCTCGGGCGTGACGCTGATCCGCAGGTCAAGCAGATGCGCCAGAAACGCCTCGATCGCGCGGGCAAGACCCTCGCGCGCCTTGGGGTCACCCCCGAAGTTCAACACGGTCGTATGCGCGTCCGAACGCGACCAATAGGTCCATTCGTTGCCACCACCCAGTACATCGAGGCTGTCGATCCCGCCCGAGAACATTGCGGTCAGGGGCGAGGCATGCATTTCAGCCTCGAACAGCTGCACCAATTCCTCGTCGGCCAGAAGAAGGCGGTCGTCCTTCACATGGCCGCGCTGAGGGCGGAACATCATTTCGGCGGCGCGCAGGACCTGGGCATCGTCGCAGCCTTCGAGCGCGTTGCGCAGGATCAGCTGCACCAGCTGATTGAAAAAGACGATGGGAAGTCGCGTGCCATCGCGGACGAGGGTTAGATAGCCCTCCTCGATCGAGCCGGCGCGGAGGAGAGTGTCGCGCAGGGTAACAAGAAAGCCCCAGTTCTCGCGCGCGTCGGGATCGGCGAGTGCGGCCAGTTCAACATGACTGACCGGCGCGCGGGGTGACTGCAGGAGGCGTGCGTGCAGCGCGCGCTCGGCCGCGCAGGCCTCGGGCGGGGGAAGCACTTCGGGGCGGGCAAGCCATGCCAGCAGCAACTCATCCGTGACCAGCATCCGCCCCTGCGCGTCAAGCCGCGTCAGGTGATGGCCGCTCGCGACCCAGAATTCAGGCATCGCGCGCCCCTCCCTGTCCGGCGTTGAGGGCGAAAAGGTCGACGCCGTCGTCCGCGCTCTCGTCCTCTTCCTCGACGATGTGAAAGGCGCGGTCGTGGCCTTGCAGATAGCCTGCGCCAAAGGCAGTTTCGCTGCGCGGGCGCAGGGTGCGGAACTGCTCCCGGATCTCGCCCGCCTCCTCGCGACGATGCAGCGCGATCAGCGTGTTGGGTTCATGACCTCGGCAGAGGCTTTCTGCCAGCGCCACCTCTTCCTCGGCGGCGGGTGTAGCGGTGGCGATATCGGGTGCGCCAAGCTGCGCCACGAGCGCGCGGGCCAACCCTGCCGTCATTTGCGCCCGTTCCAAAGCAGTCGCTTCCTGCACGACAACCAGTGTCGAATACCCGAAGCTTTCGATCCCCAGAAAGCCCGAGCGGAAGGCGATCTGTTCCTTGCGGCCCATATCACCGATCGCTCGGGCCCAGAACAGAAAGGTCCCCGGCACCGCCCATTCGCCCGGTTCGGCCGCGCGTGAAAAGACCACCGTGTCGGATGGATCGAGCCGGATGGTGCGCGGCAGCAGGATCATAGCTTCGGCCCCTGATCGCTGCGCCAGCCGGTTGAGCCCAGGGCCTTCATCAGCGGCGGATGGCGGCGGTTGCCCGAGGGCGTAATCTCGATTATCCGGTCGCCCTCGATGCGGCGGACGCCCCGCAGGAGAGGTGGATCGATGCGCATCAGGTAGCGGTTGGTCACCGCCTCCAGCCCCTCATGAGCCCAGCGGTCGAAATAGAGCATCATGTAGGAAGCGAAAGTGGACACGATTTCTTCGGCCGGATCGAAGGCCTCCTCGACCAGCGAGGTTGTGTCGGGATGCTCTCCTGGCGCATCCAGGTGGTCACGGTACGCGATCAGCTCCGCGGCAAAGACCATCCAGTCAGGAACCTCGTCGGGTTTGGTCTTGGGTGCGATGGCGAACCGCCCACCGCCCAGCCGCGCCTTGTCGTAGCGGATTTCGTCGGGCCAGGTGATGCGCACGGGGCGTTCCGGCGGGCAGTGGGCCGCGAGCGCGTCGGTCACGGCGGTCATCCCCAGAAGAAACGCCATCTGCGCCTGTTCCAACGCCTCCTCAGGTTCGAGGACGACGGCGAAGGACAGAAGACCGGGCGATCCGGTCTCGGCGCGGCCTTGGTAGACCACCAGCGTGCCAGCCCCGGAATCGGGTGCGAGCTGCGCGGCTTCGGCCAGCACATCGGGGCTGCGCGCTGTCACCAGCGTATAAGGGGGCGGCAGCGCGATCGCTGTCTGAAGCATCCGGAACCTCCCGAGATCCGCGTTTTCCTTGCCGGGCGTCTACCCCTCGTCCGGCTGCAGGTCTATATCCGGCAAGATAACGCCAGTTCCAGCCAGGGAAACCCCATGCCCGACGCCGCGCGCACCATTTTGACCTGCACCTGCGAAGCCACGATGCCCCTGGATGCCGGAGCTCTGGGCAGCGTAGGTGCCGAGGGGCGGCCCGCGCATCAGTTGTGCCGCGCGCAGCTTGACGGGTTCCGCGCCGCCTTGGGCAGCTTTGCCGACGTGACCGTGACCTGCACGCAGGAAGCGCCCCTCTTCGCCGAACTGGCCGAGGAGGCGGGTTTCGACGGGCAATTGCGTTTCGTGAACATCCGCGAAACGGCGGGTTGGTCTGAGGGAGCCGCGCAGGCGGGGCCCAAGATGGCGGCGCTGATCGCGATGTCCGGGGTTGAGCCCGCACCCTTTGAACTCGCCAGCATGGAAAGCAACGGCATCACGCTTGTGTTGGGGCGCGGAGAGGAAGCGATCGAGGCCGCGCGGCAACTTGCCGAGTCGCTCGACATCACGGTCCTTCTGCTGCCGGGCGCCGAGGTCATGCCACCGCGCCAGACGGTCTTTCCAGTGTTGCAGGGCCGGATCCGCATGGCGCGCGGGTACATGGGTGCGTTCGAACTGACGGTCGACGATTACGCCGCCCCCACGCCCTCGTCGCGCGGGCGGCTGGAGTTCGAGCTGGCGCGCAACGGCGCGGTGTCGCGCTGCGATCTGGTGGTGGATCTGACCGGGAATCCGGCCCTTTTTCCCGCCGGTGACCTGCGCGCGGGCTATCTGCGCGCCGATCCGCGTGATCCGGTGGCGGTGGCGCGCGTGGTCGGGCAGGCGCAGGGGATGGTCGGCACGTTCGACAAGCCCAGGTTCATCGACTTCCGCGCCGATCTTTGCGCGCATTCCCGCAACCGCATCACCGGTTGCACGCGCTGTCTGGGCCTGTGCCCGACGGGCGCGATCGAACCGGCTGGCGACAGCGTGGCGGTCGACCCGATGATCTGCGCGGGCTGCGGTCAGTGTGCGGCGGCCTGCCCGACGGGAGCGGCTGGTTACGCGCTGCCGCCGGCCCCGGCTCTGGCCGAGCGGTTGCGCGCCGGTCTGCGGGCCTGGTTCGCGGCGGGCGGGACCGCGGCGCCGGTCATCCTGTTCCATGACGAGGGGCATGGCGGCGCGTTGATCGATGCCTCGGCGCGGTTGGGTCGGGGTTTGCCCGCGCATGTGATCCCGCTTCAGATCAACGAGCCCACCCAGATCGGTCCCGAGATCATGGCCGCGGCGATCGCCTGGGGCGCGGGGGCGGTGCGGGTGCTGACGCGGGCGCGGCCCGCGCATCCTCTCGACGGGCTGGACGAGACGTTGGCGCTGATGGATGTGATCGGCGCCGAGACCGGGTATTCCGCCGAGGCCTGCGCGCTCATCCAGACCGACGACCCGGACGCGCTGGAGGCTGCGCTCTGGCAGAAGCCGCAGCCGGCACGTGGCGAGCGGTCCTCGTTCCTGCCGCCGTCGGACAAGCGGGGCTTGTTGACGCTGGCGATGGCCGAGATGAACCGTGCCGCACCCAGCCCGACCTCGCGGATCGACCTGCCGGCGGGCGCACCGTTCGGCGCCGTGGTAGTCGATCAGGATGCCTGCACCCTGTGCCTTGCCTGCGTCGGCGCGTGCCCGACCGGGGCGCTGGGGGACAATCCGGACCGGCCGATGCTGCGCTTCACCGAGTCGGCCTGCGTTCAGTGCGGGATCTGCGCGGCGACCTGCCCGGAGGGCGCGATCAGGCTGGTGCCGCGGATCGACTTCGCCGCCTGGGAGGCGCCGAAGCAAGTGATGAAGGAAGAGGAACCGTTTGCCTGCACCGGGTGCGGCAAGCCGTTCGGGACGCGGTCTTCCATCGAGCGGGTGCAGGAAAAGCTTGCGGGGCACTGGATGTATTCCGGCCCCGAAGGGGCGAGACGCCTTGAGTTGCTGACCCTCTGCGACGATTGCCGGACCGAGCGCGTGGTACTGGAGGGCTTCGATCCGCACGAAAAAATCGGCTGAATGGGCCGGTGAGCGCTGGCGCGCAACGGGCCAAGTTTTTGAATTCTATAACATTCCATTTTTTGTTGCCCAGATCGAAAGGCCTGCGCGGCGGCGGCGTTCTTACCAAAGCACCGAACGCTCGCCTTCTCGACCGCCTATATCGCGCCCCGACGCTCAGTTCTGGTGGGGGCCGAGTTGGCGGTGGAGCCGGGCGTCATGGACGCGGAAGTGATCGGCGAACCAGTGCTCCAGCGTGTGGGTCA
>CAZKSE010000140.1:0-10303 GCA_964555305.1 uncultured Rhodobacter sp. | reverse complement strand
GCAAGCCACAGCGCCGCCACCACCACCGCCACCGGCAGCATCAGGGACCGCGTCGGAATCTGCGCGACCCCGCGGTCCAGGATCAACCGCACGCCCCAGACCGCCAGCGCCAGCGCCACGCCCCAGCCCGCCCGTCCGGCGATCAGGACAACCGGCGCAGCCAGAGTCGCCCCGGGCCGACCCAGCGCGTTCTGCACCGGCCCGTCGGTCGCGGCCATCCAGCCCGGATCCTCGGGCGCATAACTGTAAAGCGCGAGGCCCAGCAGCGCCCCCAGCCCGATCAGCGCCAGCCCCAGAAGCTCGCGTCCGCGCCGGGTCAGCTGCGCCTGGACCTGGCGGTCAAGGAGCGGCTCGCGCTGGGGACTGGGATAGGATGCCATGAAGTACCTCGGTCACGAATACAGACAATTGCGCAGGCGGGTCAGCCCGTCACGGGTCTCGGCGGCGGGGGCGACAAGCGCCACGCGGATGAAGCCGCGCCCGGGGTTCTGCCCATCGACGTCGCGTGCCAGATAGGCGCCGGGCAGCACCCGTACACCGGTCTCGCGCCAAAGCTTCAGCGCCGCGTCCTCGCCATCCTCGACCGGCAGCCACAGGAAAAAGCCCGCCTGCGGCGAGACATAGCCGTTGATCCCGGCGAAGACCTCGTCGGCAATTGCGTATTTCTCGCGGTAGAGCGCTCGGTTTTCCTCGACATGCGCCTCGTCGGACCAGACGGCGGTCGCTACGGCCTGCAAGGGCTCGGGCAGCGGTGCGCCGGCGTAGGAGCGCAATTGCCGGATGCGCCGGATCGCCTCGGGTCCGCCGGCAACGAAGCCGGACCGAAGACCCGGCAGGTTCGACCGCTTCGAGAGCGAATGAAAGGCCAGCACCCTCTCGGGGTCGGCGCCGATATCCTGCGCGACCTCGAGGATGCCGGTGGGTGGCGAGTCGCGCCAGATCTCGGCATAGCATTCATCGGCGAAGATACGGAAATCGTGTTTCTCGGCTAGCGCCAGAAGGCGCCGCCAGTAGTCCCGGTCGGCGACCGCCCCCTGCGGATTCGCGGGCGAGCAGAGATAGACGATCGCCACCCGGTCCAGAAGAGCGGGATCGAGCGCGGCGTAATCGGGAAGGTGGCCAGTCTCTTCGGTGGCTGGCACATATTGCGGCTCCGCCCCCACGGCCAGCGCGGCGACGGCGTAGACCTGGTAAAACGGATTGGGTGTCAGGATCACCGATTGCTGAGCATTCTTCCGCTCGGGGCAAAGCGCGAGGGCTGCGTTGAAGAGCCCCTCCTTCGTGCCATTGAGCGCCATCAGGCGGTCGGTGGTCAGCTTGACGCCGTAGCGGCGCGCCACCCAGGCGGCGATCGCCTCCAGAAGCGCAGGCGTCCCCTCGCCGGCGGGGTAACGGGCGAATCCACCGAGCGAGGCATTCAGGCTCTCGGCCACGAATTCCGGCATCGGATGGCGCGGCTCGCCAATGGTCATCGAGATTTCAGAGCCACCGGGCGCATGCCCATCCAGCAAGGCCCGCAGGCGCGGGAAGGCATAGTCCGGCAAATGCGCGAACCGCTCGGGGTAATCCATGACTGCCTCTTTCTTCGGGGTCGTCGCGCCCCGTTTGCGCGTCAGGATAACGTGATCGTCCTCGGCGGTCCAGTCGCGCGGCGGCGATCCCGTCCGGGCGGCGCGGGGCTTGTGTCTTTTGCGTCGCGATGGGTTGGGGCAAAAACGGCGAAGGGGGCCTTCCGGCCCCCTTGCTTCGGCCCTGTCAGCCGGCGTCCCGAACGGCCCGTTGCGTCATCACCTTGGCCAGATGCGCGCGATAGGCCGGCGTGCCGTGCAGATCGCCGATCATCCCGTCCGCCGGCAGGGTCAGGTCGGCCAGCGCCTCGGGGCTGAAATCCTTGCTCAGCGCTGCCTCGGCTTCGGCCCACCGGAAAACGCCGTCTTCGGAAGCGCCGGTGATCGCCACCCGCACGCCGTCTGCGTATTTGGCGACAAATGCTGCCGCCAGCGCGAAGCGCGACGCGGGTTGCAGGAACTTCGCATAGGCCGACTTCTCGGGGATCGGCAGCCTGACCGAGGTGATGATCTCGCCCTCCTCCAGCGCCGTGGCGAACATACCCTCGAAGAAATCGTCCGCCGCGATCTCACGCTGGTTGGTGACGATCGTCCCGCCCGAGCCCAGCACGCCGGCCGGATAGCAGGCCGACGGGTCGTTGTTGGCGACGCTGCCGCCGATCGTGCCGCGATTGCGCACGGCCGGATCGCCGATCTGGCCAGCAAGCGCGGCGATCCCCGGATAGTCCTTCGCCGCGGCGCGCGCCACCTCGGCGTGCGGGGTGGCCGCGCCGATCACGAGCGCGTCGCCGTCGCGGCAGACACCCTTCAGCTCGGCAATCCCGGTCAGGCTCACCAGTACCTCGGGCGCGTTCAGCCGCGCCTTCAGGGTGGGGATCAGCGTCTGCCCACCGGCATAGGGCTGTGCCCCCTCGGACGCCAATGCCTTCACGGCCTCTTCAAGGCTCGAAGGCTTCACGAATTCGAACGCATACATCTTGGCCTCCCGTTACTTCTGCATCGCCGACCAGACGCGCGCGGGCGTCAGCGGCATGTCGATATGCGCCACATGGCTGTGGCCGGCACGCTGCAGCGCGTCGATCACCGCATTGACCACCGCGGGCGGCGAGCCGATCGCCCCCGCTTCGCCGCACCCCTTGGCGCCCAGCGGGTTATGCGTGCAGGCCGTGGCGCAGCTGTTGTCGATCCGGAAGACCGGCAGATCGTCGGCGCGCGGCATGGTGTAGTCCATGAACGAGCCCGACAGAAGCTGGCCGTTCTCGTCATAGACGCAGCTCTCGGTCAGCGCCTGGCCGATCCCCTGCGCCAGTCCGCCATGCACCTGCCCTTCGACGATCATCGGGTTGATCACCACCCCGAAATCGTCCGCCGCCGAGAAGGCCACGACCTCGACCTTGCCGGTTTCCGGGTCCACCTCGACCTCGCAGCCATAGCAGCCCGAAGGGAAGGTGAAATTGTTGGGGTCATAGAAGGCGGTCTCCTCCAACCCCGGCTCCATGCTTTCCAGCGGGTAGTTGTGCGGCACATAGGCCGCCAGCGTCACCTCCGCCCAATCCACCGAGCGGTCGGTGCCCGCGACCGAGAACTTGCCGTCCTTCAGCTCGATATCCTCGGGCGCGGCCTCCAGCAGGTGGGCGGCGATCTTGCGGGCCTTGTCGATGATCTTGCCGGTCGCCTTCACCAGCGCCGATCCCCCCACCGCGATGGAGCGCGAGCCATAGGTGCCCATGCCCATCGGCGTGTTGGCGGTATCGCCATGCACGAGGTCGATCTGGCTGGCATCGATCCCGATCATGTCCGCCACGATCTGCGGGAACGAGGTCTCGTGCCCTTGCCCGTGGCTATGGCAGCCCGTCAGGACAGAGATGGATCCGGTGGCGTTCACCCGCACCGTCGCAGTCTCGTAAAGCCCCGCGCGGGCGCCAAGCTGGCCGACCAGATTCGACGGTGCGATGCCGCAGGCCTCGATATACTGCGAAATGCCGAAGCCCCGCAGCTTGCCCTTCTTGCGGCTTTCCTCGACCCGCTTGTCGAGATTGGCGTAATCGGCGATCTCCAGCATCTTGTCCATCGTCGCATGGAAATTGCCGCTGTCGTATTCCAGCGCCACCGGCGTCTGGTAGGGGAACTGGTCGGGCTTGATGAAGTTCTTGCGCCGCAGTTCCACCGGATCGACATCCAGCTCGCGCGCGGCCTTGTCGATCACCCGCTCCAGCTGGAACGTCGCCTCGGGCCGGCCAGCGCCGCGATAGGCATCGACGGCCACGGTGTTGGTGAAGATCGCCTTGACGTTCACATAGACCAGCGGCGTCTTGTAGGGTCCGGCCATCAGCGTGCCGTGCAGCCAGGTCGGGATCGAGGGCGCGAAGGTCGACAGATACGCCCCCATGTTGGCCAGCGTCGTCGACCGGATCGCCAGGAAGTTGTGCTCGACATCCAGCGCCAGCTCGATCTTCGAGATATGATCGCGGGCATGGGCGTCCGACAGGAAAGCCTCGGACCGGGTGGAGGTCCATTTCACCGGCTGTCGCAGGACCTTGGCGGCATAGGTGCAGAAGGCTTCCTCGGCGTAGTGGTAGATCTTCGAGCCGAAGCCACCGCCCACATCCGGCGCGACCACGCGCAGCTTGTGCTCGGGAATGCCCAGCACGAAGGCGCCCATCAGCAGCCGGATCACATGCGGGTTCTGACTGGTGGTGTAGAGCGTGTGCTGCTCGTTCCACGGGTCGTAATCGCCGATCGCCACGCGCGCTTCCATCGGGTTGGCACAAAGGCGGTTGTTGATCAGATCGCAGCTGACCACATGTGCGGCCTTCTCGAAGGCCTCGTTCACCGCTTGGCGGTTCTCCTCGACGAAGCCCCATTCATAGCAGAGGTTCGAGGTCAGGTCGTCATGCACCTTGACCGACCCGTCTTCGAGCGCGGCTCGCATGTCCACGACCGGCGGCAATTCCTCGATATCGACGACGATCGCTTCGGCGGCATCGCGCGCCTGCTCCAGCGTCTCGGCCACCACCCCGCAGATCGGATCGCCAACATGGCGCACCTTGCCGTCGGCAAGGACCGGGTGCTTCGGTTCCTGCATCGGTTGGCCGTGCAGGTCAGTCACCTGCCAGCCGCAGGGCAGCCCGCCGGCGCTTTCGAAATCCTTGCTGGTGAAGATGCGGATCACGCCCGGCATCGCCTCGGCCGCGTTGGTGTCGATGCCTTTGATCCGACCGTGCGCCACATCCGAGCGCAGGAAATGCACATAGGCCTGTCCGCGCAGGTTGATGTCGTCGGTGTATCGTCCGTTGCCGGTCAGAAACCGGATATCCTCGCGCCGCTTCGTGCTGGCGCCGATGCCGCCGTCCATGGGCATGCCTTCCTCCCTGAAAGACTGTGAACTTGTCTGACTGTCGCCCGGGCGCTTACTCCGCCGCCACGCCCAGGCTGCTGACAGCCTGCCCCGAGGCCGCCATCACCGCTTTCACGATGTTGTGGTAGCCCGTGCACCGGCAGATGTTGCCTTCCAGGTGATGGCGCACCTCGGCCTCGGTGGGCTTGGGGTTCTCGGCCAGAAGGGCGGCCGCCGACATCACCATGCCCGGCGTGCAGAAACCGCATTGCAGGCCGTGGTGGTCCTGGAACGCCTGCTGCAGCGTCGAGAGCGTTCCGTCAGGCGCGGCGACCCCCTCGATCGTCGTGACCTTCGCGCCGGCGACATCCATCGCCAGGACGTTGCAGGACTTCACCGCCTCGCCGTTCACATGGACCACACAGGCGCCGCACTGGCCGGTATCGCAGCCGATATGCGTGCCGGTCAGCCCCAGTCCCTCGCGCAGGAACGCGGACAGCAGCGTCCGCCCCTCCGCCTCGGCCGAGACCTCACGGCCGTTCACCACCATCGACACTCGTGACATCCGTATCCTCCCTGATCGGATCTTCCTCTTTGGCATCACCTTGCGGCAACATCCCGCGCAAGACAATAGGTCTGTGCGCTCCCTCCGCCAGAGGCCGCGCTCAGCCGCGTTGCAGGCGCGGGCGCGGGCGCGTTGGGATCTCCTTGAGCAGACCGCCCACGCCCATCGCGGTGATCTCGGCCGGGCCCACGGGCACGCCGCAGATCAACCGCTCCAGCACCCAGTCCGCCCCGCTCAGCGCCGGTGAGCGGGACGAGCCCGGCAGACCCAGCACCGGCCGGCCGCGCAGATCGCCCAGGAACATCAGGTTGCCCGGATCGACCGGCATGCCGAAATGAACAAGCCGTCCTCCCGCCCGCGCCAGCGCCGTTGGCGCCACATCGCGCGCATCGGATGTGGCCGAGCCGGTCAGGATCAACACAACCTCACCCTGCGTTGTGGTCAGCGCCTCGGCAAGTTCCGTCTCGGTATGCGCGACCAGGCGCGACCCGACCAACGCCACGCCCAACCGCTCCAGCCGGGCGCGAGTGACTTCTTCGCCTTTTCCAGAATTAGCACCAAGACCCACCTCGGTCTGGACCAGGCTGGCCGTGCCGATCACCGGCGCCGCCAGCGCAAGCGCCCCCTGACCTTCCCCGCAGGCCCGTGCCAGGGCCGCGCCCGGCACCGCATAGGCGATCACCTTGACCGTCGCCACCATGCCGCGCGGGTCCATGCGCTGCCATCGCGGCACCGTCGCCAGCGTGATCGCTGGATCGGTCGCGTTGACCGCATCGACCCGTGCCGCATCGATTCGCGCCAACCCCGGCCCCGCGGCCAGCAGGTTCACGCGGCCGGTGCCGACCGTCTGCAACTTCAGCCCCGGCCCGCAGACGGCCCGCGCCAGCGCGAGGGCGGCGGCATCCTCGTCGACGTCTTCGGGATCGAGCCGCGCGACCGTCACCTCGGCCCGGCCGGCGGCGGCCAGCGCGGCCAGATCCGCCGCATCGAGACGCTTGCCCTTGCGCAACCGCCCACCGTCGACCGGCAGCGAATGCGCCAGAACCGCGCCCTCGGCCTCTGCCAGAGGGACGGAGCCGAACCGCATCAGCCGCGCCTCAGCGCCTGCGTGACCTGCGCCAGCACCGCCACGGCGATCTCGGCCGGGGTGCGCGCGCCGATATCCAGCCCGACCGGCGCGTGGATGCGCGCCAGCGCCGCCTCGTCCAGTCCCGCGGCGCGCAGCCGCTCCAGCCGCTTGGCATGTGTGCGGGTCGAGCCGAGGCAGCCCAGGTAGAAGATCCCCGACCCCAGCGCCGCCACGATCGCGGGATCGTCGATCTTCGGATCATGGGTCAGCGTGACGACCGCGGTGCGGGCATCCAGCCCCAGCGCGCCGATCGCCTCGTCCGGCCAGTCGTGCAGGATCCGCTCGCCCGGAAACCGCCCCTGCGAGCCGAACGCCTCGCGCGGGTCGATCAGGATGGGATCGTAGCCGGCCAGCCGCGCCATCGGCAAAAGCGCCTGCGCGATATGCACCGCGCCCACCACGACCAGCCGCAGGGGCGGATTGAAGAGCGTGATGAACTCGCCCCCCTCCTCCATGCCCGCACGGTCGCCACGGAATCGGTCGGGCGCGTCGACTGGGCCGACCAAGCGGCGTGCCCAGCTTTCCACGTTGACGCCATAGCCCAGCGGCTCGCGCGCGGCGCGGGCCTCGACGATCCGGGCCAGCATGTCCTCGGGCATCGCGGCGCCGATGGGTTCGACCAGGACGCGGATCGTACCGCCGCAGGCCAGCCCGACGGCAAAGGCATCCTCGTCGGCGACGCCGAAGGTCAGCACCCGCGGGGTACCGTCCGACAGCGCCTCCAGCGCCTCCACGACCACCGCGCCCTCCACGCACCCGCCCGAGACCGAACCCATGATCTCGCCCGCCCCGGAAATCGCCAGCTGACTGCCGGCCGCCCGCGGTGCCGAACCCCAGGTCTCGATTACCGTCGCCAGCGCCGCGCCCTTGCCCTGTCGGTGCCAGTCCAGCGCAATCTCGGGGATGCGGTCGTGCTGCGCGTCGCTCATGGCTCCTCCTCCCTGCGCGGCGCCCGTGCCGCGGCCGATCTACAGAAGATAGGTTCGCGCAAACATCCACAAGCCCATCGCCACCATCATCGCATTCTCGGCCAGCGAAACCGGCCCCAGCGGCACGTTCGTCCCGCTGCCCGCGCAGGCGCAGCGCAGCTCGCGCTTCTCGACCCAGACCGCCCGGATCACCGAAACCGCGCCGATCGTCCCGATGACCAGGGCCACGGGCGCGGCCAGCCAGATCAGCACACCCGCCAGCATCAGCACCCCCGCGCCCGCCTCGGCAAAGGGATAGACATAACCGTAAGGCACCCAGCGCCGCGCCAGCAGGTCGTAGTTGAGGAACATGGTCGAAAAGCCTTCGACATCCTTCAGCTTCTGAAGCCCCAGCAAGACCATGCTCAGGGCCACGAAATGCTCCAGCAGCGCCAGAGACAGGATCGGGACGCCCCGCAGCCAGACCACCGCAAGCGCCAGCGCGAAGGCGGTCGCGAAGATGGCAATGATCGGGCGATAGGTCGGTGCGTCCGGGTCGGGGACGGAAAGACCCAGATGCCGGCGCAGGTCCTCGTAGCCGCCGATGCGTTCGCCGTCGATATAGGTCTGCGGTGTGGTCTCCACCCCTTCGGCCTTCTTGAAGGCCTCGGTCTCCTCGCGCGTGCGCAGCGGATGATCCTCGACCTCGAAGCCCTGGCTGCGCAGCAGATGCCGCGATTTCAACCCGAACGGACAGCGATGATCATCGGTCTCCATCCGATAGAGACGGGCGGTTTTCTCTGGCATGACGGCCTCCGTTACCTTGGCCTGACGGTGCGACAGGGCCAGTCGGTAAACGGGCAGCACGGCGCCGGGGTTCCGAATCCGCGCCCCGCGAAGCACCCCGCAGTCAGCCCCGAGCCGCAGCCCCGCGCGGGGCACGCCGGGGCGACTCGCTCAGCCGTCGTCGCCCAGCATCGCCATCAGGCGCGCCTTCTCGCCCCGGTCCTTCGGGTCCGAGAGCGCCTCAGCCAGCGCCTCGAGCGACGCGATGGAATGTCCCGCGCGCAATGTATCGACATGCGGCAGCATCGCGCGGATGCCCTGCGCCCGCGGCGCGAACCTGTCCCAGCGCAGAAGCGGGTTGATCCAGACGACCCGCCGGGCCGAGAGCCGCAGCCGCTCCATCTCGCGGGCCAGATCGGCCGGCGCGCCACGGTCCAGCCCGTCGGTGATCAAGAGCACCACCGCCCCCTGCGCCATGACCCGGCGCGACCAGTCGCGGTTGAAGCCGTGCAGGCTCTCGCCGATGCGGGTGCCGCCCTGCCAGTCCTGTGCCTCGCGACCGGCGGCGGCCAACGCGGTATCGACATCGCGCTGGCGCAGGTGGCGGGTGATGTTGGTCAGCCGCGTGCCGAAGGTGAAGGCATGGACCTTGGCCCAGCCCTGGCCGCGCCGGTTGGCGACCGCATGGACGAAATGCAGCACCATCCGCGAATAGGACGCCATCGAGCCCGAGATGTCGCACAGCACCACCAACGCCGGCCAGCGCGTCGCCGGCCGGCGCCGGGCGATGGCGGCGATCTCGCCGCCGGTGCGCAACGACTGGCGCAGTGTGCGGCGCCAATCAGGGCGCTGGCCCAGATTGTCGGGCTTCAGCCGCCGGGTCAGAAGCGGCGTCACCGGCAGCGACAGCCGCGCCAGCATCCGCCGGGCCTCGGCCATCTCGGCATTGGACATCTGTTCGAAATCGAGGTTCCGCAACCGCTCTTCGGCCGAGGCGGTGGCGGTCGCATCCACCTCGATCGGGATTTCCTCGTCCTCGCCCTCGGGCAGGTCGGGGGTGGGCGGCATCTCGGCATCGGCAAGAAGCGCCTCGGCCGCGCGCTTGGCCGCATCGGCGGCGGCCTCTTCCTCCTGCACGCCGCGCATGGCGGGCAGCAGAAGGGACATCATGTGCTCCATGTAGCGCGGATCGCGCCAGAAGAGGCGGAAGGTCTGGTTGAAGACCGCGCGTTCCTCGGGGCGGTTGACGAAACAGGCGTGCAGCACCCAGTAGAAATCGATCTTCTCGGTGAACCCCGCCGCCGCCACCGCCTCGATCGCCGTCTGCACGCGGCCCGGCCCGATGGGCAGCCCCGCCCGGCGCAGGGCGCGGGCGAAATGGGTGATGTTGTGGACGAGCTTGCCGTCCTCGGGCAGGGGAAGGTCGGGGTGGCTGGGCATCACGCGGGGCCGAGGTTGGGGCTGGGTTCCTGGCCGCGGCGGCCGGGGGGCTCACGCCTCCGGGCCGCCGTGGGATATCTGGGAACGACGCGAATCAGGCAGGTTCCAGCGATCGGCGCGCCTCGTCGAGGATGCGCTTGGCCTCCAGACCCTGCAGACGGGCGATGTCGTCCTGATACTTAAGGATCGCACCCAACGTGTCCGAAATGACCTCGGGCGAGAGCGTCAGCACGTCGAGCGCCAGCAGGCATTTGGCCCAGTCGATCGTCTCGGCCACACCGGGTTTCTTGAACAGGTCCTCGGTGCGCAAACGCTGGACGAAGGCCACGATCTCGCGGCTGAGCAGATCGGATGCCTCGGGCGCGCGGGCATGCAGGATCTCGATCTCGCGATCGAAACCGGGGTAGTCGACCCAGTGGTAAAGACAGCGGCGCTTGAGTGCGTCATGCACCTCGCGCGTGCGGTTCGAGGTCAGGATGACGATCGGCGCTTCCGGCGCCTTGACGGTGCCCAGTTCGGGGATGGTGACCTGGAAATCGCTGAGCGCCTCCAGCAGGAACGCCTCGAACG
>CAZKSE010000139.1:0-10411 GCA_964555305.1 uncultured Rhodobacter sp. | reverse complement strand
GGCGCATTTGACCGCGCGATAACAGCGGCACACAGCAGCTCGAAACACTTTCGACAGAGACGCTCAAGGGATCGGGCCTCTCGTCGGAAGGTTGGACAGCACTTGCGCTCCAGCCTCGGGCAAGAGCGTTCACAACTCGCCCCCGAGCTCGTGTCACATGAAAAAGGGCCGCTAAAAGCGGCCCCTGTCAGCAGTTTCGTCCGATCACACCCCCGCGTCAGGCAACTGGCGGGTTTCCTGCCGGCGCACCGCCCGCCGCCTGGGCCTTCTGGCTCTGGCGCATCAGTTCTTGCCGGTAAAGTGCCATGAAGTCGATCAGATCCAGGTTCAGTGCAGGAAACCCGCCATCGCGGGTCACGTCACTGATGATCCGGCGCGCAAAGGGAAAGAGAATCCGCGGGCATTCGATGAGCAGAAAGGGATGGATCTGGTCCTGCGGCACGCCCTCGACATGGAAGACGCCAGCATACTCCAGTTCGACCAGAAACAGTGTCTTGCCCTCGTCTTTCGTCTTCGATTCGATGCGATACTTGCTGATCACCTCGAACTGGTGCTCGGTCTCGCGTTTGCGCGCGTCCAGACTGACCTGGACCTGAATGTCGGGCTGACCCTGCGGCGCCGTCATGTTGCCCTGGGCCAGCGCGTTCTCGAAGGACAGGTCGCGCACATACTGCGCCAGAACCTGCACCTTGACCTGCGGCTGTTGGGCCGCGCCCTGCGCACCCGGCTGCGCCGCCGCGGTGTTGCCGTCTGCCTTGCCATTCTCGGCCATGAGGCCCTCCTGCTTGAATAACTTTTCGGCGTTTCTCTAGCAGGTCGGACGCGGTGCCTCAATGGCCGCGTCGATCCGGGTCGGGTCCCTCGATACGGTCATCGTGAGACTGTGGGCGGCCGGATGAATCGTCAGTCCGGTATTCCCCTTCGATGATGTCCCCAGAGCCCTGCGGAGCAGTGCGCATATGCACTTCGCGCACTTCGACCCTTGCACGGACCCATGCCAGGATGGCGCGCTGTAGCGGCGGGATCATAAGCAGCAGTCCGATCGTATCGGTCAGGAAACCCGGCAGGATCAGAAGAATACCGGCGACGACCTGAAATGCGCCCTGTGCCAGGAATGTGCCCGGAGATATGCCGCGTAACCCGCGCTCCATCACCTGCATCGCGCGTGCCTGATTGGCGCGCAGGATCAGAACGCCCGAGAGCCCGCCCAGAATGATCAGCGCCAGCGTCGACCACAGGCCGATCTGCCCCCCGATCACGATGAAAAGCGCTATCTCGACAAGCGGAAGGATCAGAAAGATGAGCACCAACGGCATCTCGGCGCTCCTTCCCGGCGCTTGTGGTGGACTTGCCCGCACTGGCACCTTACATAGCAGGACAACGCTTGCAACACGTTGCGCCCCCCTTTCGAGGACACAATGGATTCTGCCGTGATTCAACTGCTCGTACTGGCCGGAATAGCCGTCTTTCTGATTCTGCGGCTGCGAAGTGTGCTGGGTACTCGTGAAGGCTACGAGCGTCCGCCCGAACCGCTACCCGGCGCAAGTGACCAGAGCCGGCGCAGTTTTGATGTGATCGAAGGCGGAGCCGACGACGACATCACCGATCACGTTCCCGCGGGCTCGCCCCAGGCCAAGGCCTTGGCCGAGATGAAGCGGATCGAGCCCGACTTCATCGTGACCGAGTTCCTGCAAGGGGCGCGGGGTGCCTACGAGATGATCCTGATGGGCTTCGAGCAGGGCAACATGGACGAACTGGTGCCGTTCCTGTCGCGAGATGTCTTCGAGAGCTTCGACGAAGTCGTCCAGCTACGCGAGCGTGAGGGCCTGAAGGTCGAAGCGAGCTTCGTCGGCGTGCGCGAGGTCGAACTGGCCGACGCTGCCTTCGATGCGGACCGGAGCGAGGCCGAGATCACCGTCCGTTTCGTGGGCGAACTGACCTCGGTGGTGCGCAACAAGGATGGCGACATCGTCGAAGGCGATCCCAACACGATCAAGCAGCAGCGTGACGTCTGGACCTTCGCGCGCGCCATGGGCTCGGACAATCCGAACTGGAAGCTGGTCGCTACCGGCGGCTGATCCCTGCCCCGCCCGCAACGGGCGGCGGGGGGCTGCAAGGGGGATGCCATGCCGCGCCGGTTGACCGACGAGGATCGAGAGATCTGGCAACGCGTCGCCCAGACGACAACGCGCCTGAAACCCGCCCCTGACCCTAACGTCGCAGACCGCCGTGGCCCGGTTGCGGACCCTGGTGCGCCACCGCCGCGGGCCCGATCCGGAACCCGGACCGCCACGGCGCTTCCCGCCCCGTCAACGTCCTTTCCGCGATTAGCGGTGGATCTTGCGCCCGACGTAGCGACCGAACTTGCCCATGCCCCGGTGCGTATCGAACGTCGCAAACACGCCCGCTTGATGCGCGGCAAGCTCGACCCCGAAGCGCGGATCGACCTGCATGGGCTGACCCTTGCCCAGGCACAGCCGGCGCTGTCCGGCTTTATCAAGGCATCGCGCGCCCGGGGCCTGCGGCTCGTGCTGGTCATCACCGGCAAGGGCCGCACGCGCCCAGACGACGACCTGGCACCCATTCCGCGCCGCCCCGGTGCGCTCAAGATCGAGGTACCACGCTGGTTGCGCAGCGGCCCGCTTGCCTCGGCCGTCCTGGAAGTGCGCGAGGCGCATCATCGCCACGGCGGCAGCGGCGCATATTATGTCTACCTCCGCAAACCCGGCTGACGCCGAGAATCCGGTTTCCCAAAGCCAGCATTCCACCGTAGATGGGTGCATGAGTGATTTTGCCACCGCCGCCCGCCATGCCGCCGATGCGCTGCGTACCCTTTTCGAGCCGACGCCGCTGCAGCGCAATGACCATCTGAGTCTACGCTTCGGCGCCGATGTCTGGCTCAAGCGAGAAGACCTGACGCCGGTCCGCTCCTACAAGCTGCGCGGCGCCTACAATGCCATGCGCAAGGTGCTCTCGCAGAAGCCGGAACAACGTATTTTCGTTTGCGCCAGTGCCGGAAACCATGCGCAGGGCGTGGCCTATGCCTGCCGCCATTTCGGCGTACAAGGCGTCATCTTCATGCCGATAACGACCCCGCAACAGAAGATCGCCAAGACCCGCACCTTTGGCGGCAGCACGATCGAGATCCGGTTGACCGGCGACTATTTCGACCGTGCCCTCGCTGCGGCACAGGATTATTGCGCCGAAAGCGGGGGGCATTTCCTCTCGCCCTTCGACGATGTCGATGTGATCGAGGGTCAAGCCAGCGTCGGCGTGGAGATTCTGGAGCAGTTGGGCCGGATGCCCGATCTTGTGGTCCTGCCCGTGGGCGGCGGCGGGCTGGCCTCTGGCGTAAGGCAGTATCTGAACACCCAGTCCACATCTTGCGCCTTTCGGTTCGTCGAGCCGGTCGGCGGGGCCAGCCTTGCCGCAGCGCTGGAGGCGGGTGAACCCATCACTTTGCCGCGCGTCGACAGTTTCGTCGATGGCGCCGCCGTCGCGCGGATCGGCGCGCAGACTTTCTCCCATCTGGCAGACATAAACCCCGCCGATCTTCTGCAGGCTCCCGAGGACCGGATCTGCGTCACGATGCTGGAGATGCTGAATGTCGAGGGCATCGTGCTGGAACCCGCGGGCGCGCTGGCCGTCGATGCCCTGCCTGACCTCGCGGAAGTGATTCGCGGCAAAACCGTGGTCTGCGTGACCTCGGGCGGCAATTTTGATTTCGAACGCCTTCCCGAAGTCAAGGAACGCGCGATGCGCTATTCCGGGCTGAAAAAGTACTTCATCCTCAGGTTGCCGCAGCGCCCCGGCGCCCTCCGTGATTTTCTGGAGATACTGGGCCCGGACGACGACATCGCGCGGTTCGAATACCTGAAGAAATCGGCAAGGAACTTCGGCACCGTGCTGATTGGAATCGAGACGACCGACGCGGCCCATTTCGCCCGGCTTTTTGCACGGATGGACGCGGCGGGCTTCACCTATCGCGACATCACGCTCGACGAGACGCTCGCGGGCTTTCTGGTCTGAGCCCCTGCGTTCAGGCAGCGCGGATCGCCAGCCCTTTCTGCAACTCTCGCACCGAGGCGTGGTAACACTCTGTGATCTCGGCAAGTATGACCGTCTCGGGCTGGCCGGCGGCGGCGGTTGCTTCACCCTCGGCGCAGAGTTCCGCGAAGCGATCGAAACCCAGGTTGAGCGCCGCCCCTTTCAGGAAGTGCAGATCGGCCTGATAGCGCGACGGCTCCGGCGCAGTCTCGAGCCGGGCGATCACCTCGCCCGCTTCCTCGAGGAACATCTCGACGACCTCGTCGAACGCCTCGTCCATCTCGGTCCTGAGCTCGTCGACATGCGACCAGTTGATCATCGCGGCCCTCCGCATTTCGCCGTCGGGGCACGATACAACCCCCGAGTGAAAAAAACCAGAACAATGAAAGCAAATACAATTTTCGGGTTCAGCAGTTCTTAACGCCACTTTCCCAGACATGTCGAAACCAAGCTAGGTGATCCCGGTGACCGCAGCGCTGCCCAAGGTCGATCTGACCGATTACGACTATACCACCCGAGCGATCCGCAACGTGCTCGTGGTCGATGATTCGCGAACCCAGCGCCATGTGATTTCGACCAGTATCCGCAACTGGGGCTTCAATGTCCTGCAAGCCGCGTCGGGCGAGGAGGCGCTTGCCATGTGCCGGCAGATAGAGATCGACCTGATCCTGTCGGACTGGATGATGCCGGGAATGAACGGGATCGATTTCTGCCGCGCCCTGCGCCGGATCGACTCGGATCGGTATGTCTACTTCATCCTCCTCACGTCGAAATCGGACAAGGCCGCCGTGGCCGAGGGGTTGGAGGTTGGCGCCGATGACTTCTTGTCGAAGCCGGTTGACTCGGGCGAATTGCGCGCGCGGATCAGTGCCGGTGAGCGGGTGCTCGCGATGGAGCGGGAACTGCGCGCCAACAACCAGCTTCTGACCGACGCGTTGGAGCAGCTGCGAACGCTCTACGATTCGCTGGATCGCGACCTGACCGAGGCGCGGGCACTCCAACTGTCGCTCCTGCGCGAGCGGCAACGGCGGTTCCAGGGGGGGCTCGCCAGCATGCTGTTGCGGCCGAGCGGGCATATCGGCGGGGATATGGTTGGCTGCTTTGCGATCAATGCCAACCTGATCGGGCTCTATTCCTTCGACGTCTCGGGTCACGGAGTAGCCTCGGCGCTGATGACGGCGCGGGTAGCGGGTTTATTGTCCGGTGCCTCGGCCGAGCATAACATCGCCATAGCGCCGGGCGCCGGGGGGCCGACGGGTCGGTGCCCGGCTTCCGTGGCCGCGGCGATGAATGCGCTCGTTCTCTCAGAGATCGAGACCGAGCGTTACCTGACCCTGGCCTATGCAGAGATCGACCAGCGCACCGGGCGCGTGCGGATGGTGCAGGCGGGGCATCCGCATCCGGTGGTGCAGCATGCCGACGGGCGGCTGAGTTTCTTGGGAGAAGGCGGATTGCCGGTGGGGCTGATCGAGGGCGCCCACTATGACGGGTTCGAGACGGTTCTGGAACCCGGCGAGCGGTTGATTCTTCTTTCGGACGGGATCACCGAATGCCCTGACCCACAGGGCGTGGAACTGGGGCATGAGGGGCTGACGCGCATTCTGACGCGGCAAGGGCATCTGCGCGGCGGCGCCTTGCCGGAGGGCGTGCTGACCGAACTTTCGATCTGGGCCGGGACCGAGGATTTTCCGGACGATATCTCGATCGCGGTCTTTGAGTTCGATGGTCCGAGCGAGCTGCATGTCTAGCGGCCGAAAACGCGCCCATCTGCGCTGAAAATGCGCCGCGTGCGCTGGCGCACATCCTCTCAAGCAATTGGTAACAAAATAAATCTTTCAGATGTTAACCTGAAAACAACCATCTCCACAGTGCCGCGGAACGACGCTCGGTCCGCAGATCAGACGTCCACATCCTCGACGAAGCGCGCGTTTTCCTGGATGTACTGGAAGCGCATTTCGGGCTTCTTGCCCATCAGCCGCTCGACGAGGTCGCTGGTCTCGCCCGGCTCATCCTCGTCGATCGAGACGCGGATCAGCTTGCGCGTGGCCGGGTTCATCGTGGTTTCCTTCAGATCCTTGGCGTCCATCTCGCCAAGGCCCTTGAACCGGCTGACCTCGATCTTGCCCTTGCCGCCCAGACCCTTGGCAAGCCATTCTTCCTTCTCGGCCTCATCGAGCGCGTAGATCCGCTTCGCGCCCTGCGTCAGGCGGAAGAGCGGTGGACACGCCAGATAGAGATGGCCGTGATCGATCATCGGGCGCATCTGGGTGAAGAAGAAGGTCATCAGCAGGGCTGCGATATGCGCGCCGTCCACATCGGCGTCGGTCATGATGATGATCTTCTCGTAGCGCAGATCATCGAGGCGGAACTTGTTGCCCAGCCCCACCCCCAGCGCCTGACAGAGATCGCTGATCTCGGCGTTCTGGCCCATCTTGCCCGAGGCAGCCCCGAGGACGTTGAGGATCTTGCCCCTGAGCGGCAGCAGCGCCTGTGTCTTCCGGTCGCGGGCCATCTTGGCCGAGCCGCCGGCCGAGTCCCCCTCGACGATGAAAATCTCGGTCCCGTCGCGCCCGGTGGCAGAGCAATCGACCAGCTTGCCCGGCAGGCGCAGCTTCTTGGTCGCGGTCTTGCGCTGGGTCTCCTTTTCGGCGCGGCGGCGCAGGCGTTCTTCCGACCGCAGGACGAGGTAGTCAAGGATCGCGCCCGCCGATTTCGGATCGGCGGCGAGCCAATTGTCGAAATGGTCGCGGACTGCGCCCTCGACCAGCCGCGCGGCTTCGGCCGTGGCCAGCCGATCCTTGGTCTGGCCGACGAATTCAGGCTCGCGGATGAAACAGGAGACCAGCGCGCAACCGCCCGCGGCCATGTCCTCGCGCGTGATCTGCGCGGCCTTGCGGTTGCTGGCACGCTCGCCATGCGCGCGGATTCCTTTCAGCATCGCCGACCAGAAACCCGCCTCGTGTGTGCCACCTTCGGGGGTCGGAACCGTGTTGCAGTACGATTGCACGAAGCCATCGCGTGCCGGCGTCCAGTTGACCGCCCATTCCACCTGGCCCGGCACACCGAACTTTTCCTGAAAGCTGACGCGACCGGAGAAGGGTTTCTCCGCATAGGTCTGGTCGCTGCCCAACTGCTCCTTCAGGTAGTCCGCCAACCCGCCGGGGAAGTGGAAGGTGGCCTCCATCGGCGTGTCGCCGTCGGGCACCGCCGATTTCCAGCGAATCTCCACGCCTGAAAAGAGGTAGGCCTTTGACCGCGCCATCCGCAACAGCCGCGCGGGCTTGAAACGGTGATGGCCGAAAATCTCTTCGTCGGCATGAAAGGTAATGGTGGTGCCGCGCCGGTTGGGCGCGGGGCCGACCTTCGAGACCGGCCCCTGGGGTTTGCCGCGCGAAAATTCCTGCACATAAAGTTCGCGATTGCGCGCCACCTCGACCCGCATGTGGTCCGAGAGCGCGTTGACGACCGAAGCGCCTACCCCGTGCAAACCACCCGAAGTCTCATAGGCCTTGCCCGAGAACTTGCCGCCGGCGTGCAGCGTGCACAGGATCACCTCGAGCGCCGATTTATCGGGGAACTTGGGATGCGGGTCGATGGGGATGCCGCGGCCATTGTCGCGGATCGTCAGTGTGTAATCGGCGTGCAGTTCGACCTCGATGCGGCTGGCGTGGCCGGCCACGGCCTCATCCATCGAGTTGTCGAGGATTTCGGCCACCAGGTGGTGAAGCGCGCGTTCGTCAGTGCCGCCGATATACATCCCCGGGCGCTTGCGCACCGGCTCCAGCCCCTCGAGCACTTCGATGGAATGGGCATCATAGCTGTCGGTCGCGCCGGCGAGGAGGTCGGACATTTGCTGCTCGAGTCGTTTGTTCTGATTGATCCAGCAGTAGACCACCGACGTCGGCCATGCGCAAGACTTGGGGGGTCACAACCTGTGGCTGAACGGTCTCATATCAGCTGCCAGAGCTGGTAAAGGCCCCCCGCCGCAAAGGCCCCGAACAGTGAAAGCGCCAGATAGAGGGCAAAGACCGGCGGCCGGACCAACGCCCAGACGGCAATGGCCGCGGGGATCGATGTCACGCCCCCTGCGATCAGGAAGGCCATGCCCGCGCCCGGCGCCATCCCCTGCCCGATGAGCCCCCCGATCAGCGGCAGGGCGGCGTAGCCATTCAGATAGGCTGGCACACCGACCAGCGTTGCCGTCGCAATCGGGGCAAGCCCCTGCCCGCCGAGCACCGCCGTCACCACCTCTGCCGGGACAAATGCCAGCATCAGGCTTTCCAGCAGAAAGGCAAGCGTCAGCCACTTGGCCAGAAAAAGCGCGATCGAGGTCGCATCGGCGCGGAACCTCTGCACGCGGGCCGGGTCCGACCAGAACCGCCAGAGGACGGGGCGCGGCGCACGCACCCGGCTGCCGCCGCAGCCGCCGTCGCCGATCCCGGGGCGCAGCGGGTCGGCGAAGGCCCCTGCCCCCATTGCCAGATGCACGACCCAGCCGCCCGCCGCCCCCAGGACGATGGCGGCGACGGTCTTTGCCATGGCAAACTCCAGCCCCAACACGCCCGCGGTCAGCATGAACATCGACGGGTCCATCAGCGGCGAGGCGAGCCAGAAGGCCATGACCGGCGCCAGCGGTACGCCAATCGCAAGGAGCGCTGCAATGAGCGGGATCACCCCGCAGGAACAGAAGGGCGACAGCGCCCCGGCCAGCGCCCCCATCGCGATCATCGATGCCGGCCGCCCGCTAAAGGCGCGCGCGATCAACCCATCGGCCCCGGTGGCCCCTGCCCAACCAGCCATCACGACCGAAAGCGCGAGGAAGGGAGCAATCTTCACGAGAGCGGTCAGGACAAAGAGCGCCGAAGACGCCGCCTGGCCCGGATCGTAGAGGAGCACCGCGCTCAGGATCACGGCAGAGGCAAGCCAGACCCGCTGCCCCCCCCAGAAAGCTGCCCGCCGCCAGATCGGCGTGTGGACCGGGGTTGCGTCAGTCATTTCCGTATCTCCGGTTTTGCCGTTATATTCGGCCAAAAAAACTCAGGCGGCGTCGATGCGCGGCGCGATGCCCGCGCAACAATTCTCGGTCAGATACGCCAGGACGCGGCGCATGGCCGCGTAGTCGGCGCGGTTCAGAACCTCGCGCCCACGCCGTTCCTGAACCACCAGCCCTGCCGCGACCAGCGTGTTCAGGTGATGCGCCAAGGTCGACGGCGCCAGACCCAGATGCGCCCCGATCTCACCCACGATCATCCCCTCCTCGCCCGCCTGGACCAGCAGCCGGAAAAGGGCGAGCCGGGCATCATGGCCAAGCGCTGCCATGGCACGCACGGTCGGGACAAAGGAATCGTCTTGATCGGTCATGGAGCCTATATAACCAAAAATCCGGTTTTGTAAAGAAGACATATGCAAGGCGCTTCACGCGCGATTGATTTCCCGCCCCACCCTCACTAGAGAAAGCGCCGAACCATCGAGGAGACGCAGATGACCGCCACCCGCACCGAGACCGACAGCTTCGGCCCGCTCGATGTTCCGGCCGACAAGTACTGGGGCGCGCAGACCCAGCGCTCGATCATCAACTTCCCCATCGGCTGGGAGCGCCAGCCGGTGCCGATCATCCGCGCGCTAGGGGTCATCAAGAAGGCCTGTGCCCAGGTGAACAAGGGTTACGGCGATCTGGACGGTACGCTGGCCGATGCGATCATGGCGGCGGCGCAGGAAGTCATCGAGGGCAAGTTCGATGACAACTTCCCGCTCGTGGTCTGGCAGACAGGTTCGGGCACGCAGTCGAACATGAATGCCAACGAGGTGATCGCCAACCGCGCAATCGAGATCCTGGGCGGCGAGATGGGATCAAAGAAGCCCGTTCACCCCAATGATCACTGCAACATGGGGCAGTCGTCGAACGACACCTTCCCCACCGCGATGCATGTCGCCATCGCCATGCACGCCCGCGACGTGCTGCTGCCGGGGCTGGAAAAGCTGCACGCGGCGCTGGCGGTTAAATCGGACGAGTTCAAGGACATAATCAAGATCGGCCGCACCCATACGCAGGATGCGACGCCGCTGACGCTGGGCCAGGAATTCGGCGGCTACGCGCATCAGGTCGCCAAGGGGATCGAGCGGGTGAAGGCCTGCCTGCCGGATATCTACGAACTGGCCCAGGGCGGCACGGCGGTGGGCACCGGGCTCAACACCCGCAAGGGTTTTGCAGAGAAGGTTGCGGCCGAGATCGCCGCGATCACCGACCTGCCCTTCGTCACCGCGCCCAACAAATTCGAAGCACTCGCCGCGCATGACGCGATGGTCATGTTCTCGGGCGCGCTGAAGACGGTAGCGGGGAGCCTGTTCTAGATCGCGAATGACA
>CAZKSE010000138.1:0-10497 GCA_964555305.1 uncultured Rhodobacter sp. | reverse complement strand
CCTCCTTGGGTCGGCCCGGGATCACTTCCGGTGCGCGAGATAGAGAAGTCCCGCGAGCGCGGAAGATCCGATGGTCAACAGCAGTCCGACGGCCCGCGGGGCGTCGGCTCCGAACAGGCACCCGTGAAAGGCAAGGTAGGCACCAAGCACCAGGCAGGTGATCGCCAGGACGGCAAGCACCTCAAGAGCTCCCGGCCTTGCTTCGTCTTTCATCGAACTTCCCTCGGCGGGCGTGTTCCGCCGGCTTGCACCGGCGGAGATTTTCGATTTTTCGACCACCGGGCGCCTACGAACATTTGCTAAAACCGCAGCTCAGGCATTTATCGCAGCCCGCCTCGTTGATCATGTTGCAGTTGCCGTAGTCGGGGCAGCCCTCGCGCTGGCGCAGCTTCGGCAGGGCCGGCATTTCGGTCACCTCGGGCTCCGCCACATCGTCGGCCCGCTTGCCCTTGAAGGCCTGGAAGCCGGGCACCGGGATGCCGCAGGCGATAAAGTGGCCCGCGATGACCCGGCCGATGGCCGCGACGCGCGAGTTCACATAGCCCTGGCCCGGCATGAAGGCGCCGCCGCGTGCATCGACCACCGACATCAGCTGCTGGGCGATGAAGGCTACGTCGCGCTCGCGCCGCATGACCGCCGAGATCATCAGCGTCAGCGCCGAGATCCAGGCCTGGCTCTCGAGGTTCTTCGTGTTGACGAAGATCTCGAAGGGCACGCGCTGGCCGTCGACGATCGTGTCGTTGATCGTGACGTAGTAGCTGTTCTCGTCGCCCGGCCATTTCATCCGGTAGGTCGAGCCGGTCAGCATGTCGCCGCGCTCGAGGATAGCCGGGGCCGGTGCGGGTGCCGCCTCGGCCTTGGGTGCCTCTTCGGCCTTCTTCTCAGGCTCCGAGACCGACAGGACCGAGCCGGTGACGGCGTTCGGACGGTAGGTCGTGCAACCCTTGCAGCCCTGCTCCCAGGCCTGCAGGTAGACGTCCTGGAAGTCCTCGAAGGAGATGTCCTCGGGGCAGTTGATCGTCTTCGAGATGGCGCTGTCGACCCAGGTCTGGGCCGCGGCCTGCATGCGGACATGGTCGGCCGGGGACAGCGTCTGCGCCGAGACGAAGTAATCCGGGAAGGGGGTGTCGCCGAACTTGTCGCGCCAGAGCTTCACCGCGTAGTCGACGACCTCTTCGGTGGTCCGGCTGCCATCCTTCTGCAGGACCTTGCGGTTGTAGGCATAGGCGAAGACCGGCTCGATCCCCGAGGAGACGTTGCCCGCATAGAGCGAGATCGTCCCGGTGGGTGCGATCGAGGTCAGGAGCGCGTTGCGGATCCCGTGCTCGGCGATCGCGTCGCGGACGTCCTGATCCATGGCCTTCATGAAGTCCGAAGCCAGGTAGCCCTCGGCCTCGAACAGCTCGAACGGCCCCTTCTCCTTGGCCAGATCGACCGAGGCGAGATAGGCGGCGCGCGCGATCGACTTCATCCAGGCCTTGGTCTGCGCGACGGCATCGTCGGAGCCGTAGCGCAGGCCGAGCATCAGCAGCGCATCGGCAAGCCCGGTCACGCCGAGGCCGATCCGGCGCTTGGTGGGCGCCTCTTCGCGCTGCTGCGGCAGCGGGAAGTTCGAGATGTCGATCACGTTGTCCATCATCCGGACGGCGGTGGCGACGAGCTTGTCCAGCTCGGCCTCATCCATCGCCGCATCCGCCTCGAACGGGTTTTTCACAAGCCGCGCGAGGTTGATCGAGCCCAGCAGGCAGGCGCCATAGGGCGGCAGGGGCTGCTCGCCGCAGGGATTGGTCGCCGCGATGGTCTCGCAATAGCCGAGGTTGTTGGCCTTGTTGATCCGGTCGATGAAGATCACGCCGGGCTCGGCATAGTCGTATGTGGCGCGGGTGATCTTGTCCCACAGCTCACGGGCATTGACCGTGCGCCAGACCGTGCCGTTGAAGACGAGATCCCACTCGGCATCGGCCTTGACCGCCTCCATGAAGGGGTCGGTGACCAGGACCGAGACGTTGAAATTCCGCAGCCGCGCGGCATCCTGCTTGGCGGTGATGAAATCCTCGATATCCGGATGGTCGCAGCGCATCGTCGCCATCATGGCGCCGCGGCGCGAGCCGGCCGACATGATCGTGCGGCACATCGCATCCCAGACATCCATGAACGACAAGGGGCCCGAGGCGTCCGAGCCGACACCGATGACGGGGGCGCCGCGCGGGCGGATGGTCGAGAAATCGTAGCCGATGCCACCGCCCTGCTGCATGGTCAGCGCGGCTTCCTTCAGCATGTCGAAGATGCCCGACATGCTGTCCGGCACGGTGCCCATGACGAAACAGTTGAACAGGGTCACGTCGCGCGCGGCGCCGGCGCCTGCGGTGATCCGGCCGGCGGGCAGGTAACGGAAGCCCTCGAGGGCGGTGTAGAACTCCTCCTCGTAGCGCGCCTGGTCCGCCTCAGGCTGCGCCAGCGCCTTGGCGATGCGCCGCCAGGTATCCTGCACCGTCAGGTCGTGCACGCGGCGGTTCTTGCGCGACTCGGGGCCACGAACCTCGGGGTCCTTCAGTCGGTATTTCGCATCCCAGATCTGCTCGGAGATCGGCATCTCGAAGGGGGTGTCTTGCTGGGCGATGAAGTGATCTTTCATCGGGGATCTCCGTCAGGTCTGGATGAGAGGGTCTTTTGACTAACTTTTCGCATTGTAGCGGGAGGCTGTGAAAGGCGCAATCGGGTATCTGTGAAAAATTCGCAGAAGTCCTGCATCATATAGTGGTATATCTGTTTCGACATACAATATGGGCTGTCTGGTTCTATTTCTGGTGCGCCAAAGAGAAGGGCCCCGCGAGGGGGCCCGAGTCATCGTCCTGCCGGATGAGGCGTCAGGCGGGACGGAATAGTAATTCCATACGCCGGTTGGTGGCCCGGCCGGCTTGCGTCGCATTGGTCGCGATCGGGAAGTTCTCGCCGAGCCCCGTGGCCAGCAGGAGATGCGCCGGAACGCGGCGGCTCTCCATTGCGGCTGTCACCGCCTGGGCGCGGCGCTGCGAGATGATGAAGCTGCGGTAGCTCTGGCCGTCGGAATGGTGATGGCCCACGGCCTCCATGCGCAACCGGCGGCGCAGCATCTGCTCGGCAATGAGCGTGAGCAGGCGCACACCGTCCTGGCTCAGATCGGCCGTCCGGTCGCGGAAGAGCATCTGCTCGGCAAGCCGGACGCGGGCGTGATCGACGACCACCTGGGCGCGGCTCGAGGCCTCGGGCACGAAATGCCGGATATCGCCCAGGAAGGCATGCAGCCGCGCCAATTCGTCGACACTCAGCCGCCGCGGCGCCCAGGGATTGGCGGTTACGGCCAGCGCCGGGGCCGCGAGGCTGGCGGCCGCCAGGCCGAGAAAGGCGCGTCGAGCAAGGAGGCGGGTCATGCAAGGCTCCGAGAAAAGGTTTTTCGCATCATACCGGAACCGGCGGTCAATGGAAGATCCGGTTTTTCGCAATCCACAGGATTCAGTTCCCCTGCGCCATCCGGGTATCGGAGAAGCGCGCGCGCATGCTGCGCAGGACGGCCTCCGTGCTGACCAGGGCGCGGTTGCCATTCACACCCTGGTAGCGGGAGCGGCCGGCATTCGGTCCGGTGGTGAGCGGCAGGGCCGCCCAGATCGCGGCGAGGCAGTCGGCGACCTGGCGATCGGAGGCGATGGGCGCGTAGAAGCCGCAGCGGCGCATCTCGATCCGGGCGAGCGCGTCCTGCGTGATCGAGTCGAACCGGAGATCCGGGTCGATCCCGTGCACGTCGACCATGTGCTTGAGCGTCTGGTAGTTGAACTGATAGCGCCCCATCGCCGAGGAATTGGCGCCGGAAGCGCGCACCTGGCGCTGGAAGGCGAGGACCTCGCGGATCGTCAGCTGGACCAGCGGCCGGTTCGGGCGCAGCCGCGTCGACATCGTGATCTGGTTGTAGCCTTCCGGTCCTTCGACGCGCCCCATCAGCTCGAGAAAGGGGCGGTCGTTGACGCCGTTATGGGTGGCAACACCAGCGGCCTCCGCCGCTCCGGCGGCGGTTGCGAGTGCGGCGATCAATGCCAGGGCGAGAGGGGTCCGCGCCATGGGGAGTCTCCTTGGGTCTGCAAGATTTTCGCAATCTTACCGCGCGGCCGGACCTGGCGCCATGCGGGGCGGAGTCCGGCCGGGGAGGGTGTGCGAAAATCCGCCTATCGGGGCGGTTGCCCCGTCAGCGCCGATACCGGCGCGCCGCGCGTGAGCGACTCGTAGGTCTGGCGCGAGAGGATGATCATTTCGGGCTTTCCGTGGATCGTGACCTTCACCGGCCCGCTCTTCACCATGTCGCGCACTTCACGGAAGTTGCGCTGCGCGAAGGCCGAGGTGATGGAACCGTCGTGGCTCTCCATGCTGTTGGGGTTCGTGTTCTCGCTCATTTCAATGGTCCTGTGCTGCTCTTCGGGCGTCAGGTTACGAAAAATTCGCACGTTGATCTACAGGCAGGCGGGATCCGAAAGCGAGTTATCCACGGGAACGCGCGCCGCGGCCGGCCCGACATCGAGAGCGGCCAGCAGATCATCCCAGTCCGCCACGCGTCGGATCGGGCAGTCCGGCGAGGCGGCGGCGAAGTCGGGGGCGTTGTGATGGGCGCGCAGGAGGATCGCGGCATGGCCGACCTCATGGGCCTCGCGGGCATTGCGCAGAAGATCGTCGACATAGGGCTGGGCGCGTGCCGGGCGAGGATCTCGGACTTGCTGGCACCAAGCGGGGTTGCATCGAGCCCCTCGAACGCGTCGGCGCCGAAGGCCCGTTCCAGGTTGAGCGCGCGGCGGGAATGGGCGCCCGGGCAGTCGGAAAAGGACGACACCACCCGAAGCCGGTAGCCGGCATCGCGCAGCGCCCGCACGCCCTCCACGGCGCCGGGGATGGGATCGAGCGTATCGAAACCCGTGCCCTCGCCCTCGTTGAACTCGCGGATGAGCGCGATCATGTCGGCACTGCTCAGCCCCAGCCAGGGCGCCATGTTGAACTGGCCCGGCCCGGCCGGGTCCGGATCCAGTCCGCGGGCGCGCGCATGGCCAAGGAAGCCCGGGAGGAAGTCGAGCAGGACGTCGTCGCAGTCGAGCAGGATCAGGTCAGAACGGGGCATGGAGGCGCTCTCCTCGAGGTTCAGGGTTCGAGATCTTCATCTTCATCCTCGGGCTCGTCCGAGAGGTCGAAGACGTTGCGCAGGCGCTCGGCGATCGCCTCGCCGATCAGCTCCCCGGTGTCGATCGCGGTTTCCAGGCGCAGATCCACGGCCCGCAAGGCGCGCTCGGTGGCGTCGTCCACCGCCTGGTCGAAATCCGCCTCGCCCTCGATATTGCCGGCCCGATGCGCCCAGTGCTCCGAGGCGCCAGGGAAGCGATCGTCGCGATCGACGATGTTGCCGAAGATCTCCGAGAAGGCGTCGTTGAGCGCCTCGGCGGTATCGACCATCCGCGGAGCCTTCAGGCCGAACCGGGCCAGCGTCGCGTGAACGGCATCGTCCACAGCTTCGTCGAACGTCTTCTTCGCCATGATCGGGCCTCCGGGCTTCGGGGTGTCGTGGATCGCCTCCGGCGCTTCGATCGCATCGAAAGCCTCGAACAGGAAGGCCGGCAATTCGCGGGGCAGGTGCTCGGCCAGCGCGCGAAGGGTGGCGGCGGTCCGCGGCGAGGGATCGTGGCGGAGCGCCATCTCGAACGCACCCACCGCCTCGTTGAACTGTCCCAGGCCCACCTGGGCCCAGGCGCGCAGGAGGGCCTGTTCGGCCAGCGTTCCGGGCTCGAAGGGCCGGGTGACGGGCGAGATGTGCAGCCGCGTCGGGATAACCAGGGCGCCATCTTCCGCGGCGATCCGGACGGCCAGGCGCATCTCGCGCGCCGTGAAGCGCCCGGTCTCCACCCATTCGGCACCGGACATGACCAGCTCGATCTTCGCGCGGCCATCGAAGGCCGTGGCCTGGACGCCGTTATGGGCCACCGTTCCGGCAAGCGTGGCGAAGTAACCACCTCCGCAGGGCAACTCGCCGCCCGGCGCCGTGTCAGGCAGGAGGGTGGCGCTGCCATCGCCATTGGAGCGAAAGATCATCGAGCCCGCCTCACGGGAAAAAATCGGGTTCGGGGTCGCTCTCCGGCGTCTGGCGCGGGGCGTCGGCCGCCGCGCGCATCAGCTCGACGAGCTCATCGGGAGAGGGCAGGCCGTCGTGGATACGGCCCGGCGACAGTCGGTCGGCGAGCGCCTCGCCGAAGCCGCGCAGGGCGGCCTCGATCGCATCGAGCCGCTCGCGGGTCTCCGCGTCATCCTCCACGAGAATGCGCGCCACGGGCGTGCCGCGCTCGTTCGACCAGCGCACCTGCTCGCCGAGCTCCTCGCCCTTCGGGAACGTGTCCGAGCGGCCGCGCTCGACGATCCGATGGCGGACAGGGCCGCGCAGCACATCGCGAACGGGCATGTTCTGACCGGCCGGCTGCGCATTGGCCCGCAGGGGCTCGACCTCGAACCGGACCTCGAGACAGCGCGCCTGTTCGGTGCTGTTAGCCTTACTGCGCCGGTGCAGGATGGCCCCGGTCTCAACGAGAAGGGCGGGGCGCCAGGTCTCGCCATGGCGCGCCTCCAGCAGCTCCTCGACGGCGCGGGAGAGCCGCAGGCGCAGGTCGTTGAGATCGCTCGCCCGGACCGGGCCGAGATCGCGCAGCTCGGGATGGCGCGTCTGCGCCTCGAAGCTCGCACTGTCGCTCACCGAGGCATGCAGCCGGATCTCCACATCTGCGAAACCGCCATTGGGCAGGTCGATGCGCCAGGTGTCGATCTTCTTGCCCTCGCCGGTGCGCGAGGGGTTCATGCGCACCCGCGCCAGCGCGGGGCGGCCGGTATCGCCCTTGCCGCCGTTCACCGCCGAACCCCCGCCAGGGCGGTGACGTCGGCTGGGAATTTGCGGCTGGCGCATGAGGACATGGGTCAGGTTCCGGCGTGCGAAAACATATCACGCCAAGATACACGGGCTCTGCGAAAACTGGAAGCTATCAGTTCGCGCCCGATGGCGACGGGGGAAACGCGCCTGAAATGGCGGAATCTGTAACAGCGTTGATTTTACAAGATAATTCTGGCATTATCAGCGCGAATCGATCGCTTTTGCGGGCAAAATCGACGAGTTGGAGGTGAAGCCGGGAGGTTTCGGCTTACCATCCTTCAAAAAGCTTTCAGCGAAATCAATTCGGTAACGATGTTACCTGTTGTTATGCTTTAAGTTACGATGCTAAGGCACTGAACAAACGCCCATTTCTTTATTTTTATCTATATGTATCAGTAATAGAATAATAAATATATATACACACGCATACACACACGCACACACACGCGCATGCACACACACACGCACATAAACACATTCTCCCGCAGCAGTTACGACGTTACGCCGTTACGACTGGTGTAAAATGCTTATTTGTCAGTGACATAGCCCGTAACCGAGGGTGTAAACGGACCGTTTCAGGGTGTAACCGGGGGCTCTGATACGGCCACCGTGGAGCGAAAAGGCCCGCCGAGGCGGGCCTTTCCTCACGATCTCGCCGGATCGGTCAGGGCGTAGGGTCGAGGTCGACCTCGGGCACGACGGGGCGAGGCATCATCGTCGCGGCGCCATTGTGTCGCAAGGCGGGGACCAAGCCGCCGCCAAGCCGCTCAATCCAGGCCGCCGCCACAGCTGCGGCGAAGATGTCCCGGATCTCTTCGCCCTCGCCGAAGGAGGTGTGGCGATCGTCGGCCGGGGTGATGAGCGTGACCGGCAGCCGGTCGAAGACCCGGTCGCCAAGATCCAGCTTGGCGCCGGACTCGTGCTCCAGCCAGGCATGGTGGACCGGCGCCGCGGTATGCGTGCGCAGGACCGGTGGCCCGAGGGCGGGATCATGGTAGGGGCCCTCGACGGCGCGCCACCCCGAGGCGCCGGCCTCGGTGAGGCAAAGCGCGGCGAAGACCGCCGTCTCACGCTCCAACCCCTCGGAATGCCGATCGGGGATGCGCTCGATCCGCCCATCCATCACCCGGTCGAGCTGGGCGCCCCACCAGGCCGGCGCGAGCGCGTCACGGATGAGCAGGCCGACGAGGAGCGGGCGGTCGGCCGCGCGCCCCGGGTCGTCGGGGTGGCGCAGGTCGTCGATACGAAACTCGGCGCCGAGATCACGATCGGCTTTCCACCGCATCGCATCGGCCACCCGGCGAAACCTGGCGAGGCCGGTGCGGCTGCCCGCCTTGCGGATCTGGATTTTCTCTTGGGTCATGCGGCTCTCCATCTGGACATTTTCGCAGGGTAGCCGCACTATGCGAAAAAACCGATGGAGCTTTGTCTCGATGAACACGCGGATCGATTATCTCTACAGGGACGGCAGCAACTACAAGAAGGGCGGCCAGGTCATCCTGTCCGGCCCCGCGGATGACGGTCAGGTCGAGGAGATCATGGCCCTGATGGATCGTGATCTCGGCTCGGGTCCGGCAAGCTTCATTCCGGGGCAAGTCGGCCTGGAGGATCTTCAGGGGCGATTTGCGACGGCGAACGGTCAGTCCCGATGGGACGACGAGGTTGATCACCCGTGGCATGAGGTCGCGGGCATCGAGGCCACCGACGAAGCGCCGAGCGTTGCGATGGGCGTGGCTGATTTCCTCGCGCGATTGCGTTCGGTCGAGTGGGATCCGGGATACCGGCCGGAGATTGGCGATCCGCCGGCCGCCGGGGGGTTGTCTCTCGTTCTGTAAGGGTGTGCCCCTGTTGCGTAACTTCCCGGTCAAGCGTTCGCTACCCGATCGTATCCGGCTTGCACGCGCAGGATGAAGAGGCTAGGCCGCGACTCACTGGGCCGCCGCTCCTTTCAAGGCAAAACGAGACAGCGAAAAAATGACACTCCCCGCCGAACGCTCCGACCACGAGGATTTCGACTTGCGCGAGATGGTTCGAATTCACGGCCTGACCGACCGTTTCCTCGGCCAATACGTCCTGGACCTTGCGCGAAAAATGCGCACGGAAAATCCGGAACTGATCGGCGGGACCGGGCGCTGGCAGGGATATGAATCCTGGATCTCCTGGGATGTCATTCCGGAAATCGCGCGCCGTCTTGGCGTCACGACACTTGGGAAAAACGAAGGCACGGACGCCATGCTCATCGAGGCCGAGCGGCCGCAGCTTCGGCGAACGCTGGGCGTCGCCCTTCTCGAGTCCAATTTTTTCTCGGGCCTGGACGATCCGGATTCGGCTCCCGCCTGCCAGCTCGCATCCCGCTGCGTCACGCGCGGCAACCCTTTCGTCATCGCCCTCGATCGCGCGGCACCACCTGCCGAGAACCGTCACGAGCGGTTCGATTTCCTTGCCATGCGCATGCGTTCGCACCTGGCCGCCCAGGGTGGTTCGCGGCGCTCGACCTGGTCGCCCGACATGGTCGGGGGTGCCCTTGCCGCCAGCGTCATGCGCTCGGCTGCTGCGGCCGAAGTGATCACGCTGACCCCGAGGGCGCGGCCCGCGCAGGATCCGATCCAGATCCTCAACGGCGTCCTTGTCGGGCATGGAGTGATCCGGGAGGACGACACGGCCGGCGTTCTCCAGGAGGTCATGGCACGCCGCGAGCGCCGCGAGGCGGGGTCACGCAATGCCTTCGCGGAGGACTTCCCCGACGGCTTCATCGACCTGCCTTTCTGAGGTTTGCGGTCAAGCGAATTTCCGGCAGCAGCATCTCATCCCCCCCGAGCCGCGATACCCGATATCGCACAGCAGACCGCCGGAAACTGGAGAACCCGCCGAAAGGCGGGTTCTTTCATTCTGGCTCTCGCCGGAAGGTCCAAATCGGGTCAGGGCACGCGATCGGGAAGAGGCAGCTCGAAGCGGATACAGAGCGTGTCGGTCTCCCGGCCTGGCGCCGGTCCGGTCCACCAGGGGATCGTCGAGATCCCGGTCGAAGGTGATGCGCTTTTCATGCGGCCTCCTTCCTGCGAATTTCCGTTTCGCAGGACCATTATCGGCCAGATCCGTGAAAGAATGAAGGCGCGGCGGAGGTCTCCCGGGTTGTTCAGGCGCCTTCCCTGGTCATCGGCTCGCTGCCGGCCAGGCTCAGGCGGCCCTGGCCGCGGGCGCGGCAGGAGGCGCAGCGCGCGCGGCGCAGGATCTCCTCGAGATCCGTGTTCGCGCCGATCTCGGCGCGCAACGCCTCCACGCGCAGGTGGCCCTGGTGACCGCACTCAGAGCAGGTCACAGGGATCGTGGGTGTTCGTATGTCGGCCAGTCGGGTCATGGGCGGGATCATACGCCATCGCCCGGGGGAAATCACGCCCCGGGATGCTGATTGCGGGCAGCGTGTCGCGCCGTCCACAGGTTTTGCGAGGCAATGCGAAAAATCAGATAGACGGAACTCGAAAGCTGTGGGAAAATGCGCAAAATGGAGCGAGTGGCGATGAAACCTGACAACAAGACCCCCAAGGCCCTGCACACCGGGCAGAAGCGATACGACGACA
>CAZKSE010000137.1:0-10572 GCA_964555305.1 uncultured Rhodobacter sp. | reverse complement strand
GCCGAGACGCATGCCGATCTTGCGGCGCTGATCGAGACGGGCGAGGCCGATTGCGGCTTGGGCCTTCGGGCCGCGGCCGGTCAGCTTGGCTTCCTGCCGCTTCTGACCGATGAAAGCTTCGACCTGGCCATGGCGCGGCGCGACTTTTTCGAGCCGCCGGTTCAGGCCCTGCTGGCTTTCGCCCGAAGCGAGGCCTTCGGCAGGCGCGCGCAGCACCTTGGCGGCTACGATCTTGCCGATTTCGGACAGGTACGCTGGAATGGTTGACGCGCTGAATCTTGTTTGCCGGACATCGCGCGGCGTATGCGCCGCGCCATCAGCCCCCTCGAGAGACGATCAGGCTTATCCGGCCACGGCGGCCATTCGCGCCGGAGCGTCGAAGCACCGGGCGCGCAGCCGTCCGACATAGGCCGTGAGGTTGTGCAGGCTCCGCAGATAGCGGGCCACGGGCGTCTCCATTGGCCAGACTATCATCGGGGCCAGCTGCCCGAAGACCGCCAGATCGGCGACGACCGGGCGGTCGGCCACCAGAAACTTTCGCTCACCGAGAAAGGCCGACAGGGCGTCGAGATCGTGGCGCCCCTTGGCTTCGATCACCTCGGGCGTGTGGCGCGCAATGCCCCGGGCGTGCAGTTGACGGGCCATGCCGCCCTGCATCATCCGGAAGACCACGCTCCCGATGACCGGCGGCATTTGGCGGGCGACGAATTCGCGCATGTAGGCGGCACCTGCGGGATGCACCAGCAACTCCCATTCGAAGACCTGATGAAAATGCTCCTCGAATGTGCGGCGCCAGGCATGACCCATGGCCAGCTCCCGCGCATCAAGCCCGGCGTCGAGATCCACTCCGAACCGGGTGCCGAGGTGCTCGATGATGATCTCGGTGTCGCCGATGCGCTCGCCGTCTATCTCGATCCACGGGTTCTTGCCCTTCGGCCCCTTGCGCGTGTCGTCCTGGAACGCATGCGCATAGGGTATGCCGGCCAGGTTCAGCCAGGCCAGAAGCTTCAGATCGAACGGGCCGCCGGCGGGCAGCCCCTCGAAAAGGTTGGAAAAGGTGTGAACGCGAATATCCACCACGGTCGCCTCCTGAGGATTGCGGAGCCAGTTCAGGGCGAGTGAGCGCTACGGAAAGATATCACGAAACCGAGAGCAGCCCCAGTCAAATCTGCCCGACATCGGGGCGGGGGTCTGCCATTGCCCGGGCGGTCCTGCGTGATAGGGTCACGCCCGGGTCGCCCGGGCAGAGGCAGGCAAGACGGAGGGACGGATGAAGACACGCAGGTTGGGGCAGGCGGGGCCGATGGTTTCGGCCATCGGGCTGGGGGCGATGAATATCTCGGGCTTCTACGGCGCGGCGAGCGAGGAGGAGGCCTTTGCCCTGTTCGACCGGGCCGTGGAGCTGGGCGTCGATCATCTGGATACGTCGAACGTCTATGGAAACGGGCATTCCGAAGAGGTGATCGGCCGCTACCTGGCTTCAAGGGGGCCGGTGTTCAGGATCGCCACCAAAGCCGGGATTTGCAGCGATCCGGCGACGAAGGCGCGGTATTTCGACAACAGCCGCGCGCACCTGACCGCGGCGCTGGAGGCCAGCCTGAAGCGGCTGGGGCTGGAGCGGGTGGAGTTGTTCTACGTCCACCGGCGCGAGGCCGAGCGGCCGATCGAGGAGGTGACCGAGACGCTGGCCGGCTTGCAAGCGGCGGGCAAGATCGGCGCCTTCGGGTTTTCCGAGATCGCGCCCGCCTCGCTCGACCGGGCGATGGCGGTGCATCCGGTCGCGGCGGTGCAGTCGGAGTATTCGCTGGCGACGCGGGCGCCGGAACTGGGCCTGGTCGACGGCTGCGCGCGTCACGGGGCGTCGCTCGTCGCCTTCTCGCCGGTGGGACGGGGCTTTCTGACCGATAAGCTGCCCGACCGGGCACGGGCCGAGGCGTCGGCCTTTCTGCGCTCGAATCCGCGCTTCAAGGAGCCGAACCTGAGCGCGAACCTGGCCGCCACCGACCGATTCCGCGGTGCCGCGGCCGAAATCGGCGCGCCCGCCGCGGCGGTGGCGATCGCCTGGCTTCTCCATCAGGACAAATCGATCATCCCCATCCCCGGCACGCGCAATCCCGACCACCTGGCCGAAGCCGCCGCGGGCGTGGCGCTCGGGGTGGGCGCCGATGAACTGGAGCTGATCGCCCGCGCACTGCCTCGCGGCTGGGCGCATGGCGACCGCTATAACGAGGCGCAGTGGAACGGGCCCGAGCGGTTCAGCTGAACCCTCAGGCCCTTAGAGTTCGAGCGCAGTGGTCTTGAGCACGGTACGCAGCGAAAAGGACGACTGCATCTGCGCGACGCCCGGCAGGCGGGCCAGGTGCTGGCGGTGGATGCGGGCGAAATCCTCGGTATCCTCGACGGCGATCTTCAGCAGGTAGTCGGCCTCGCCCGCCATCAGGTGGCATTCAAGCACGTTCGGAATGCGCCGCACGCCGCGTTCGAACGCGTCCAGCACCTCGTCGCTCTGGCTCGACAGGCGGATCTCGACAAAGACCAACGTCGGCTTGCCGATCTTGCGCGGATCGAGAAGCGCGACATACTCGCGGATGACGCCCGCGGATTCGAGCCGCTGCACGCGGCGGTGGCAGGCCGACGGCGACAGCGCGATGCGCTCGGCGAGTTCGGCGTTCGAGATCCGCCCCTCACGCTGGAGGAGGTGCAGGATGCGACGGTCGATCGGGTCTAGCCGCATTGCAGCGCAAGCTTGTTCGCCATCTGGCGTTTATCCTCGAAGGTTCTTGCGCGAAACTGGCAGATTGGCGCCCAGTTTCCAAGCACCCACGGTGTATTTTCGGCGATTCATGCGTCAACAGAGGAGGAGGACCCAATGCTCATCGGATGTCCGAGAGAGATCAAGCCGCAGGAATTTCGCGTCGGCATGACGCCCGCCGCCGTGCTGGAAGCCGTTGGCGCCGGACACAGCGTCATCGTCGAGGCCGAGGCCGGGCTGGGATCCGGTTTCACCGATGACGCCTACCGCGAGGCCGGGGCCGAGGTGGTCGAGACCGCCGAGGAAATCTTCGAGCGCGCCGAGATGATCGTTAAGGTCAAGGAGCCGCAGGCAGTCGAGCGCAAGCGGCTGCGCGAGGGGCAGGTGCTTTTCACCTATCTGCACCTGGCGCCGGACCCCGAGCAGACGAAGGATCTGCTGGCTTCCGGCTGCACGGCCATCGCCTACGAGACGGTGACCGACCGCGCCGGGGGGCTGCCGTTGCTGGCGCCGATGTCCGAGGTGGCGGGGCGGTTGGCGCCGCAGATGGGGGCCTGGACATTGCAGAAGGCCAATGGCGGGCGGGGCGTCCTGATGGGCGGCGTGCCGGGCGTGCGGCCGGCGAATGTGGTGGTCGTGGGCGGTGGCGTCGTCGGCACCGCGGCGGCGCGGGTTGCGGTGGGCATGGGGGCGAATGTTACGGTGCTGGATCGGTCGGTGCCGCGGATGTCCTATCTTGACGACATCTTCCAGGGCCGGCTGACGACGCAGTATTCCAGCGCCGCGGCCATCGACGACCTGATCCGTCGGGCGGACATGGTGATCGGCGCGGTCCTGATCCCCGGGGCGGCGGCCCCGAAGCTGGTGAGTCGGGCGCAGCTGTCCGACATGCAGCCGGGCGCGGTGCTTGTGGACGTGGCCATCGATCAGGGCGGATGCTTCGAGACTTCGCGCGCGACGACGCATCAGGATCCGATCTACGAGGTGGACGGCATCCTGCACTACTGCGTGGCGAACATGCCGGGAGCGGTGGCGCGCACCTCGACCCAGGCGTTGGGCAACGCGACGCTGCCCTTCCTGCTGGCGTTGGCGAACAAGGGTTGGAGGATCGCCTGTTCCGAGGATGAGCACCTGCTGAAAGGGTTGAACGTTCATGCCGGCAAGCTGACCTATGACGCGGTCGGCAAGGCGCTGGACCTGCCGGTGATCAATCCTCGCGAGGCGCTGCGGATCTGAGCGGGGGCGGCGATTTTCCGCGCGAAGCCGGGCAGCGGGGGGCTGGCGGACGGGCGTGCTCCCGCCCTTCGTCAGGGTGTGCTGCGCACAACTTCCTCATGTTGGGCGGCCTAGCGCCGCGCGCTCTGCGCGCAGGCTTGGTGGCCAAACTGACCTGGGGTAACGGAAAGACAAGGCCTGCTCGGAACACGGATAGGGCCAGAGAGTAAGAATGCGGTCTTCCGGCGGTTCAACCTCGCGATTAGGCCAGAACGGTGCGGCCATTGGCGTGCGGGCGCTGGCGGAACGAAAGTTCTTTTGACGCCTTCGAACTGATCAGGCTTCTTTCCGGTAGCGGTCTTCAAGCACGTCGAAGGGCACGCCGGGTTCATCCTTGGCGCAGCGGATCACCAGTGAGGTCTTGACCGAGGCAACATTGTCGGCGGCCAGCAATTCCTCGGTCAGGAAACGCTGGAAGCTGGAGAGGTCCGGCGCGGTGCATTTGAGAATGAAGTCGATCTCGCCGTTGAGCATGTGACATTCACGCACAAGGGACCAAGCGCGGCAGCGTTCCTCGAACGCGGCGAGGTCGGCCTCGTTCTGGCGGTGAAGGCGGACCATGGCAAAGACCTGCACCTCGAACCCCAGTTCGCGGGCATCGACGCGGGCATGGTAACCCCGTATGTAGCCGGCCTCTTCCAGTGTGCGCACGCGGCGCAGGCAGGGCGGGGCGGAGATGCCGACCCGGCGGGCCAGTTCAACATTGGTCATGCGGCCATCGGCCTGCAATTCAGCCAGTATCATGCGATCGATCGGATCGAGCTTGGCGCCCGGCATGAAACATCCCTCCCCTCGGTGTTTGTGCGTTCTTACGAGGCTGGGGGGGGCGGCGCAAGATTGTTTCGCACCGGGGAAATTATATTTCTGTTTCATTGCCGCAGGAAGAGCGGCCATTCGCCGTGAGCAGTGGTAGTACGCCGCAGTGGCATTGACCCCGGTCGCGGGTTTACATATATCGAAAAACGAATATGAAGACATGCTTCCACTCGTCACGGGGGAGGGCGGTCTCCGCGCAGAGATGTAAATGGCGCGCGGAGGCGAGCCGTTCCCATCCCCGGCCGGATCAGTTGTGCGTTGGTCGGGCTTGCAATCCGGACCTCAGCCGCTAAAGCCGAGGCCAAGCGACCGAAAGGAAATGCCATGCCCAACCCTCGCCACACCCGCTTGCTGATCATCGGTTCCGGCCCCGCGGGCTATACAGCCGCAGTCTACGCCGCGCGGGCCATGCTGGAGCCCGTGCTGGTGCAGGGCATGCAGCCCGGAGGGCAGTTGACCATCACCACCGAGGTCGAGAACTGGCCGGGCGATGCAATGGTCATGGGACCCGACCTGATGGCGCGGATGGAAAATCATGCCCGTGAGATGGGGACCGAGATCATTACCGACACGATCCTGAAGTTGGACCTGGACGCACGGCCCTTCCGCGCGCAGGGCGACAGCGGCACGGTCTACACCGCGGATGCGCTGGTGCTGGCCACCGGCGCGCAGGCAAAATGGCTGGGGCTGGAGAGCGAGCAGAAATACATGGGCTTCGGTGTTTCGGCCTGCGCGACCTGCGATGGGTTCTTTTACCGTGGCAAGGAGGTTGTGGTGATCGGCGGCGGCAATACCGCTGTCGAGGAGGCGCTGTTTCTGACCAATTTCGCCAGCAAGGTCACGCTGGTGCACCGCCGCGACAGCTTGCGCGCCGAGAAGATCCTGCAGGACCGGCTGTTCAAGCACGCCAAGATCGAGGTGGTCTGGGACCATGCCCCGGTCGAGGTGCTGGGCGAGGCCGAGCCGCTGGGCGTGACCGGCGTGAAGGTGCGCCATGTCGCCACGGGCGAGGAGAGGGTGATCCCCTGTGCGGGGTTCTTCGTCGCCATCGGCCATGCGCCGGCCTCGGAACTGGTGAAGGCGCAGCTGAAGCTGCACAACGGCGGCTATGTGTGGGTGGAGCCGGGCTCGACCCGCACGTCGGTCCCCGGGGTCTTCGCGGCAGGCGACATCACCGATCATGTCTATCGGCAGGCGGTGACCAGCGCCGGGATGGGCTGCATGGCTGCGCTTGACGCCGAGCAATATCTTGCGGCGCTGGAAGCCGAGCGCGAACTCGACACCGTCTGAATAGCCGATCGTCACCCAATTTGCGAGGCGCAGAGGCGGCAGGTCGTCGTGCTCCCGCCCGTCGTCGCGCTGCACCTTCGGTGCAAGCTTCCTTGCGTTATCGACAGATGTCGGGGGGTCCCCGCTTCTGCGGGGACGTAGGCGGCGCCCTCAGGCTCGGGCGCGCCAGCGCCCGAGCCTGGCCCAACCCGAGGAGCGTTGAACCAGAGGTTCAGCGCGACGAGGGGCGGGAGAACGTGGAGGGCGTGTGGGTGCGACAATACCGGTTCAAAAATACCAAGGGCATCAGCGCACAATCTGCTCCAGCGGATCGTAGAGCAACTGGCCGGGCGGGCCGAATGCGATTGCGGGCAGGCTGTCAGGCTTGAAGCGCAGGCCACGCAGTTCTGCTTCGGTCACGAAGCGGCGGCGGTTGACCACTCCGGCGGGATCGGCCCAGGCCGTGTCCAGCGTACCGGTAACCAGAAGGGCGTGGAAGTAGACATCGACCTGATGGAAGCCGCTGGTCGGGTCGTGGAATTCGTTGACGAGGCATGGCGCGCCGACCTCGATGCCCAGGCCGGTTTCTTCGTAGACCTCGCGCGCCAGGTTCTCGGGCAGGGAGGTGCCGGGCTCGACCCCGCCGCCGGGCGCGCACCACAGATCGCTCTGATCGCCCGGCCAGGCGTTGACCACGAGCAGGCGATCGTCATGGCGGATTAACGCGCGCACGGCCAGCCGCGGGTTTCGCGCGCTTCTCAGCATTGTGAGTCTCTCATCCCGGGCATCCCCGTCAACACCGCGCCAAGCCGCTTTCGCCTGTGCGCCCATGCGCTTATATTCCTGGGATGCGCTTTCTGCTTGCCCTTTTCCTGCTTCTGCCGCTGCCGGCTCGCGCCGATTGCGTCGTGTTGATGCATGGGTTGTCGCGCACCGACAATTCGATGTGGCTGATCGCCGAGACGCTCGAATACCACGGTTATCGGGTGGTGAATTATCATTATCCCTCGACCGACGAGCCGGTGGAGCATCTGGTGCGGCATGTGGGCTTCGCCGTCAACCAATGCGGCTTCCAGACCACGCATTTCGTGACTCACTCGCTGGGCGGCATTCTGGTGCGCGCCTGGCTGACGGAGCGTCGGCCGGCGTTGATGGGCCGCGTCGTGATGCTGGCGCCGCCCAACCACGGCTCCGAGATCGTCGACAACCTCACCGACAACGACCTGATGCAGGAGATGCTGACCTTCATGCATGGGCCCGCGGTGATGCAGCTCGGCACGGATGCGGCCTCGGTCCCCAGCCAGCTGCCCGAGCCGGACTTCGAGCTGGGCATCATCGCCGGCAACAGGGCGATCAGCCCGTTGGGGCCGATCCTGATTGAAGGCGAGAATGACGGCACCGTCTCGGTCGAGAGCACGAAGATCGACGGGATGAGCGATCATATCGTGGTGCCCGCGACGCACACGATGATCATGATGAACCCGATCGCCATCGCCGAGATCCTGGAGTTCCTGCGCCACGGGACGTTCGATCACGGGATCACGCTGGTCAACGCGATGCGCAAGATCGCCAATCCCTGAGCCCTGAGCCCTGCGGCGGGTGGCGTGCAAATTTGCACGCCTCGCCAGTCCTCTGAAAAGAAAGGAAAAAGGCGCGAAATTAACCGCAACGAAAGGTTTGTCGTGCGCCTGCGGGGCAGTGATGCGGCCCCGCAGGGATCGCAGGGATCGCTGGGATTGTCGGGACCGGGTTTTCAGGCCCAGTCCCAGGGCACCGCGTAATTGCCGAGGAGTGATGCGACCTTTGCGTCGTCGACCTCGCCCGTCCGTTCGATGCGCGCGACGAGGCCGCGCGTCTTCTCCTCGACGACCTCGGCGACGCGCACGGCGAGCTTCTTCTCGGCGAATTCGGCGTCGAAGACGCGGGTGATCGCGCGGCGGCGCAGGTCGGGCTTGAAGACCTTGCCGACGGCGGTCTTGGGGAGCTCGTCCAGCACCTCCACATGCTTGGGGATGGCGGCGCGTTCGTCGATCCGGTCGGTGACGTGCCGCACCAACTCCTTCGGCGTGACCTTGGCGTCGGCGACAAGCTCGACATAGGCGCAGGGCAGCTCGCCCGCAGTGGCGTCGGGCTGGCCGATGGCGCCGGCGAAGGCGACCGCCGGGTGGCTGAGCAGCGCCTCCTCGATCATCGCGGGGTCGATATTGTGCCCGCCGCGGATGATCAGATCCTTGGCGCGGCCGGTGATCCACAGGTAGCCGTCGGCATCGAGACGGCCCAGATCGCCGGTGCGCAGATACCGCCCCTCGGCGTAGAGGCCAAGGTTCTTGGCTTCCTCGGTATAGGTCGACCCTTCGAGGATGCCGGGATTGCTGACGCAGATCTCGCCCACCTCATCGATGCCGCATTCGCGCCGGACGTCGCCATTGGTGGCGCAGTCGAGGATGCGCACGTCGGTATAGGGGAAGGGAATACCGACCGAGCCGATCTTCTTCTGTCCCGCGGGCGGGTTGGCGGAGACGAGGCAGGTGGCCTCGGTCAGGCCGTAACCCTCGACGATCGAGACGCCAGTGGCTTCCTCGAAACGGCGATAGAGTTCAGTCGGCAGTGCCGCGGAGCCTGAAAAGCCGTTGCGCAGGCTGGAGATGTCGGCATTTACCTTGCGCTGCATCAGCGCCGCGAGCGCCGTGGGGACCGTGAAGATGAAGGTTGCCTGCCAGCGTTCGATCAGCTTCCAGAAATTGTCGAAGACGCCTTCGCCACGATACCCCTGCGGGGTCGGGAAGACGACATGGGCGCCCGAGCAAAGCGCCGACATCATCACCGGATAGGCCGCAAAGACGTGGAACAGGGGCAGCGGGCAGAGGATCACATCCTCGGCCTTGAAAAGAAGTTCGGCGCCGATCCAGCCGTTGTAAAGCAGACCCGAGGCCTTGTGCTGCGCGACCTTGGGCAGACCGGTGGTGCCGCCAGTGTGGAAATAGGCGCAGACGCGGTCCTGCCTGGGCAATTCGAATGTCAGCCGGTCGGCGGGTTGGCGCGCGAGTTCGGTGGCGAAATCGAGCACCTTGGCGGTGTGGTGGACCGGGTTCTTCGGCCGGATCAACGGCACGATCCAGCTTTTCGGCGGCGTCATGTAACGCAGCAGATCGACCTCGAGCACCGTCTTGACGTTGGGCGCGTTCGCCACCGCATCGGCGACCTTCTGGGCGACATCGGTCTTGGGGAAGGCGCGCAGCGTGACCACGACCTTGGCGTTCGTCTCGCGCAGGATGCCCGCGAGCTTCTCGGGCTCCAGAAGCGGATTGATCGGGTTGACGATCCCGGCGGTCATGGCGCCGAAAAGCGTCACCGCTGTTTCGTTGATCGTGGGCAGGATATAGGCGACCGTGTCACCCTCGCCCACGCCAAGCGCGCGGAAAAGGTTGGCGGCCTGCGTGACCTTGCCGTGGAACGCGTCCCAGCTGAGGGTTTCGGCCTTGGCGCCGGGGTCCGAGAAGAGCTGGAAGGAGATCGCGTTCCGCGACCCATGCGCGGCGCGCGTCAGGCCGATCTGTTCATAGACCGTGACCGGCACCTTGCGCTCGGCCCAGGGCATTTCCGACTGGATGGCGTCGCGGTCGGCGACGGTGGCGAATGGTATGGTCATGCTCTCCTCCCCTGTGCGGCGGCTTGGGGGCCGCGGCGCGCTTGCCCCCAGCATGGCGGTTTCGGTGCAGAAGGGCAATCGCGCCCCCCGGCAGGTGGCGCGACGTCAGCCCGGCCAGCGGGCTGAGCCAGCTTCAGGCAGAACGCGCCTGCGCCTGGGCACCATCGGTGAATTGCAACCGGGCGAGCCGCGCGTAAAGACCACCCTGGGCCACAAGTGCGTCATGCGTGCCCTCGGCGACGATGCGGCCGTGATCGAAGACGACGATCCGGTCGGCACGGCGCACGGTCGCCAGACGATGCGCCACCACGAGCGTCGTGCGCCCCTCGGCCAGGTGGTCGACGGCGGCCTGCACAGCGCGTTCGCTTTCCGCGTCAAGTGCCGAGGTCGCCTCGTCCAGCAGCAGGACCGGCGCGTCGCGCAGGATCGCGCGGGCGATGGCGATGCGCTGCTTCTGCCCGCCCGAGAGCATGACGCCCCGTTCGCCCAGCTCGGTGTCGTAGCCCTGCGGCAGGGCGGCGATGAAGTCATGCGCGGCGGCGGCGCGGGCGGCTTCCTCGATTTCGGCGTCGTTCGCATCGGGGCGGCCGAAGCGGATGTTCTCACGCGCGGAGGTGGCAAAGATCACCGGGTCCTGCGGGACCAACGCCATGACGCCGCGCAGATCGGTGCGCGTCAGGTCGCGCAGGTCGTGGCCGTCCAGCGTGACCCGGCCGGCCTGGGGATCGTAGAAGCGCATCAGGAGCTGGATGATCGTGGTCTTTCCCGCGCCCGAGGGGCCGACCAGCGCCACCGTCTCGCCGGGTTCGAC
>CAZKSE010000136.1:0-10581 GCA_964555305.1 uncultured Rhodobacter sp. | reverse complement strand
GTTCACCCGGAGATTACGCCGCCATCAAATTTCCACCAGTTCCGCGACACGACCCGGCTTGCAGCGCTTCGTGTCTGTTCACTCAGCAACCCGAAACTGCTTCTTTGTCCCATCCTGCCGCCGCACAGCCTTAACCATCCGCTTCCATCGGTTGCAGGCACTTGATGTCTGGAAAACGGCTGCGAACATCGCCTGATCCCACTAACGCGATGCCTTCGCCGATTGCCGACAGGTTAACGTGACAACACCCAGTTAACGTGACATCACCGTTGAATGTGTTATGATCCGCGAGAAAGACTCCCTCAGAGGGGCGTGGATCGCGCAACCCCAAGCGCTTTGCTCTCGCCCTTTGCTGCCTGCCTTATACGGGAGGACACATCATGCGACGGGAGGCGCATCATGTAGAGAAGGTGATCCGCGTGGTCGAATCCGGGTCGGACGCGGCGCGTTCGCCTCTGGCGGCATCTTGGCGGCGCTCGATGGAGCATCACGGTCTTGATCCCGCCAATGACAAAGCGCCTTATCTGATCGAATGCAGCGAACTGGCTCGACGCCGGGACGAACTCGGAAGACTCCTCGCAATGGCGACGCCGAAGCTGGATGAGCTTTTCGCGCTTGTCGGCGCCTCGGGCTGCGGGGTTCTGTTGACCGATGCAACCGGTATCGTGCTCGACCTCAGATGCGCCGATGCGGATGCAGCAACCTTTCGCAACTGGGGTCTTCACCCCGGTGCCGACTGGAGCGAGGCGCACGAGGGCACGAACGGGATCGGCACCTGCCTGGCCGAAAAGCGCCGGATCACCATCCATCGCGAGGATCATTTTTTCGCGCGGAACACGGCCCTCAGCTGCATGGATGCGCCAATCTTCGGGGCGGATGGACACATTCTTGCGGCACTCGATGTCTCATCAGCGCGCGTTGACGAGACCGAAGGCTTCAACCGGCTGTTGTCTAACACGGTGTCCCAGTACGCTCAGGTCATCGAGAACTGTCATTTCAGATCGTCCTTCCCCAATGCGCGGATAATCATGGCAGGCCCGGACGGGATCGATGCAACAGCCCTATTGGCCGTGGACGGAGATGATCTGGTGATCGGTGCTACCCGTACCGCGCGCCGCATGTTCGGGCTTGAGCCGACTGGACAGATCAAACCCCGTCCGACAGTGGACCTTTTTGGTCGGGACGACGGCCCCACGGGCTTCAAGAAGGCTGAACGGGCTGCGGTTGTCCGCGCACTGGTCCGCGCAGATGGCAACGTCTCGCAGGCGGCACGGATGCTCGGGATCGGACGCGCCACGCTCTATCGGCAGATGCGCCGGCTCGGAATCGAAAGGTAAGACCGGCCAGCTGTCTCACTGCTGAGACACAGCGGCCCATCAGCCATACTTGGCTCTATTCGCCCCCCAATACCTCTGTGGCATGCTGATATCGGACCGGGAGGAGGTTCCGGTCAATCAACGGAGGAAAAACCATGAACGAGATGAGCAAACCCGAAAGCGTCCGTGTCTCGCCCTTCAGGGACCGGTACGACAACTTCATCGGCGGCAAATTCGTTGCCCCGGTTGACGGCGCCTATTTCGACAATGTAACCCCGATCAACGGGCAGACAGTCTGTCAGGTCGCGAGATCAGGTCCTGCCGACGTGGAACTGGCACTCGACGCCGCGCACGCCGCAAAGGCGCAATGGGGGGCCACGTCCGCAACGGAGCGGGCGACCATAATTCTCAAGATCGCGGACCGGCTGGAGGAAAATCTCGATCTTCTGGCTCGGGCCGAAACCTGGGACAATGGTAAACCGATCCGCGAGACGACGGCCGCCGATATTCCACTTGCGATCGACCATTTCCGGTATTTCGCCGGGGTATTGCGGGCGCAGGAAGGCACCATGTCCCAGATCGATGCGGACACTGTGGCCTATCACTACCATGAGCCTCTCGGCGTGGTCGGCCAGATCATCCCGTGGAACTTCTCGATCCTGATGGCCGCCTGGAAGCTGGCCCCGGCCTTGGCGGCGGGTAACTGCATCGTGCTGAAACCCGCGGAGCAGACCCCCGCAGCAATCCTGGTGCTGGCCGAACTGATCGCGGACCTGCTGCCTGACGGCGTGCTGAACGTCGTCAACGGCTACGGTGCCGAGGTCGGCGGGGCGCTGGCCGAAAGCCCGCGCATCGCCAAGATCGCTTTTACCGGCTCGACCGAGACCGGCCGCAAGATCATGCAGGCCGCGACCAAGAACCTGATCCCGGTGACGCTGGAACTCGGCGGCAAGTCGCCCAACGTCTTCTTCTCGGATATCATGGCCGAGGACGACGCGTTTCTCGACAAGGCGGTCGAGGGTTTCGTGCTGTTCGCGTTTAACCAGGGCGAAGTCTGCACCTGCCCCAGCCGTGCTCTGATCCAGGAAGACATCTACGAGGACTTCATCGAACGCTGCATCGCGCGGGTGAAAGCCATCAAACAGGGTGATCCGCGCGACATGAAGACCATGGTCGGCGCTCAGGCCAGCGAGGAGCAGCGTGACAAGATCATGTCCTACTTCACCATAGGTGTCGAAGAGGGGGCCGAGGTGCTGACAGGTGGCGGTATGGCCGCCGTTTCGGACGACATAGCAGGCGGCTTCTACATCCAGCCCACGATCCTGAAGGGTCACAACAAGATGCGCGTCTTCCAGGAGGAAATCTTCGGCCCTGTCGTGTCGGTCACAACCTTCAAGGACGAAGCCGAGGCCTTGGCGCTGGCCAACGACACCATGTACGGCTTGGGTGCCGGTGTCTGGAGCCGAGACGCCAACCGCTGCTACCGCATGGGCCGCGGGATCGAGGCGGGCCGTGTCTGGGTCAACAACTATCACGCCTATCCCGCCCATGCTGCTTTCGGCGGATACAAGCAATCGGGGATTGGGCGTGAGAACCACAAGATGATGCTCGACCATTATCAGCAGACCAAGAACATGCTGGTCAGCTACAACCCAAACAAGCTTGGTTTTTTCTAAGGGAGAAGAAAAGATGTCAAAAACGATGAAAGCAGCCGTGGTCCGCGAATTCGGTGCGCCTCTCCGGATCGAGGAAGTACCCGTCCCCGAGGTCGAGCCCGGCATGATACAGGTCGCCATTCAGGCCTCCGGCGTGTGCCACACGGACCTGCACGCCGCCGAGGGTGATTGGCCCGTCAAGCCCAAGCCACCGTTCATTCCCGGCCACGAAGGGGTCGGATTTGTCTCGGCGGTGGGCAAGGGTGTGACCCACGCGAAAGAGGGCGACCGCGTCGGCGTACCGTGGCTCTATACCGCCTGCGGCCATTGCCGCCATTGCCTTGGCGGCTGGGAAACGCTATGCGAAAGCCAGCAGAACACCGGGTACTCGGTAAATGGCGGGTTTGCGGATTACGTTCTGGCCGATCCCAACTACATCGGCCACCTGCCCGACAATATCGGGTTCAACGAAATCGCGCCCGTTCTCTGCGCGGGGGTTACTGTCTACAAGGGCCTCAAGATGACCGATGCCCGTCCGGGCGACACAGTCGCCATCTCGGGCATCGGCGGGCTCGGGCACATGGCTGTCCAATACGCCGCCGCCATGGGTTTCGACGTGGTCGCGGTCGATATAGACGATGCCAAGCTCGACCTCGCCCGGCGGCTGGGGGCGAAGATCACCGTGAACGCCCGCACAAGCGAGGACCCGGCGGCCGAGGTCAAACGCGAAACAGGCGGGGGCGTTCAGGGCATCCTGGTGACGGCGGTCAGTGAAAAGGCCTTCGAGCAGGCCGTTGGCATGGTGGATCGCGGAGGCACGGTTGCGCTGAACGGCCTGCCGCCGGGTGACTTCCCGCTCAACATCTTCGGTATGGTGCTGAATGGGATCACCGTGCGCGGCTCCATCGTGGGCACGCGGCTCGATCTTCAGAAATCGCTCGATTTCGCGGGCGACGGCAAGGTGAAGGCGACCATCGAGACCGCGTCCCTGGACGAGGTCAACACGATCTTCGACCGGATGAAGGCCGGCAAGATCGAAGGCCGGATGGTCATGGATCTCTCCGCCTGATCTGACCATAGCGGTCGGCCCGAGTTCTATCCGGCTGACCGCTATGATGCTGGTTTTCGGACACCATGTGCGACGTTTGGGTGACGCGGTTTCAGCGCGGCCAAGTCAATCTATGGCCGGCTACAGGGAGTGTCATGAACTCTGTGTATCTGGCCCGGTCGGCAACATAGATCGAGGACGCACTGATCCGTTCCGCGGTCGCGGTGACAGGAAACAACAGGGCGCAGACAGCAAGCCATTTCAACAAGAGGGATACGATCTGGTGGGTTGTCTGGCAACCTATCACAACCGGCAGTGGAGTGAATCACCCAAGCCAACGCAACCGTTGCCCTCATTTCTTACGTGGATTCCGCCTTGCGGCAACACCTTGATAAGCTTGCCTTATTGGACGTCAGTGGACAGGTTGAACGAGATATGTCGAAACCCATTGCGCATTGTCCTCGTCGCCGGCCCTTGCCGCGTTACACGCCGTCGATCAGGATATCGAGGGCGCGCTTCAATGGATCGCGATGCGCTGCCAAGGATCCGGCCCGCTCGCGCAACTCCGCGCCCGGAACCGCGGCAAGCTCTTGCACCCGGACGATCCACGCCGTTCCGTCAATTTCGACAGAAGGCGTCAGGCTCGGAAACGTCGTGTAGCGACCGGCCTCGCGCAAGGGAGCGACGACGCAGGTCGCCTCGATCCCGATCAGGTCGGTCTGCAGATCGACGACGAGTTGCCCGTCATCGAGACGAAAATGATCGAACTGGGCCATACCGGATCAGAAGCTGCGGTATCTGGCGAGGGGCAATCCCTCCCGCGCGACTTCTTCCGCATAGGCGTTGATTGCGGCTTGGTTTTCGGCCCGCCACAAGCGATTGCGCTCGACCTTGGCGGACTCGGCGATCGCCGAGTCCGCAAGGCGCGACATGTTCAAGCCGAGCGCGCGCGCCGATTCCGCCACGTCCGCATCCAGCGTCAGATTGACCTTCACCCGCGCCATGATTTTGGTGTGCTCGGCGCTCCCACCACGGAGTGGCTTCGTTCACTTCTAATTGTCCACAGGCGCTAGAGAGCGGCCGCCGGTGATGTCACGTTAACTGCCGGAGGGGATGGGCCTGACGTCCAACCTTCTCTGGGCCGGAAACGAGTTGAAGTCGTTGTCTTCAACCCGCGCGCCGCGGGATTTTTCTGCGATAGGCATGACGTTGGACGGGGGCGCTGATGCTGTCGACCGTCACCACCTGATCTGGTGACGCTGACTTGTTTTCGTTGCGGCGGATGGGGTCCCGCAGCAGACGCAGCCCGTTGAGCACCACCAGAACCGTTCCGCCCTCGTGACCGATCACTGCGAGCGGCAGAGGCAGCTCGAAGAACAGCGCGCCCGTCACCAGAATGACCATGGCACCCATGGCGAAGGCGAGGTTCTGCCGAATGATCCGCGCCGTGCGCCGCGCCAGTCGATGCGCCTCCGCGAGCCGTCCCATGTCTTCCGACAGAAGCGCCACATCGGCTGCCTGGAGCGCGACGTCGGAGCCCGCAGCACCCATGGCGATCCCGACATCGGCGCGGGCCAGCGCGGCGGCGTCATTTACCCCGTCGCCGACGAAGGCGACCTTGCCTCTTGCAGCCAACTCCCCCGCCATCCTGACTTTGTCCTCCGGCAGCATGTCGGCATGGATTTCCTCGGGCTTCAATCCGAGCTCTTCGCCAATCCGCAACGCAACCGGACGGCGATCGCCGGTCATCATGATGATTGCGGTGACCCCACCTTCCCGCAATGCGGCAAGCGCCGCCGCAGAGGTCGGGCGGGCCTGATCCGCGATGGTAACAGCTCCCATCACCTGCTGATCCCGCCCGAAATAGATGACCGTCTCGGTGTCCGCAGCCAACGCCTTCAGCATCGGGTGATCGATGGAAGCGTCCATTTGCCTGGCGAGGCGCGGATTGCCTGCCCATACCTGCCTCCCGCCGTCGTCGCCGACGATGCCGGCACTCGGCCGGGTGATCACGTTAAGTACCTTGGCCGGTTCAACACCGCGGCTGACGGCTTCCTGCCGGATGGCTGCCGCGCTGTGATGTTCCGAGTGGGCCTCAAGTCCAGCCAGCAGCGAGAGGAAGCGTCGCTCATTGCCGTCGAGCGCCACCACCTTCGTGATCGAGGCCCTGCCGGTCGTCAGCGTTCCCGTCTTGTCGAAGGCGAAGGTGTCGACCGCCGCCAGCGTCTCGAGCGCGGCGCCGCCCTTGAACAATACACCTCCGCGCGCGGCAGCCGACAGGGCGGAGAGGATCGCGGCAGGGACGGAGATCACGATTGCACAGGGGCTCGCCGCTACCAGCAGGGTCGCTGATCGGTAGAGCGCCTCCTCCCAGTCGCGCCCCAGCCAGTAGAACGCGGCGAAGGCCAGGACGGCTCCGACCATGACCGCGACCGTGTAGCGTTGCCCGAACCAGGCACTGAAGCGCTCCGACGGAGCCTTGGCCGCCTGCGCCTCGGTCACGAGTGCGATCATGCGGGCGACGGTGCTTTCCTCGATCGTCTTCGTTACGGCCATCTCGAGCACGCCGTCGAGGTTGACCGTCGCCTCGAAGACCGGGGCGCCGGGTTGTTTGGCGACGGGCATGGACTCGCCGGTGATATGGGCTTCATCGAGAGAGCCCCGGCCGCTGACGATCACCCCGTCCGCCGGAACCCGCGCGCCAGGCCGCAGCACCACGACGTCATCCACCTGAAGATCGGCAGCAGGGACTTCCGAGACTGACTCGTCCGGCGCCTTGCGAAGTGCCGTCTCCGGCCGAAGCTCCATCAACGCCTCGATGGCCCGGCGCGCGCGGCCGAGCGCCCGTTCCTCCAGCGTCGTGGAGATGCTGAAGAGCGTCAGCAGGACGGCGCCCTCGAAAGGCGCCCCGACGGCCGCAGCCGCGACCGCTGCAACGACCATCAAGAGGTCGATGTCGAGGATCCGCTCCTCCCACAAGGTGGCGGCCGCCCGCCAAGCGGCTGGCAGTCCGCCCGCTAGATAAACGAGCAACAGACCTGCGAGGGAAAAGTACGCGGCGGCGGCACCCTGCAGCGGCCAAAGAGCGAGTATGGCCAGAAGCATCCCAGCGACGGTCAGGACCGTCAAAACGAACGAACGATCGATCTCGAATGCTTTTCCCACTTCATCTCCTAATCGCGGCGCAGGCTCTCATGCCGAAACTATGCTTCCGGGCGCAACAACGCGCGCCGCCCGCCGTAGCGACGAGATCATGAACGTTCGACGATGGTCGCCGCTGGCTCCTGTCAGTGAGACTGGTGCCGGTTTCCGACAGAGTCGGCAAAGCCGAGCTATTCTTCGGTCGTCTTTCCGTCGAAGTGCTCGTGGGCAGCGTCGGCTTCGCCTTTGGTCGAATGGACGACGCCATCGACATGTTCGGGAGGACTGTAGATCGTGTAAAGCCTGAGGGGCTCGTCGCCCGTATTCCTGACATTGTGTCGCGCGCCCGCCGGTACGATCATCGCCATGTCCGACTTTATCTTGTGTGCGGCGCCATCGATCAGGATCTCGCCTTGCCCCTTCTCGACACGGAAGAACTGGTCGCCACCGTCATGCACCTCTTCGCCAATCTCTTCGCCGGGCTGTAGCGCCATCAGGACCAACTGCATGTTCCTCGCCGTATAGAGGACCCGCCGATAGTCGGCGTTCTCCTCGGTCAACTTTTCGATGTCATCGACAAATCCGTGCATTAATCTGCTCCTTCGTTCATCAGCTTTGTACCAATAATCTGGGTCGAATCTTGATCGCGTTCAAGCGAAAGGCTAGTTGTCGTCGGTGGGAAGTATTTAGCAAAGATCATCCTTCCATCCGGTCCGCGTGGCATCGCTGGAACTCCGTCCCTCCAGCACAGATGCTTCCTTTGCCAATTCTTTGGCCATGAAATCAAGGAACGCACGAATCCGTGCCGTCTGACGCAGATCCTCATGGGTCAGAAGCCACAGATCGAGCGTGAAGTCTTCCGGCAGCGCGGCCACACGCACGAGATCAGTTTCAAGGTCGGCAAGCCCGCAAGGTAAGGGAGCTAATCCCAAGCCAGCTTTTGTGGCGGCGATGGCGGCAGCAATCGAATTTGTCCGCAGCAGCGGCTGGGCCGATGGCAGGAAGGCACTAAAACGTCGCGTGAGCGCAGCGTGCTCGGTATCGAAGCCGATCCAGTCATGCTGCTCCAGCCCGGTGCCGCCCTTGCCGGCCAGATAGTTCTCGGAGCCGTAGATTGCGAAGACCAGCTGCCCGACACGGCGGCCGACCAGGGTTTCTGGTGGAGCGTTTCCAACCCGCAAGGCGATGTCGGCCTCGCGCCGGTTCAGGTTCAACGTTACATTGCCAACGATCAGTTCCACCTCGATGCCAGGATAGACGGTCCGGAAATTGGCAAGGTGGCGCGGCAGCAAACCAAAGGCCAGCATGTCAAGCGTGGTCACGCGGATCATGCCGCTGAGGCGCAGATCCTGCCCGGTCACCTTGCGGCTGAGGCTTGCAATCTCATCCTCGACCCGCAGCGCACCTTCGCGCATCTCCTCTCCCGCTTGGGTAAGCAGGTAACCACTTGGCAGGCGTTCAAACAGACGAACCCCAAGCTCGGTCTCAAAGGCCCCAATGCGGCGAAATACGGTCGAGTGATTCACCCCGAGCCTTCTTGCAGCACCAGATAGCGACCCGGTCTTCGCGACTGCCAGGAAGTAGCGCAGGTCATCCCAATTTTGTGCCTTTGCATCCATGCAAGATGTCTTTGCTGCTTTTGCCAATCAAAATGCAGTCTCGCACAGACCATATCTGAAAGCGAGGGCCAGCATCACCCGTCTGGCCGAAGCTGAAAGGAGCAAGCCATGTCTCAAGCGATGAAAACCGTCCTGCGTAGCGACGAACTTTCCTGCCCGTCCTGCGTGCCGAAGATCGAGAAGGCGCTGAATGCCTTGCCGGGCGTCGAGAAGGCAGCTGTGCGCTTCAATACCGGCAAGATCGAGGTTGAACACGATCCCAGCCAGTCGAGCGTCGAGGCGCTGGTCGAGGCGGTCAGGAGCACCGGCTACGAAGCAAGACCATCGGCCTTCTGACCAACCCCACTCACCGGCCGCGTCGAGAAAGGGCGCGGCCGGTTCGCCTCGCGGATGCTGAAAAAGGAGAGTTGAGATGAGCGGTGTCACTATGAAGATCAGAAGCGCCTTCGCGCACCCAGCGCGCCGGCGCTTCTGGCTGACTGTGGGCAGTGGCGGGCTGATCGCCATCGGTCTTTTGGCGCGCTATGGCTTTGGCATGATCGAGTTATGGTCGGCTCTGATGGTCGCCGCCGCCTTGTTGGCTGGCTCCGACATTGCGGTACGCGCCTGGCGAGCTTTGCTGGTCAGACATCTCAGCATCGAACTTCTTGTCACCGTCGCCGCTGTCGGCGCACTGGTAATTGGCGAAGTCTGGGAATCGGCTGCGGTTACCTTCCTCTTCATGTTCGGCGCATGGCTTGAGGTGCGGACGATGGGGCAGACCCGCGGCGCGTTGAAGGAACTTCTGGATGCCGCGCCGGCCACCGCCACCGTCCTGCGCAATGGTGAGCCGGTAGAGGTTGCAGCTCATGAAGTGCAACCCGGCGAGATCGTGCTGGTCAAGGCCGGCCAGCGCATCCCCGTCGATGGCGAGGTAAGCGAGGGCACCGCTGCCGTCAGCGAAGCCGCGATCACCGGCGAGCCGATGCCGGCCGAGAAGGCACCTGGCAGCCACGTCCATGCCGGGACCATCGCCGAAAATGGTCTCCTGCGCATCCGCGCCACCAATGTCGGCGCAGACACCACGCTTGCTCGCATCATCCAGCGTGTTGAGGAAGCGCAGGATGAAAAGGCGCCAAGCCAGCGCATGATTGAGCGTTTTGCGCAATGGTATACGCCAGCGATCATCGGGCTTGCCGTTCTAGCCTTCGCCTTCACGCAGGACATCAGGCTGGCGCTGACGCTGCTGGTCGTTGGTTGCCCCGGCGCGCTGGTGATCTCGACGCCGGTGTCGATCGTCGCCGGTATCGGTCGGGCCGCGCGCAGCGGCATCCTCATAAAGGGCGGCCAGCATCTGGAAAGCGCGGGGCGGATCGACACGCTGGCGCTGGACAAGACTGGCACGCTGACCGAAGGCAAGCCGCGTCTGGCCACTGTGATCGCGCTTGACGGCACAACCGAGGACGAACTGCTGCGCTTGGCCGCGACAGCCGAGGCCGGATCGGACCACCCGCTCGGTCGCCCGATAGTCGAGGCTGGTCGCAAGCAGGGTCAGCTGCCCACGCCCGAATCGCTCGACGAGCACGCCGGTATGGGTATCAGCGCCCGCATCGAGGGGCGCGAAGTCGCCGCTGGCAACCGCCGCCTGATGGACAGGCTTGGCATCCCGCTGGGAGCCGAGGGCGAAGCCGCTCTGGGCCGGCTGCTCGAGGCCGGGCAGACGCCGATCCTCGTGGCGGCGGACGGAAAGCTGATCGGCTTGCTGGGTATGTCCGACATGGCGCGAGAGGGCGCAAAGGAAGCCATCGCCCGCCTGCGAAAAA
>CAZKSE010000135.1:0-10608 GCA_964555305.1 uncultured Rhodobacter sp. | reverse complement strand
TCGTGGTCTTTCCCGCGCCCGAGGGACCGACCAGCGCCACCGTCTCGCCGGGTTTGACGCGCAGCCTGATGCCATCGAGCGCCGATTGTCCGGGGCGGGACGGGTAGTGGAAGCGCACGTTCTCAAACGCCACCTCGCCCTGAACGGAGGGGGGCAGGGTGGCGGGCGCGGCAGGATCCTGCACGCTATCGGTTGCCTCCAGCAGTTCGACGAGGCGCTCGGTGGCGCCGGCGGCGCGTTGCAACTCGCCCCAGATCTCGGACAGGGCGCCGACCGAGCCTGCGACGATCACCGCATAGATGACGAACTGCACAAGCTCGCCCACGGTCATGGCACCGGCGCGCACATCGAGCGCCCCAACCCAGAGGACGCCGACAATCCCCGCGAAAACAAGGAAGATCACGATCACCGTCATCACCGCGCGGGTCGCCACCCGTTGCAGGGCCACGTCGAAGGAGCGTTCGGTGACGGTGTTGAACGCATCGGTCGAGGGGCCCTCATGCGTGAAGGCCTGCACGGTCTGAACGGCGCCCAAAGCCTCGGACGCATTCCCCGAGGAGGCGGCGATCCAGTCCTGGTTCTTGCGGCTGAGCTTGCGCAGGCGCCGGCCGAGGACCACGATCGGCACGATCACCGCGGGCACGATCAGGAGAACGAGCCCCGTCAGCTTCGGCGAGGTCAGCGCCAGAAGCGCCAGCCCGCCCACCAGCAGCAGCGCATTGCGCAGCGCGACCGAGACCGAGGAGCCGACGATGGATTGAATGAGCGTCGTGTCGGTGGTCAGGCGCGAGAGCACCTCGCCGGTCATGATGCGTTCGTAGAAGGCCGGCGACATGCCGATCACGCGCGCAAAGAGCGCGCGGCGGATGTCGGCCACCACCCGTTCGCCGAGCCGTGTGACCAGGTAGTAGCGGATGCCGGTCCCGGCGGCGAGCAACGCGGCGATGGCGAGGAAGGCGCTGAAATACTGGTTCAGCAGCTGCAACTCGCCCGATTCAAACCCGTCGACCACGCGGCGCACCGCAAGCGGCAACGTGAGCGAGACGATCGCGGTCGCGATCAGCGCCGCCAGCGCCCCGGCCATCAGCCCCCGGTAGCGCGCCAGAAATGGCCAGAGCCCCGCCAGCGCGCCCAGGCGCCGGGATTTGCCGCGGCTTTCGATCTCTAGAAGATGGGTATCGGCCATGGCCTTCCCTTGTCCGTTCGACAGCGGTTTAGGCGAGCGGGCGCGCGGGGGCAAGCAGACAGGGCGCCGCGGGATGAGCGCCAGTCGGCTGACGCGACGGCTGAAACAATCTTCCGCGCGCGGCGGCCGTTGCACTCGGTTCGTGTCCGAACGGGGCAAAAAAGACGCAACTTTCGTACATCATTGCGAAGGTCTGACAGTTTTCGAACGATTTTGCCGCATCCCGGCTTACTCTGAGCCGGCCCGGAAGGTCGGGCGCAATGCAGGAGGTACCCCATGACACGCAAGATCGTCGTGGCCTTCGACGGGTCAGAAGCCGGGCAACGCGCAATCGAACACGCGGCGGCAAAGGCCATCGAAGGCGATGCGCAATTGATCGTGGCGCATGTACTCGAATGGTCGCCCTACAGTTTCCTGTCGGCGCAGGAACTGGCCGAGCGGCACAAGCGGCGCGAGCAGGAACTGACCCGCGCCCGCGAAGCGGTGGTGGCGCCGGTCCTGGCGGAGCTGGCCGGTCGCGGTGTCGCCGCCGAGGCCGAGATTCGCTACGGCCATGTCGCCGAAGCGCTGGCCGAGATCGCCACCGAGGTCGGCGCGGACAGCATCGTGGTCGGACGGACGGGAGGCAGCGGCATGGCCGCGCGGCTCTTCGGATCCGTCGCGGTGGTGCTGGCGCAGATCACGCCGGTGCCGCTGACCATTGTCCCATGACCTGCTCAGGAGAAACCTGATGAGATTGAAACTGTTTTCTTTGGCCACGGCGATGGCACTGGCTGCCGCCCCCGCCCATGCACAACTGGCTGATCGCGTTGACGCGATCTTCGCACAATCCACAGGCTGGTTCGTCAACCTGATTTTCGCCACCCTGCCGACCTCGGGATTGATCGGGGTGGACCTGCCCTGGATTGTCGGCTGGCTGGTCGCCGGCGCTACGGTCTTCACCATCTATTTCGGATTCATCCAGTTCCGCGCCTTCGGCCATGCGCTGCAACTGGTGCGCGGCAAGTATTCAGACCCCAAGGACGCGGGCGAGGTCAGCCATTTTCAGGCGCTGGCGACGGCACTTTCGGGCACTGTCGGCCTCGGCAACATTGCGGGTGTCGCAGTCGCGGTCAGCATCGGCGGCGCGGGGGCCACGTTCTGGATGATCCTTGCGGGCCTTCTGGGCATGGCTTCCAAGTTCACCGAATGCACGCTGGGCGTGAAATACCGCAACGAATACCCCGACGGCACCGTCTCGGGCGGGCCGATGTATTACCTGAAGAAGGGTTTCGCCGAACGCGGCCTGCCGTTGGGTGGGTTCATGGCGGTGATGTTCTCGATCTTCTGCGTGCTGGGCGCGCTGGGGGGCGGGAACATGTTCCAGGCGAACCAGGCGGCGAGCCAGGTGCAAAGCGTGCTGGGCATTCCCACCTGGATCACTGGGCTGGTGCTGGCGGGCATCGTCTTTGCGGTCATCGTCGGCGGGATCAAGTCCATTGCCCGGGTGACCGAAAAGGTCGTGCCCTTCATGGGGATTGGCTATTTCCTGACCGGACTTGCGATCCTGATCGCCAATTACGACATGATCGCTTGGGCCTTTGGCGAGATCATTCGCGGGGCCTTCACCGATTCCGGCATCGTCGGCGGCTTCATCGGCGCCATCATCCAGGGTTTCCGGCGCGCCGCCTTCTCGAACGAGGCGGGGATCGGATCAGCCGCCATCGCCCATTCGGCGGTGCGCACCAAGGAGCCGATCACCGAGGGGTTCGTGTCGCTCCTTGAGCCCTTCATCGACACGGTGCTGATCTGCACCATGACGGCGCTGGTCATCATCATCACCGGCCAGCTTCTCACCGACGCCGAGACCGGCCGCTACCTGCTGGATGAGGCCGGGCGGATCGCGACGGCGGATGGCAGTGCGGCGGGCGTGCCGCTCACTTCTGCCGCGTTTGGCTCGGCCTTTGGCTGGGCGCCCTATGCGCTGTCGCTCGCGGTGTTCCTGTTCGCCTTCTCGACCATGATTACCTGGTCCTACTACGGGATGAAATCCTGGACCTACATGTTCGGCGAGGGACGCAACCGGGAGATGACCTTCAAGGTGATCTTCTGCGTCTTCGTCTTCATTGGCGCGGTTTCGAGCCTCGATGCAGTGATCGACTTCTCGGATGCGGCGCTCTTTGCAATGGCGATCGTCAACATCATCGGGCTCTATTTCCTGATGCCGATCGTCAAGCGCGAGTTGGAGAGCTACCTGGCGCGGCTGAAATCGGGCGAGATCAAGGCCTACAAGTAACCCGAACGGGAGATCGAGGCACGAAAGGGCGGGCGCGCGGGGACCGGCGCGCCCGTCAGCCGTTGAAGGATCAGCCCAGGTAGGCTGCCAGCGCGGGTGGCGGGTTGTCCAGAAGGGGGCCGGTCGTGGTGGGGGGTGTCGCGCGACCCTCGGCCACCACGATGGTTTCCGGGCAGATCCGGCGGGCGTCGGCGGGGTCGTGCGTGACCATCAGAAGCGTCGCGCCCTGCTCGGCAGCGATTTCGGCCACTAGGTCCAGCATGTCGGTCTTGAGCGCCGGGCCGAGCGCGGCGAAGGGCTCGTCGAGCAGGATCAGTGGCCGTGCACGCAGCATCACGCGCGCCAGCGCCGTGCGGCTGATCTGCCCGCCCGAGAGTTCCGCGGGGCGGCGCGCGCCCAGACCCTCGAGCCCGACGCGGGCAAGCGCGCCCTCGACGCGCGCGCGCTGGTCGCGCGAAAGGCGCAGGTTTGGGTCAAGCCCCAGCGCGACATTGTCGAAAGCGGTCAGATGCGGCAGCAGGTTGTGGTCCTGAAAGAGGATGCTCAGCGGACGCGCGGCCGGCGGCAGCGGGTCGATGCGCTTGCCCTGCCAGCGGATCTGTCCGGCGGTCAGTTCCACGAAGCCCGCGATCGCGCCCAGAAGCGTCGACTTGCCCCCGCCCGAAGGGCCGATAACCGCGACGCGGGCGCCGGTGGCGACGCTCAGGCCGGCTTCCAGGCGGAAATCACCCTGGACGATGCGCAATCCGTCAAGTTCCAGCATGGCGCGGCTCCCTCCCGCCGACGATCCGTTCGACAAGTACGAAAGCCCCCAGCGCGAGGATCAGCAGAAGAAGCGCGGCGCCGGCGGCATCGGCGGTCCGGTAGGCGCCCATCAGCCGATGGAGTTGCATGGGCAACGTCTCGCCCCCGGTCTGGGCGAAAAGCACGATCACGCCCAGATCGCCCATCGAAAGCGCCGCCCCCAGCCCCAGTCCGAAGCCGAAGGGGCGACGCAGCCGCGGCCAGAGGACGAGGCGCAGATGCGCCGTCATCGATAGCCCGAGCGAGGCAGAGAGGCGGGCGTGGTCAGCCTCGGCCTGTTTGAGGGCGGGCAGGGTGGCGCGCAGGGCGAAGGGCAGGGCCATCGCCGCATTGACGAGCGCCGTCACCGGCAAGGCCAGCCGCGCAGGGTCGATCAACGGAAAGGCCAATATGAAGAGCCCGGTGCCGATCACCATCGGTGAGGCGACGAGCGCGCTGAGGCCGATGGGTTCGAAGACGCCGCCGACCCGCCGCGCCCAGAGGGCGGCGAGCGCCAGCGCGCCGGTGAAGGCAGCAAGCAACAAGACCGACAGAGCCGCGACACGCAATGATTGCAGGACCGCCGCCCAGACTGGCGCGGGCAGTGACAATAGATGCGGCGCGCCGCGCCAGACCACCAGAGACAGCGGCAAAAGCAGGAAGGCCGCGGCGAGCGCGATCGCCGCCGCGTCGAGCGCGCGCGCGCTGCCACCGGGTGGCGCGGGGGCGGCGCGGTCAAGCCCGGTCATTGCCCCCACCGGCAGCGTGATGCGCGCGAGCACCAACAGCGCCGTGATACCCAGGGCCGCCTGAACCAGTGCCAGAAGTGCCGCTCGGCCGAGGTCGAAATCGAAGCGGAAGGCCTGGTAGATGGCAAGCTCCAACGTTGTGGCGCGTGGCCCACCGCCCAGCGTCAGCGCCACGGCGAAGGAGGTGAGGCAGATGAGAAAGATCACCGCCAGCGCGCCGGGCACGACCTGGCGCAGCATCGGTCCCTCGACATGTCGCCACATGGCGCGGCCGTCAAAGCCCAGCGATGCGGAAAGGCGCAGATGTTCGGCCGGGACGCGCGCCCAGCCTTGCAGGATCAGGCGCGTGGCCAGCGGCAGGTTGAAGAAGACATGGGCCAGCAGGACCCCCTGAAGCCCGTAGATGGAGATCCTGTCGAAACCCAGCGCCGTGAGCGCCTGATTGGCCAGTCCTGCACGGCCGAAGACCGCGAGGATCCCGGCGACGGCGACCAGCGTTGGCAGGATGAAGGGCGCGCCCATCAGCACGATCAATGCCCCGCGCCCCGGAAAGCGGCGCCTTGCAAGGGCGCGGGCCACGGGGACCGCCAGCGCGACTGAGATCAGCGACGACAGGACCGCCTGCAGGAGCGTGAAGCGCAGGGCAGCATAGTCGGCAGGGCGGAAGAAGGCAGTGCCCGGATCGGCGCGCCAGGCGACGGCGGCGAGCGCGCCCAGGTTGAGAAGCAGCAGGAGCGCGACCACCGCCGTAGCGGCAAGTCCCAGCGCCAACGGGAGGCGCCGGCGCCAGGGGACGAGCGGGGCCACGCGCCGATCAGCCGGGACGCGCCCCAGGACGGTCACGCGTCATTGCGCCAGCGCGTTGAGCCAGCGGTCGAGCGCGGCGTCGCGCAGTTCCGCGGCCTCCTCATCGGGGAAGAGGAGCGAGACTTCGGGCCGGTGCAGGGTTTCGAATCCTTCTGGCAGGCCGTCTTCGGGCGTGACGGCGGGATACATCCAGTTCGTTGTCGGAATGATCGACTGGAACGCGTCCGACACCATGAACTCCATGAATTGCCGGGCGAGTTCCGGCTGGCCCGAGGAGGCGAGGATGCCGGCAACTTCGATTTGCAGGTAGTGTCCCTCGTCGAAGGGAGCGGCGGCCTTGCTGTCGTCATCCTCGGCCAGGAGGTGGTAGGCGGGCGAGGTGGTATAGCTGAGGACCATGTCGGCCTCGCCGTCAAGAAAGAGGCCATAGGCTTCGGACCAGCCCGAAGTGACCGTCAGGATGCGCGGGGCGAGGCCCTCCCAGATCTCGGTGGCCTGGTCGCCATAGGCGGCCTCCACCCACATCATCAGCCCCAGCCCGGGGGTTGAGGAGCGCGGGTCCTGGATGACGATGGACAGGTCGCTGTCGATCAGTTCGCGGAAGTTGGTGGGCGGCTCCGGCAGGCGGGTCCGATCGTGGACGAAGGCGAACCAGCCCCAGTCATAGGGCAGGAACTGCGTGTCCGACCAGGGCAGCGGCAGGTCCATCTCGGCGGTGATGCCATGCGCGGTGAAGAGCCCGGTGGCCGCGGCGCGGGCGGTCAGATTGGTGTCGAGGCCGAGCACCACATCGGCCGCAGCCCGCGCGCCTTCCAGTTGCAGACGCGCCAGAAGGGCGGCGCCGTCGCCCACGCCGACAAGGTTTAGCCGGCAGTCGCAGATCTCCTGGAAGGCTTCGGTGATGGCGGGGCCGGGGCCCCAGTCGCTGACGAAGCTGTCGTAGGTGTAGACGATCAGCTCGGGCGTGGTGTCCTGGGCGGCGAGCGGGGTGGTGAGCGCGGTGGCGGCCAGAAGGCCTGCGGCAAGGGTCGGGTAGCGCATTCTTCATCCTCCATCTGCGACGGACGGAACGGGGGTGGAGGGAAACCCTGTCACCTTCCCTCCGCCGGTCCTAACCGGGTCAGGTTCTGCGGGTTCGCGTGTGCATCTCAGCCCGATCGGGCACCCCGAGGTTGGCACACACCATATCGAAGCGCGCGGGGCGTTCAAGAGGGCGGCGAGGGGGCGGGGGTAAGCGCACAGGTGCAATGGCGCCCAAAGCGTGCGAGAATGATCTGGTCAGCAAGGAGGCAAGCCATGCTCCAGATCACCCCGGATTTTCCAGGCCAGACAGTGATTTCCACCTTCGAGATGACGCCGGGCACCTGCGCCGATGTGCTGGAGGCACTGACTGCGGCCTATGATGCGGTGATCCGTCATCAGCCGGGTTTCATCGGCGCGGCGATCCATGTCAACGACGCGCAGACCCGCATCGCCACCTATTCGCGCTGGAACCGGCGCGAGGATTTCCAGGCCATGCTGCGCACCCCCGAAATGCGCGAGCGCAACCGTGCCATTGCCGGGATGTGTTCGCGCTTCGAGCCGGTGATGTACGAGGTGGCGGCGGTCTTCTAAGCGGGCGGCGGCACTGTAGGCGGCGGCACGCGGGTCCGACGCGCGGCGTTGGAGGTGTTGACGAGACCTTGACGGGGCGCGCGGGGGGCGCTGTCCCGGCACCCCCCGGATCGGGCCGTTTGCCTTGTTTCGTTGCGTTTTCGGCTGCCAGAAAGTGTATGGCAGGCGTATGGCAAGCGTATGGCAAACGTATGGCAGTTTGGCCGAAAACGGCCGGATTCGGGCCGTTTCGGGCGCCTCGCGCAACGTACGGTGGGGGCGGGTGCGCAACAGTTTCGGCGCCGAAGAGGGGACCTGACGGCAACAAGTCCGGATTTCGGACTCCGATAAGTCCCGATTGACGCGGGTCAGGTGTTTCGGATGATCCGGGCGAAGGGCTCGAATATCTGCCCGTTGCCGGCGAGGATCAGGCGGCTGTCCAGCGGGTTCTCGTCATCGGTGAGGCCGGCCACGAAGCCGCCGGCTTCGCGCACCAGCAGGATACCGGCAGCGACGTCCCAGGGGTTCAGCGTGCGTTCCCAGAATCCGTCATAGCGCCCGGCCGCCACATAGGCGAGATCGAGCGCCGCCGCCCCCCAGCGCCGCACCCCGGCGCAGACCGGCATCAGCCGCCCGAGGTCCTGAAGGGTGGCGGGCAGGGTCGCACGGCCGGCGAAGGGGATGCCGGTGGCGAAGATGCACTCGATCATCTTCGAGCGGCCCGAGACGCGCAGGCGCTGGTCGTTCATGAAGGCGCCGAGACCCTTTTCGGCGACGAACATCTCGTCCTTGGCGGCATCGTAGACCACGGCGGCCACCACTTCGCCCTTGTGTTCCAGCCCGATCGAGACGGCCCAGTGCGGCAGGCCGTGCAGGAAGTTGGTGGTGCCGTCGAGCGGATCGACGATCCAGCGGCGGGTGGGGTCGGTGCCGATGCTCTCGCCCGTCTCCTCGCCCAGCCAGCCGTAGTTGGGGCGCGCGCCCGAAAGCTCTTCGCGCAGGATGCGTTCGGCCTCGCGGTCGGCCCGGCTGACGAAATCGCCCGGCCCCTTGGCCGAGACCTGAAGGTTCTCCACTTCGCGGAAATCCTTGACCAGGCTGCGGCCGACGCGGCGCGCGGCCTTGATCATCAGGTTGAGGTTGGCGCTGCCCTTCATGCCCGGCTCCCGTGGTTTCGCGGGCCGTCATAGGAGGAACCGGAGGCAAAGGAAAGGGGCGCGGGATGCTATGGCCGCGGCGGGGCTGAGGGCGCGCGGGCCGTCGCGTCCTGCGCGCCCTCGGGCAGACCGGCGGCGATCCAGCGCTCGACCCGGGCGATCTCGGCTTCGGTCAGGGGATAGCTGAGAAAAGGCATCCGCGGCCGGCTTTCACCGAGCAGACGACGGAAAAGCTCGCTTCTGGCGGGATCGCCGGGACGCAGGACCGGGCCATTCTCACCGCCGGCGCGGGCGCCTGCGTAGCTGTCGAGGCGCAGACCGCGCGCCGCCGCGTCTGCGGAATGGCACATCACGCAGCGTTCGCGGAAAAGCGCGCCGATCACCGACCAGTCCGGCACCGCCTCCTGCGCCAGTGCGCAGCCGGTCGCGCCAAGGGCGACGAGGGTCGCGACAAGGGCCGTGAGGAGGGCGGAAGCGGGGGGGCGGGGGGTGGCCGATGAAGGTGTCATGCGCCGACTCCCTGTGAGAGGTGCGAAAACGTATACCAGATTTGTGTCGTTTCCGGCACGGATTTGCGTCGAAAACCGTCCGGCGGGCAGGGCGGATGCGTGGTAGGATGCATACCGACTGGTGGCAGCCCGGAATCCTGATCTACGAGCCGCAGGCCGACGGGTCGCTGGAGCTGGTCGCGATCGAGAACCTGATCTTCGAGGCCGCATGGAAGGACGCGGGGCATGACGCGGCACCGGTGCTGAACGGGCGAAGCTGGGATCACATGGCCGACGACCCCGACACGCCGGGCGACGAGGCGCATGGCTTCGCGCCGCATTACGACCAGCATGTCTGGCTCTGGCGGGACAATCCCGCCGGGATCCTGATGCCGTTCAACGCGAACGTGACCTGCGATCATCACCATCCGGGCTGAGGCGCGGCGGCGGATGCGGCGGCGGGCGCGGCAACCGCGCCCGTCTCAGGTCATGACTTGCCGGGGCCGGGGCCGGCTGCGATGTTGGCGGGCATGGGCTGGTTGGGCAAGCTGATCTTGGTGGTGGCGGCGCTGTATGCGGCGCTGGTGGCGGCGATGGCGCTGGCGCAGACGGCACTCCTGTTTCCCCGCTGGGCAATGGGCCCGTCGCCCGCGCTGCCGGCGCGCGCCGAACGGCTGGAGGTTGCGCGCCCCGGGGGGGTGGTGCTGGTCGGCCACCGGATGCCGGCCCGTGACCCGTTGCCGGGGGCGCCGGTCCTGCTGGGCTTCGGCGGCAATGCCTGGGACGGGGCGGCGGTGGCGCATTATCTGTCGCAGGTCTTTCCCGATCACGAGGTGGTGGCGTTCCATTTCCGGGGCTACGGTCCCTCGACCGGGCGGCCCGGCGCGGCGGCGCTGCTGGAGGATGCGGTGGCGATCCATGATGCGCTGGAAGCGCCGGCGCTGGTTGTCATCGGGTTCAGCATCGGGGCGGGGCCGGCCGCGCATCTGGCCGCAGCACGCCCGGTCGAGGGGGCGGTGCTGGTGACCGCCTTCGATTCGCTGACGGCGCTGGCGCGGGCGCATTACCCCTGGGCGCCGGTGGGCTGGTTCCTGCGCCACCGGATGTCGCCCGCCGCCGATCTGGCCCGCGCCGAGGTGCCGGTAGCGCTGATCAGTGCGGCCCGCGACACGATCGTGCCGCCGGCCCGGACCGAGGCGCTGCGCGCGGCCCTGCCGCGGCGCGTCTTTGATGAGACCCTGCCGGCGGGCCACAACGACCTTTACGAGCGCGCCGATTTCATCGAGGCCTTGCGCGCGGCGGTGGCCGCGCTGCGCTGAGATCAGCCCGAGACCGCCGCCAGAAGCTGCGCATTGCCGCCCGAGGCGGTGGTATCGACGCAGAGGTGACGCTCGTTGAGGACATGTGCGCGGTCGGGCAGGGCGGTGATCAGCGGCAGGATCGGCCCCTTCCGCTTGGAAAGCGCCTGCGCATAGTCGCGCGCGCGATCCGCATCGCCCCACCAGAGCGCAGCCGAGAAGCCCTGCGCCCGGCCCAGCCAGTCGGCCGGGACGCGGCCGCCCGCGGCGAT
>CAZKSE010000134.1:0-10740 GCA_964555305.1 uncultured Rhodobacter sp. | reverse complement strand
ACCCGCCGAACGTATCAGGGGCGGCCCAGCCGGCTCGCCCTCTTTCAGGCGTTGGCTTCGCGGATCTTGTCTGCCGCTTCCTTGTCGAAGGAAACGCCCTTGGCTTCGAACAGCTGATCCAGCTCGCCCGACAGCGTCATCTCGGTGATGATGTCGCAGCCGCCGACGAACTCGCCCTTGACGTAAAGCTGCGGGATCGTGGGCCATTCCGAGAAGTCCTTGATGCCCTGGCGGACGCCCTCGTCGGCCAGGACGTTCACGTCGACGAACTCCACGCCCATGAAGTTGAGCACGCCGGCCACGCGGCTGGAAAAGCCGCATTGCGGCATGGTCTTGGTGCCCTTCATGTAAAGCACCACGTCGTTCTTCTCGATCGTTTCGCGGATCTGGTCCGTCACGCTCATCGCTTACCTCTGATCGTTTGACCGGACACGCACGCGAACGCGTCGCGGGCCGCCGGGGGTGTTGTCGTCATCGTCGTCATGATCCTCGATGCGCGCGCGACCCAGCATCATCACGATGCCGAACGCCACGATCACACCAAGGACCAGGAAGATTGCCATCAATCGGGCGCCTTCGTGGTCAGGGCCAGTGCGTGCAACTCGCCGTGGCTGCCGTCCATCTTGCCCTTGAGCGCGGCATAGACGGCGCGCTGCTGCTGCACGCGGTTCAGTCCCCGGAAGCTTTCATCGATGATCTCGGCCGCATAATGGTTTCCGTCGCCGGCCAGGTCGGTGATCGTGACCTGCCCGTTCGGAAAGCTCGCCTGCAAGAGCGTTTCCAGTTCTTCTGCCGATATCGCCATTCCGTCTTCCCCGATGGTCTCGCAAAAAGGTAATCCCCGCCCGGGGGTGAATCAAGCGGCCCCGATGGCACGGGCAAAGGCGCCGCGATAAAGCGCGGACAGATCCGACAGCGGCGCCTCGCTGCTGCCCATCCGGACCGTATCGCCGCCGAAGCGTCCGACGCTGTGCAGCGGCACACCCGCACGCGCGGCGGCCGACATTAGGGCTTCGGCCTGATCGAAACTGCAGGCGACCAGATAGCGTGCCTGGTCCTCGGCGAAGAGATCGCGCATCTCGCCGGTATCGAGCGTGATGCCGATCCCCGCGGCCTCGGCCATCTCGAATGCAGCGAGCGCCAGGCCGCCATCCGACAGGTCCGTCGCGGCTTTCAGAAGCGCGCGGTTCTCGCGAATGAAGGTGCCATGGCGGAGCTCGGCGGCAAGATCGACCGGGGGCGCATCGCCTTCCTCGCGTCCGAAGACCTCGGCCAGAAGCGCGGACTGGCCGAGGTGGCCGTGCGTCTCGCCGATCACCAGCGCCCAGTCGCCTTGCTCGGGAAGCGCGTGGATCGCCTCGTCCAGATGCTCGATCAGCCCCACCGCGCCGATCGTCGGCGTCGGCAGGATCGCCTGCCCGTCGGTTTCGTTGTAAAGCGAGACATTGCCCGACACGATCGGCATGTCGAGCGCCTTGCAGGCCTCGCCGATGCCCTTGATCGCACCCACCAGCTGACCCATGATCTCGGGCTTCTCGGGGTTGCCGAAGTTCAGGTTGTCGGTCGCGGCCAGCGGTCGGGCGCCGGTGGCGCAGAGGTTGCGAAATGCCTCGGCCACGGCCTGCTTGCCGCCCTCATGGGGATTGGCGCGGACATAGCGCGGGGTGACATCGCTGGTGAAGGCGATCGCCTTGTCGGTGCCGTGGACGCGCACGATCCCGGCTCCCAGCCCCGGTGCGCGCACCGTGTCCCCCATCACCATGTGATCGTATTGCTCCCAGACCCAGCCCTTGTGCGCGTGATTGGGCGAGCCGATCAGCGTTTTCAGCGCATCGATCGGATCGACGCGGACCAGATCGCCCAATTCCGACGGGGCAGGGGTCTCCACCCAGGGGCGGTCGTATTCGGGCGCTTCCGAGGAGAGTTTCGACAGCGGCAGGTCGGCCTTCGTCTCGTTGCCGTGCAGGATCAGGAAGCGATCCTCGGGGATCGTCTCGCCGACGATGGCGAAATCCAGATCCCATTTCTCGAAGATCGCGCGGGCCTCGTCTTCCCGCTCGGGCTTCAGGACCATGAGCATCCGCTCTTGCGATTCCGAGAGCATCATCTCGTAGGCGGTCATTCCCTCTTCGCGGCAGGGCACGCGGTCAAGGTCAAGCCGGATGCCCAGCCCGCCCTTGTCGCCCATCTCCACCGCCGAGCAGGTCAGCCCCGCCGCGCCCATGTCCTGGATCGATATGACCGCCCCGGACTGCATCAACTCCAGGCAGGCTTCCAGAAGGCGCTTTTCGGTGAACGGGTCGCCCACCTGCACCGTCGGGCGCTTTTCCTCGGTATCCGCGCCGAACTCGGCCGAGGCCATGGTGGCCCCGCCGACCCCGTCGCGCCCGGTCTTGGCGCCCAGGTAGACGACCGGCATCCCCACGCCCGACGCCGCCGAGTAGAAGATGCTGTCCGCCTCGGCCAGGCCCGCGGCAAAGGCATTGACAAGGCAATTGCCGTTATAGGCGGGATGAAAGCGCACCTCGCCGCCGACGTTCGGCACCCCGAAGCAGTTCCCGTAATGACCGATCCCCTCGACCACGCCCTTGACCAGATGCGCGGTGCGCGGATGGTCGGGGGCGCCGAAACTCAGCGCGTTCATCGCCGCAATGGGGCGCGCGCCCATCGTGAAGACGTCGCGCAGAATGCCACCGACGCCCGTCGCCGCGCCCTGATGCGGTTCGATGTAGCTGGGGTGGTTGTGGCTCTCCATCTTGAAGATGAGCGCCAGTTTCTTGCCGTCGGGTCCCGCGCCGATATCGACGACGCCGGCATTCTCGCCCGGTCCGCAGATGACCTGCGGTCCCTCGGTGTGCAGCGTGCGCAACCACTTCTTGGACGACTTGTAGGAACAATGTTCGTTCCACATGGCCGAGAAGATGCCGAGTTCGGTGAAGCTGGGCGTGCGGCCGATGATTTCCAGGATGCGGTCGTATTCGTCCGGCTTCAGTCCGTGGGCGGCGACGATTTCCGGCGTGATCTGCGGTTCGGTCATGGCTGCTGGCGGGTCCCCTGAACGCTCTGCGGCGTCATAGGGCAAAGCGTCCGGCGGCGAAAGGGCCTGTGCGCGATCCGCCCTCGAATGCGACCGTGGGCCGCTTTTGCAGGCACATGTCCGGGTTGCGCGAAAAAAAAGGCCGAGCAATGCTCGGCCCAAGTCCAACAGGGAGGTAGAGATATCCGAAACCTCAGATATCTCAGGCACTCTGCTACATCGAATCACTGAACATGCGCAAGAAATTCTTCGCTGCGGCTGCGACATACCCGCCTTGCGTTGCACGCATGTCTCACTTAGGGTTGTGGAAAAGCTTCAGATGCACGCGGCTTGGGCGGTTTGGCGCCGCGATGGTGAAAAAGCAGTCAGTTGCCGTGTTCGAAGCTCCGGAGCCGGCGATAGGCGATCACCTCCTCCAGCACGAAATCGCGAAAGGCGCTGACGCGCTTCGAATGGCGCAGTTCCTCGGGATAGGCCAGAAACACCGGCACTTCGGCGCTTTCGATATCTGGAAATACGCGCACCAGGTTCGGAAAGTCCTCCGTCAGATAATCCGGCAGGATGCCGATGCCCAGATTGGCCAGCACCGCCTGCAGCACGCCGAAATAGTTGTTCACCGTGAAGGTGGAACGGATCGGATGCATCATCACTTCGCGCGTCAGCATGGCCCCGGCGGCGACCTGCGCGGCGCCTGCGTGCTGGCAGATCAGCCGGAAGTTCGCCATGTCGGCCAGCGTCTGCGGCGTGCCGTTCGCGCGCAGATATTCAGGCGTCGCGTAAAGCCGCATCTGCACGCTCATCAACCGCTTGCGGATCAGGTCGGCCTGGCTCGGCTCCTTCATGCGGATGGCCACGTCGGCCTCGCGCATGGGCAGGTCCAGCACGCGCTCCTCCAGCATCAGGTCGATCTTCAGATCGGGGTGCCGGGCGTAAAGCGCCGGCAGGCGCGGGGCCAGCCACAGCGTGCCGAAGGCGGTGGTCGTGGTCACACGCAACTCGCCGAACACTTCCTCCTCGCTGTCGCGGATGCGCGCGGCGGCGGTCTCCAGCCGCTTCGACATCGCGCTTGTCGCGTCGAACAGCAATTCGCCCTGTTCGGTGAGAATCAGCCCCCGCGCGTGACGACGGAAAAGCGTGGTATCGAGCGACTCTTCCAGTCCGCGGATCTGCCGGCTGACGGCCGACTGGCTCAAGCCCAGGGCGTCACCGGCGTGGGTCAGGCTGCCGGCCGCGGCGACCGCGTGAAAGATTCTGAGCTTGTCCCAATCCATGACGTCACTTCATTCAACCTGCGGCGGGTTTCGCACGCGCATTCTTCTAGGCCAGATCTCCGTTTCACGAAAGCGCCGATCGACGGAAAACCGCTTTAAAGGTCAGCAATTTTGACCCACAATGCCTCAAGAGACCGCGAAGCGGCCACAGCGGAGGAAAGATCATGGGTAAATCGCAATTCAGCCTTGATGACAGGTTCGATCTGGCCTGCTCGCCGGTTCTGTTGAACGGAACGCAGGCGCTGGTGCGGCTGATGCTCGCGCAATCGGCGCGCGACCGGGCGGCGGGGCTGAAGACGGCGGGCTATGTCTCGGGCTATCGCGGCTCGCCGCTGGGGGCTGTCGATCAGCAGATGTGGCGTGCGCGCAAGCATCTGGAGGCGGCGAATGTCCGCTTCCAGGAGGGGCTGAACGAGGATCTGGCCGCCACCGCGATCTGGGGCACGCAGCAGGCCGAACTGCGCGGCGAGGGCGCCTACGACGGTGTCTTCGGCCTCTGGTATGGCAAGGGGCCGGGGGTGGACCGCACGGGCGACGTGATGCGCCATGCCAACATGGCCGGCACCTCGCCGCATGGGGGCGTGCTGATGGCGATGGGGGATGACCACACCGGCGAATCCTCGACCGTGCTGCATCAGTCCGACTGGGCGATGGTCGATGCCTATATCCCCGTCCTCTCGCCCGCCGGCGTGCAGGAGGTGCTGGATTACGGCCATTACGGCTACGCGCTCAGCCGCTTTGCCGGCCTCTGGGTCGGGCTGAAGACCATGAAGGACACAATCGAGGCAACCGCCGTCGTCGACGGCAACCCGCACCGGATGTCCTTTGTCACCCCCGATTTCCCGATGCCGCCGGGCGGGCTGAACATCCGGCTTCAGGACACGCCCGTCGCGCAGGAAGCGCGGATGATCGACCACAAGCGCTACGCGGCCGAGGCCTTTGCCCGCGCCAACCGCATCGACCGGCGCGTCTGGGGCAAGCCCGGTGCCAGGATCGGGCTGGTGGCGGCGGGCAAGAACTGGCTCGACCTCGTGCACGCCCTCGGGCTTCTGGGCATTGACGCGGACGCGGCCGAGCGGCTGGGCATCACCACCTACAAGGTGGGCCAGACCTGGCCGCTCGACATGCAGAGCTTCCACGAATTCGCCGAGGGGCTCGATCTGATCATCGTCGTCGAGGAGAAGCGCAAGCTCATCGAGGTGCAGGTCAAGGAATCGATCTTCGATGATCGCCGCGGCCGCCGCGTCTACGGCTGGCACAAGGGCGACGCGTCGGAAAACGGCCGCCGGCTGGAGCTCTTCCCGACCCGCTACGCCCTCGATCCCGTGATGATCGCCGAGAAGCTGGGCGAGATCTTCCTGGAAGAAGGCCGCGAGACCGACGCGATCCGCGCCGGCATGGCGCGCATCGCCGACGCCCGGCGCGCCGACAACGCGCCCGAACTGGCCGCGCGGCTGCCCTGGTTCTGCTCGGGCTGCCCGCACAACTCCTCGACCCGCGTGCCCGACGGCAGCCGCGCCTATGCCGGCATCGGCTGTCACTACATGGTCCAGTGGATGGACCGTGAGACGCTGGGCTTCACCCATATGGGCGGCGAGGGGGCGAACTGGATTGGCGAGGCGCCGTTTTCCACGCGCAAGCACGTCTTCCAGAACCTCGGCGACGGCACCTACAACCACTCGGGCGTGCAGGCGATCCGCGCGGCGATCGCGGCGGGGACGAACATCACCTACAAGATCCTCTTCAACGACGCGGTCGCCATGACCGGCGGGCAGAAGAACGAAGGCGGGCTGACCGCCGCGCGCATCGCGCATGAGCTGCAGGCGATGGGCGTGAAGCATCTGGCCCTTGTCCATGACGAAAAGGAAACGCCTGATTTCAAGGACTTTCCGGCCGGTATCGAACGGCACGAACGGGCGGACCTGATGGCCGTGCAGAGGCGCTTCGCCGAGATCGACGGCGTCTCGGCGATCATCTACGCCCAGACCTGCGCCGCCGAGAAACGCCGCCGCCGCAAGCGCGGCACCTTCCCCGATCCCGATCAGCGCGTCTTCATCAACACCGATGTCTGCGAGGGCTGCGGCGATTGCGGCGTGCAGTCGAACTGCGTCTCCATCGTCCCGGTGGAGACCGAACTGGGCCGCAAGCGGGCCATCGACCAGTCGTCCTGCAACAAGGATTTCTCTTGCCTGAAAGGCTTTTGCCCGTCCTTCGTGACACTGAGGGGCGCCCGGGTGAAGAAGGCCGCGACGCAGGCGCTGGACCTGCCGGACCTGCCCGAGCCGCCGCTGCCGGCGATCCGGGGCACGCATAACATCGTCATCACCGGCGTCGGCGGCACCGGCGTCGTGACCATCGGGGCGGTTCTTGCGCAGGCGGCGCATCTGGACGGCAAGGGCGCGGCGATGATGGAGATGGCGGGCCTCGCGCAGAAGGGCGGCGCCGTGCATATCCACTGCCGCATCGCCAACCGGCCCGAGGATATCTCGGCCGTCCGCGTCGCCGTCGGCGAGGCCGATGCCGTGATCGGCGGCGATCTGGTGGTCACGGCGGGCGCGAAGACGCTGGGCCTCATGCGGCCGGGCCAGACCGGCGCGGCGGTCAACGCGCATGAGATCATCACCGGCGACTTCACCAGAAACACCGAATTCCGCCTTCCGATCAACGATCTGCGCGTCTCTCTTGAGGCGCGACTCAAGGATCGCCTGGCGCTGTTCGATGCCTCCGAACTGGCGCGCGTCGTGCTGGGGGATTCGATCTATTCCAACATGATGGTCTTTGGCGCGGCCTGGCAGATGGGGCTGATCCCGGTCTCGCTTTCGGCCATTCGGCAGGCGGTCGAGCTGAACGGCGCGGCGGTCGCGGGCAATCTGCGCGCCTTCGATATCGGCCGCTGGGCGGTTCTTCACCCCCAGGATGCCGCACAGCTCATAGCGCCGCGCAGCAATGCCCCGGAAGCCACTGATCCCGTGGCATTCCGCGCCGATCATCTCACGGCCTATCAAGGCAAGCGGCTGGCCCGGCGCTACCGCCGGATGCTGGACGGGATCGACGATCCCGGCCTGCGCGACGCGGTGGCAAAAGGCTATCACAAGCTTCTGAGCTACAAGGACGAATACGAGGTGGCGCGGCTCCACCTCAGCACGATCGACAAGGCGCGCGAGACGTTCGAGGGCGATTTCACCGTCGAATACCATCTTGCGCCCCCGATCCTCTCGCGCCCCGGCCCCGAGGGGCGGCCGGCCAAGCGCCGCTTCGGTCCGTGGATGGCGCGGGCGTTCCGTCTGCTGGCGCCGATGAAGGTGCTGCGCGGCACCCCGCTCGATCCCTTCGGCTATTCCGAGGAGCGGCGGATGGAACGCGCGCTGATCCGCCAGTTCGAGGCCGACATGGCCGATCTGCTGCCGAAGGTCACGCCGCAGACCCGCGATCTGGTTCTGGAACTGGCGCTGCTGCCGCTCTCGATCCGCGGTTTCGGCCCGGTCAAGGCCGGCAATGCCCGCGCCGCCGCCCGCCGGCGCGAGGAATTGCTGGCCGCCATCGCGCGAGGCGGCGCGCCGATCCCGATGGCGGCGGAATGATGCCTTGGCCCGTGAAAGGCGTGGATTTTGCGGGCGGGCCTGCCTAAGACTGGCGCCCTGACGGAACGGAAGGGGCGGCGATGGCGGTGGGCGTGTTCGATTCGGGGCTGGGCGGGCTGACGGTCCTCGCCGCGCTGGAAAAACGGCTGCCGGACGTGCCTTTCGTCTATCTGGGCGACAATGCCCACACCCCCTACGGCGTGCGCGAGGCGGACGAGATCTACGCGCTCACCTGCGCCGGGGTGGAACGGCTCTGGCAGGAAGGCTGCGATCTGGTGATCCTCGCCTGCAACACCGCCTCGGCGGCCGCGCTGCGGCGGATGCAGGAAAGCTGGGTGCCGGAAGACAGGCGCGTCCTCGGCGTCTTCGTCCCGCTGATCGAGGCGTTGACCGAACGCCAGTGGGGCGACAATTCCCCCCCGCGCGAAGTCGCGGTGAAGCATGTGGCGCTCTTTGCCACGCCCGCCACCGTGCAAAGCCGCGCCTTCCAGCGCGAACTGGCCTTCCGCGCCATCGGCGTCGATGTCGAGGCGCAGCCCTGCGGCGGCGTCGTCGACGCGATCGAGGGGGGCGACATGCTGCTGGCCGAGGCGCTGGTGCATTCCCATGTCGCCGCCCTCAAGCGCCGGATGCCGCGGCCCGAGGCCGCCGTGCTGGGCTGCACGCATTATCCGCTGCTGGAACCCGTCTTCCGCGCCGCCCTCGGTCCGGAAGTGGCGGTCTATTCCCAGCCCGAGATCGTCGCCGCAAGCCTCGAGGATTATCTGCGCCGCCATCCCGATCTGCGCGGCAAGGGGCAGCGCGCGCGCTTTCTGACCACCGGCGATCCGATCGCGGTCGGCCACCGGGCCACCACCTTCCTGCGCCGCGCCATCGCCTTCGAGCCCGCCTGACCGCTTGCCAGCGGCGCCGCCCGCGCGCAGTCTGAAGCCGAAACCCGAGTCGAAGTTAGACGAAACCCCGGACGCAACCGCAGACGGAACCCCAGACGAAACCCCAGACGGAACCCCAGACGGAGGCCGCGATGAACCGCAGCGACGACGCCCCCCCCGGACCCCGGCGCGACGACGACCCGCTCCCGCGCGAGGTCTGGCCGCGCATCCTGTGGATCATCGTCATCGCCGCGATGATCAGCGTGGCGCAAACGATCCTTGTGGTCGTCGCCGTCCTGCAGATCATCATCATGCTCACCAACCGCGGCCGCCCGAACGAGGAACTGGCCGATTTCGGCAGCATGGTCGGCGCCTGGATCGCCAAGGCCGCGCGCTTCCAGTCGGCGGCAAGCGACATCAAGCCCTGGCCCTGGACGCCGATGGGCTCGTGACCCGGCACCGCCAAAATAATATTCCGGATATTATTTTGTCATGCGACCTTCCCGGCGACGATGCGCCGGGCCGCGCGCGCCGCCCCCGCGGCCGGATTCGTCGCTGAAATCGCCCCGCACGGGCGAAACTGCCATCATCTGCCATACGCTTGCCATACGTTTGCCATACGTCTGCCATACGCTTGCCATACGCCAGAAACCCAGCAAAACAAGGCCCGGACGCCCAATCGCACCCGATCCCGGTCCCGCACGCTGCACGCCGCGTCAAGCTTTCGTTAACGAGGGAAATCCGCGCATCCCGCCGGGTCAGAGCGTCGCGTCCACCCGGTGCCCCGGCGCGTAGGTCAGCCGCACGAAGGTGATCGGCGCCGCCTCGCTCCGGGTGGTGCGCTCGATGGCCAGAAGGGCCGCGCCCTCGGGACAGCCCAGCCAGCGCGCCGCCTCGGCATCGGCGGGACGGGCCAGAAAGCCGATGGTCCCGCCGGAATAGGCGATGTTGCGCACCAGCCATTCATTGGCGCTGACGCTGCCGAACCCCGCCCGGTCGGCCGGCACGATCACCGGGTTCAGCCAGCGATCCTCAAGGCAGAAAGGGCGATCATCGGCCAGATGCAGCGCGGTCACATGGCGCAGGGGCCGTCCCGCCGGCCAGCCAAGCGCCGCGCTCACGGCGGCCGGCGGCGCATCCTGCGCATCGTCGATCAGCCGGTAGCCGGCCCGCTGCCCGCGTCCCTCGATATCCTGGCGGATGATCGCGATCTCGAACGTGGCCTTGCGCACCGGGGTCAGCGGCACGCGCGTGCCGCCCTTGCGCTTGCGCTCCAGCAACCCCGCCTCCGCCAGGTCGCGAAGCGCGCGGTTGACCGTGGCGCGGGCGCAGCCGAACTCCGCGGCCAGCTCCGCCTCGTCGGGAATGCGCGCGCCCGGCGGCCAGAGCCCGGCCCGGATGCGCCGCAACGCCTCGGCGCGGATCGACTGCCAGGTGATCGCCCGGTCCATCACAACTCCCGCAAACGCCTGATCGTCCTGCGATAATTCTCCATGATCGCCCCGCGCGCGATGTGCCGTCCGCCCTGCACCTGATGCCGCCCTGCCGCCCAGACATCGCTGATCGCGCGGTCGCTGCCGGCAAAGATCCAGGCGTCGAGCAGCGTGTCGCCCGCGCGCCCCTCCAGATCGACGCCGCCGCAATCGAGCGCCAGCAGATCGGCCAGCCGGCCCTCGGCCAGCACCCCCGCCGCGCGACCGGCCGCCCGCGCCCCGCCCTCGGCGACGCTGTCCAGCAGCACGCGCCCGGTGGACCGTTCCGGCGTTGCGAGGGCGGCGCGCGAATGGTCGCGCAGGCGTTGCGAATGATCCAGCGTGCGCAGCTCTTCGGTCAGGCCGATGCGGATGTTGCTGTCCGACCCCACGCCGAAAACCCCGCCCGCAGCCGCCCAGGCGACGCCATCGAAGATCCCGTCGCCCAGACTTGATTCGGTGATCGGGCAAAGCCCCGCCACCGCCCTCGTCGCGCCCAGGGCGCGC
>CAZKSE010000133.1:0-10777 GCA_964555305.1 uncultured Rhodobacter sp. | reverse complement strand
GGCTTCGGCCGGGTCGGTGGCGCCCATCACTTCGCGGTTCTTGGTGATGGCGCCGTCACCTTCGAGGACCTGCACGACGACGGGGGCCGAGGCCATGAATTCGCAAAGCTCGTCGTAGAAGGGGCGCTCCTTGTGGACGGCGTAGAAGCGGCCGGCCTCTTCCTGGGACAGGTGGATGCGCTTCTGGGCGACGATGCGCAGGCCGGCATCCTCGAACTTGGCGTTGATCTTGCCGGTCAGGTTGCGGCGGGTGGCGTCGGGCTTGATGATGGAAAGCGTGCGTTCGGTGGCCATGATCGTCTCTTGCTTGCCGGTCGGATACCGGGGTTTCGGTGCGATGCGCGCCTAACACGCCGGGGCGGGATTGAAAAGCGCGCCCGTCCCGGTTCGCCGGGCCTTGACGCTATGTCGGTCCTGCGGCAAGCCCCCGGGATGCTTGTGATCGAGGACCTTCATTTCTCCATCGAGGGGCGGGCGCTGTTTTCCGGCGCCTCCGCCCGGATACCGGCCGGCCACAAGGTGGGGCTGGTCGGGCGCAACGGTTCGGGGAAGACGACGCTCTTTCGTCTGATCCGCGGCGAGCTGGCGCTGGAGGGGGGCGCGATCCGCCTGCCCAGCCGTGCCCGTATCGGCGGCGTGGCGCAGGAAGCCCCCGCCGGCCCGGCCTCGCTCTTGGAGACGGTGCTGGCCGCCGACACCGAACGCGCCGTGCTGATGGCCGAGGCCGAAGGCGCGACCGACCCCGCCCGCATCGCCGCGGTGCAGGCGCGGCTGGCCGACATCGATGCCTGGTCGGCCGAGGGGCGGGCGAGCGCGATCCTGAAAGGCCTGGGCTTCACCGCCGAGGAGATGCTGAAGCCCTGTTCGGATTTCTCGGGCGGCTGGCGGATGCGGGTGGCGCTGGCCGGGGTGCTCTTCGCGCAGCCCGACCTGCTGCTACTGGACGAGCCCACCAACTACCTGGACCTTGAAGGCGCGCTCTGGCTGGAGACGTATCTGGCGCGCTACCCGCACACGGTCATCGTGATCAGCCACGACCGCGGGCTTCTGAACCGCGCCGTCGGCGCGATCCTGCATCTGGAGGACGGGCGGCTGACGCTCTACCAGGGCGGCTACGACACCTTCGCCCGGACGCGCGCCGAGCAGCGCGCCGTGCAGGCCGCCGAGGCCAAAAAGCAGGAAGTCCGGCGCGCGCATCTGCAAAGCTTCGTGGACCGCTTCCGCGCCAAGGCCTCGAAGGCGCGGCAGGCGCAGAGCCGCGTCAAGATGCTGGAGAAGATGACGCCGATCACCGCGCCCGCCGAGGCCGCGAAGCACGTCTTCACCTTCCCCGCGCCCGAGGAACTTGCTCCGCCGATCGTCGCGCTGGAGGGGGTAAAGGTCGGCTATGACGGCACGCCGGTGTTGCAGCGGCTGAGCCTGCGCATCGACCAGGACGACCGGATCGCGCTTCTGGGCCGCAACGGCGAGGGGAAATCGACGCTGTCCAAGCTGCTCGCCGGCAAGCTTGACCCGATGGGCGGGCAGGTGACGCGGGCGGCGAAGCTTCGCGTGGGCTATTTCGCGCAGCACCAGGTCGATGAGCTGCATCTGGACGAGACGCCGCTTCAGCATATCCAGCGCCTGCGCCCGACCGAGGGGCAACCGAGGCTGCGCGCGCGTCTGGCCGGGTTCGGCCTTTTCGCCGATCAGGCCGAGACCGAGGTGGCGCGCCTTTCCGGGGGGCAGAAGGCGCGGCTGTCGCTACTGCTGGCGACGATCGATGCGCCGCACATGCTGATCCTGGACGAACCCACGAACCACCTGGACATCGAAAGCCGCGAGGCGCTGGTCGAGGCGCTGACCGCCTATACCGGGGCGGTGGTGCTGGTCAGCCATGACATGCACCTGCTGAGCCTCGTTGCCGACCGGCTGTGGCTGGTCTCGGGCGGGACGGTGACCCCCTGGGACGACGATCTGGACGCCTACCGCCGCTTCCTGCTGACGCCCGAGACCACCGAACGCGAGGCAAAGCCGAAAGCCGCAAGGCCCGCGCCGAAAGCCGATCTGGCGCAACTGCGGTCCGAGGTGAGGAAATGCGAGCAGCGCGTTCACAAGCTTGAGGAAATGCGCGACAAGCTGGCGGCGAAACTGGCCGATCCTGAGCTTTACGAGGACGCCCGCCGCGGTGAGCTTGACGTCTGGAACCGCAAATATGCCGAGGTGATGGACGGTCTTGCCCGGGCCGAGGCGCTGTGGATCCGCGCCGCCGAGGCGCTGGAAGAGTCCGACGCCTGACGCAAGTCGTCAGCGCCGACGGCCTGTGGCGCAGAAAGGAACCGCCGATGCCCGATCCCGCCTTTCTGGTCACCGTTTTTGTCACTCTGTTCGTGGTGATCGACCCGATCGGGCTGGCGCCCCTGTTCATTGCGCTCACGCAGGGGATGGACCGGGCGCAGCGGGTGGCGGTGGGGCTGCGCGCCTGCGTGATCTCGGTGGTTCTGCTGATGATCTTCGGCCTGGCCGGCGAGGCGATTCTGGGCGCGATCGGCATCACCATGCCGGCCTTCCAGATCGCCGGCGGGATCCTTCTGTTCCTGATCGCGCTCGACATGGTGTTCGAACGGCGCAGCCAACGCCGCGCGGGCCATGCGACGGCTGATCACGACCCGTCGGTCTTTCCGCTGGCTATGCCGCTGATCGCCGGGCCGGGCGCGATGGCGGCGATGATCCTGCTGGTCGGGGAAACCGACTGGCAATGGGGTGGGGTGCTGGCTGTGCATCTGGCGATGGTGGCGGTGATCGCGCTGGCCTTCCTGCTCTTTCTGGTGGCGATTCCGCTGGAGCGCGTGCTGGGCCGGACCGGCACGATGGTGATCACCCGGCTGCTGGGGATCCTTCTGGCGGCGCTGTCGGTGCAGTTCGTCCTCAATGGGCTGCGCGCCGCCGGTCTGACCTGAGCGCCCTTTTTCCGCCCCCGTGTGCGCCTATATGGAGCGTATGCAGCACCCTTTACCTTCCGAACCGCTTTTCTACCCAGGGCGTCCGGCATGACGGGCGATGTCCAGCTGGAACGGCTGGTCTACCTGACCGTGTTGGGCACCGTGCTGATTTCGTATTTCCTGCTCAGCGGGCGGGCGAATATCGGCGCGATGCTGCGTCACCTTATCCTCTGGGCGCTGATCATCACCGGGGTCGCGGCGGCCTACGGCCTGGTCACGCAGACCGATACGTTCTCGGCCAGCTTGCAGGAGACGACGGGACAGGCCGTGGAATTGCATCGGGCCCGCGACGGGCATTTCCACCTGGAGGCGCGGGTCACCGGGCCCGAGGGCGGCGAGCCGCAGACGATCCGGTTCATCGTCGATACCGGCGCGACCGAACTGGTGCTCTCGCGCGGGGATGCCGAACGGCTGGGATACCAGCTCGACGAGCTGGCTTTCCTGGGCACGGCGCGGACCGCCAATGGCGTGGTGCGCACGGCGATGGTGCGGCTGGATCAGGTGCAGGTCGGCGAACGTGCGGACCGCGGCGTGCGCGCGCTGGTGAACGAGGGCGAACTGGAAGTGTCGCTTCTGGGCATGGGCTTTCTGGATCGCTTCGCCCGGATCGAGATGACGCGCGACCGGCTGCGACTGGAATACTGACCCCTGTGGGCGATCAGGCCGGCACGGCCTGACGACACCCGGCGACCTGCGCCCGGCGCGCGTTCTCGCCCATCGCCAGGATCGCCGCGAGCCCGTCGTTGCAATCGACCAGATCGGCCAGAGACAACGGGTCGAGCGTGGCGTAGAATGCCTCCACCGCGCGGGCGAGATGTGGCCCGATCCGGCACACCCCCTTCAGCGGGCAGGCGTGGTCGTCGATGAAGCATTCCATGAAGGGCAGATCGCCCTCGAACGCGCGAAACACCTCGCCGATGCCGATCTCCTCGGCGGGGCGGGCCAGGACGAAGCCGCCATGACGACCGCGCAGGGTGGTGATCAGGCCAATCTGGCCCAGTTGATTGACCACCTGAGCCAAGTGGTTCTCCGACGCGTCGATCTTCTCGGCCACGTCCGACTTGCGGATGACGCGGTCGGGATTGACGGCGCAGACCATCAGCGTGCGCAGCGCAAGGCTGGTGCGGGTCGTCAGGCGCATGACGTGCCTCTCTTTCATTTGTTTCTTGCAGATTGCGGTTTTCCCGGCCGGCTGCCTTGATTTCGATCAAGTGGCGCGCTGCGGTGATGCGTCGTCGGATGTTTGTCGACTTTGATCTGCATCAAAGAACATAATATGCGAATGCATACAGAATGCGGCTTGCCACACGGACCGCCCCTGGGAGGAGCGCATGACCGATTCTTTCGACCTTTCGGCCACGAGACGGGGTTTTCTGGGCCTCGCCGCTGCCGGTGCCGCGTTCTCGGCGCTGCCCGCCCCGGCCAGTGCGCAACGCGTGCGCACTTCCGCCCGCATCGTTATCCTGGGCGCGGGAGCCGGGGGTGCAGGCATGGCAAACCGGCTGGCCACGCGATTGGAGGGCGCGCAAATCACGGTCGTCGACGGCCGTCCTCAGCATTGGTATCAGCCGGGGTTCACACTGATCGCTGCCGGACTCAAGCCTGCGAGCTACTCGATCTCGGGGACCGGGGACTGGTTGCCGCGCGGCGTGACATGGCTTCAGGACTACGCCGCCGAGATCGACCCCGAGGCCAACCGCGTCACGACCCTTGGCGGCGAGCGGCTGGATTACGACTATCTGATCGTGGCGACCGGCCTGACGCTCGACTGGGAGGCGATCGAGGGGTTCTCGCTGGACCTGGTCGGGGCAGAGCATGGCATCAGCGCTCATTACGCCAGCCCCGAATACGCCGAACGCAGCTGGCAGGCGCTGGACCGGTTCACCGATGAGGGCGGTGTTGGGCTGTTCGGCCGCCCGTCGACCGAGATGAAATGCGCCGGCGCCCCGCTGAAGATCACGATGCTTGCCGAGGACATCGCCAGTCGCAAGGGCAACCGGGCGAACGCGCAGTTCATCTACAACGCACACAACCCGACGCTCTTCGGCGTGCCCATCGTAGATCACCGGGTGCGCCAGATCTTTCGCGAGCGCGCGATCGAGATGCGGTTCGAACATGTGCTCACGGCAATCGACCCCGGGCGCAAGGTCGCCACCTACGCCACGCCCGCCGGCGATGTCGAGACGAGCTACGACTTCATCAACGTCATCCCGCCCCAACGGGCCCCGCAGGTCGTGCGCGAGTCGGGGTTGTCCTGGGCCGATCGCTGGACCGACCAGGGCTGGATCGAGGTCGACATGGCGACACTGCGCCACGCGCGCTATGCCAACGTGTTCGGGATCGGCGACATCAACGGCGTGCCGAAGGGCAAGACCGCGGCGTCGGCCAAGTTCCACATGCCGGTGATCGAGGATCATCTGCTGGCCGAACTGCAGGGGCGCGAGGGAACGCGGCGCTTCAACGGCTATACCTCCTGCCCGATGATCACCCGGATCGGCCGCGCGATGCTGATCGAGTTCGACTACTACGACAACCTCGTGCCGTCTTTCCCGGGGATCGTTGCGCCGCTGGAAGAGCTGTGGATCGCCTGGCTGATGAAGGAAATCGCACTCAAACCCACTTACAACGCGATGCTGCGCGGTCTGGCCTGAGGAGAGAGAGATGGAAGAATTCAGCCTGAGCACCTTCCTTGCCGTCTTCGAAGAAATGTTCGGGACAGTGCTCTTCTGGGCCCTCGTGGCGATCGCCATCCTGTTCACATTGGCGTGGATCTATGTGCTCTTTCGCGACCGCGCGCTGTCGTTTCGCAAGTATCTTGTCGCGCAACTTTCGATGCCCTTCGGTGCGGTGGCGGCAGTTGCCTTCGTTCTGTGGATCACCAGTTCGCGCCTAGGCGATATCGGGGGGCCAATCGACTGGCTGGTGCTTTTAGGCGTAGCGGCCGTGGGCGCGGTCGGACTGTCGATCGTGGTCTATGTGGTCCAGTCGCTGGGCCGAGGATCCCGCTTGCCATCCGGCCCGCGGTCCAGCGCCTGATCGCGCGAGCCTGCGTCACCGTCGGCCGGCCCGGAGGGGCCGGCAAGCCCTTTACAAGACCAACTGTTTCTGTCAGGAAAATCGGGCGGGCAGGATCAGCGCCGCAGATACATCCGGGAGCGGGGCATGATCGTCTGTCATTGCATGGGGATTGCCGATCACGAGATCCGGTCGGCCATCGACTGGATGCGCGCCGCCGATCCCGACACGATCATCACGCCGCGCAAGATCTATCGCGCGCTGGGCAAACGCGCCGACTGCGGCGGATGTCTGCCCCTTTTCCTTGACACGATGCGCAGATGTGAGAGCTTTCCGGTAGCCACGGCCGACCGGCCCAGCCAGGAAGTTCCCCTCCTCCGCACCGTGAAAGGAATGAAGAATGAAGGGCGATCCGAAGGTCATCGAGTATCTCAACGCGGCGCTTCGGTCTGAACTGACTGCGGTCAGCCAGTACTGGTTGCACTACCGGCTGCAGGAAGATTGGGGCTTCGGGCATGTTGCCGCGAAAAGCCGCGCCGAATCGATTGAGGAAATGAACCACGCCGACAAGCTGATCGAGCGGATCATCTTCCTCGAGGGCCATCCGAATCTGCAGAAGCTGGATCCGCTGCGCATCGGTCAGAACCTGCGCGAGACGATGGAATGCGACCTTGCCGGCGAACACGACGCGCGGAACCTCTACATCGAGGCGCGTCAGCATTGCGAGAAGGTCGCCGATTTTGTCAGCAAGGACCTGTTCGAGCAGCTGATTGCCGATGAGGAAGGGCATATCGACTTCCTTGAAACCCAGCTCGACCTGATGGACAAGCTCGGCGAGGAGAGATACGGCCAGCTCAATGCCAAGCCCGCGGACGAGGCCGAATAAGCCCGCGCGAGCGGTTGGCGCGAAAAGTGACAGAACGAGCGGCCCGCGGCATGGCGCCCGGGCCGTTCCTTGTCCAGGTTCCGCGGAGTTGGGAACGTCGTTGGGGGCTTGGTAGCTGCCTCTATGCCGCGCCACCCTCGGCACGTTTCGTCACCTTATGAGCGGCGTCGCGCAGGCGGTCCAGATCGGCTTCCAGGCCGACCTTGAGCTCCGCCCGGGCCAGTGCCAGCGCCGAATGGCGCCGCGCCTGCTTCTTGGCCTCGGCATCCTCCAGCGCGGCCAGCGCCGCCAGCCCCTTCTGCAGCCGGATGCCGAACTCGATATTCGCGGCGCCGTCGCGCGCAATTCCGGTGAAGGCATCGTCGAAGAGATCCGACAGCTCCAGAGCAGGAACATAGACGCGGTCGAACTTGTCCTCGTCTTCCGGTTCGCAATCCTCGGGCGCGATCCAGAAGGCCAGAAGCCGCACCAGCCGCCCGACGATCACGATTCCGGTGCCAGGATCGTTCACCGCCGGGGACAGCGCCCGCTGTGCGATCTCGGAAAGGACAATCAGCCCGAAGCGCGGATCGCTTTCGAAGGTTCGGTCCGACCCGATGAGAAAGGCGCCGACCGCGGCCTTGCGGATCCCATCGGCCAGATCCCTCGGCCCGATCAGGCGCGCAAGCGGCTTGTCATGCGTGGCGAAGGTGCCCGGCATTGCCTCGACCAAGATCTGCGCGCCCGTCGTCTCGGCGATTTCCTGCAGCTTCTCCATCTCGATGTGCTGAACATAGCCAATCCGGTCGGCATGGATCGCCAGCCCGTCGCCCGCCGGCGCGTCCCTGGCATCGCGCCCGCCCAGATAGGGTAGGCGGATCCGCTGCTTCAGGCATCTGTGGGCCGCTTGCTCGGCCCGGTCTATGGTCGAACTCATCCGGCCCAAGCGGGCGATGTTGTCCACCCAGCGCACGAAGGTCAGGATTACCCAGATGAAGAGCAGGATCGTCAGGACGAAGAGCGCGAAATGGCCGGTGTCCCCGTAAAGGCCGGTTTTCACCGCGATGATGCCAACGACCGAAAAGATGAAGGCGCCGATGAAACTTGACAGCGCGGTCTGCGACAGGTCGTCGGCCAGCACCAGCGTGAAGGCCCGTGGCGTGGCGTTGTCGCTGGCCGAGGCATAGGCCGAGACCATCGAGCCGACCGCGAATGTTGCGACCGCCAGCATGGTCGAACTAAGCACGCTGAGCAGCCGCTCGATCGTGTCGGGGTCGATCTGGGGCAGGGGCAGTTCGGGGAAGTTCAGGTCGAGCAGGAAGGCCACGAAAACCGACGCGATGGCCAGCAGGCAGTAAAGCAGCGGCTTCACCCACAGCCGTTCGTGCAGGCGCGACAGGTAGAGGATCAGCCGGCTGCGCATCTCGGTCTCCCCTCCCTTGTCGCGCCACCGACCGGGGCGCCGCCTCCATCGAAACGTGGATCGCGTTGCGGTGCAATCGAAAATCACCCGTGCGAGCAGGGTGGCGGGGGATGCCGCAGGTGCAAGATCGCGCTGGTCATGGCGCCGCGGCACCGTTAGAACCGGCGCGAAACGGCAGGGGGTTCCCATATGCACGAGGCCATTCGTCCGCAGCCCGGCATCCTGGACATCGCACTTTACGAAGGCGGCAAGGCCAAGCTTTCCGGCCATGCCGAGGTGCTGAAGCTTTCCTCGAACGAGAATCCGTTGGGCCCGAGCCCCGCCGCGCTGGCTGCCCTGCACGCCGCCGCGCCCGATCTGCACCGCTACCCCTCGTCGGACCATGCCGAGTTGCGCGCTGCCATCGCTGGGTCGCATGGGCTTGATGCCGACCGCGTCATCTGCGGCTGCGGTTCGGATGAGATCATCTCGTTTCTCTGCCAGGCCTATGCCGGGCCGGGGGATGAGGTGCTCTACAGCGAGTATGGCTTCCTTATGTATCCGATCTCGGCCCGGGCTGCCGGGGCCACGCCGGTGGCCGCGCCCGAGGACGGGCGCCGCGCGTCGGTCGATGCGCTGCTGGCGGCGGCGACGGAGCGGACAAAGCTCGTGTTCCTCGCCAATCCTAACAATCCCACCGGCACGATGATCACCAGTCAGGAGGTCGAACGCCTCGCCGCGAACCTGCCGCCACAGGCGTTGCTGGTCCTTGACGGTGCCTATGCCGAATACGTCGAGGATTTCGACGGTGGCCTGTCGCTGGTCGAACGGCGCGACAACGTGGTGATGACGCGCACGCTGTCGAAGATCCACGGCCTCGGCGGGCTACGCGTGGGCTGGGGCTATGGGCCGAAGCATGTGATCGACGTGCTCAACCGGATCCGCGGTCCGTTCAACCTGTCCACGCTTCAGCAGGAGATCGCGATCGCCGCGCTGTCGGACCCGGCGCATCTGGAGCGCTCTCGCGCGGCGAACGCCGTGGCGCGCGACAGGCTGACAGAGGGATTGCGCGGGCTCGGCGTCGGGGTCGATGACAGCGAGGGCAATTTCGTGCTCGCGCGCTTTGCTTCGGCCGAAGAGGCTGCGGCGATGGATGCGGCGCTGCAGGACGCCGGTATTCTGGTGCGCGCGATGGGCGGCTACGGCCTGCCCGAGGCGCTGCGCATCACCGTCGGCCTCGAGGGCGATTGCGCGCGCGTGGTCGAGGTGATCGCGCAGGCGCTGGAGCCGGCGCGGTGAGCCAGCTTTACGACCGCGTCGCGCTGATCGGGCTGGGGTTGATCGCCGGCTCGATGGGCCATGCGATGAAACGCCACGGTCTGGTGGGCGAGATCGTCGGCCATGCCCCCAACCCCGAGACGCGCGCCGCGGCGCTGGAGGTCGGTTTCATCGACCGGGCCTGCGCGACAGCCGCCGAGGCAGTGGCGGGCGCCGATCTGGTCGTGCTGGCGACGCCTGTCGGCGTGATGGGCGATGTCGCGGCCGAGATCGGTCCGCATCTGGCGCCGGGGGCGACCGTGACGGATGTGGGATCGGTCAAGCAGGCGGTGATCTCGGCGGTAGGGCCGCATGTGCAGAAGGACGTGCATTTCATCCCGGGCCATCCGCTGGCCGGGACCGAGCATTCGGGGCCGCGGTCGGGGTTTTCCAGTCTCTTCGTCAATCGCTGGTGGTTGTTCACCCCGCTGCCCGATACCGACGCCGCCGCGCTTGACCGCATGCGCAGGCTCTGCGCGGCGATGGGCGCGAATGTCGATGAGATGGAGCCCGCGCATCACGACCTGGTTCTGGCGGTCGTGTCGCATACGCCGCATCTGATCGCCTATACGATGGTGGGCGTGGCCGACCATCTGCGCCGCGTCTCGCAATCCGAGGTGGTGAAGTATTCGGCCTCGGGCTTTCGGGATTTCACGCGCATCGCGGCGTCGGACCCGGTGATGTGGCGCGACGTCTTCCTGACCAACAAGGAAGCGACGCTCGATATTCTCGGCCGTTTCACCGAGGAATTGTTCGTGCTTCAGCGCGCGATCCGGATGGGCGACGGGGCACAGCTTCAGGACTATTTCACCCGCACCCGGGCGATCCGTCGCGGCATCATCGAAGCGGGGCAGGACACCGATGCCCCCGATTTCGGTCGCAGCAAGATCGAGTGATACGATGTCCCGTTGATCCCCTCGGTCGTCGCTCTCCGTGATGATCCGTCCCTGCGCAGCAGGGCAGCGCCCGTCCCGCGCCCGCCGGAAGGACCGAAGGAAGTCCCGCCGCCATCTGGACCTATCGAGCGCCTGAATCTGGACCTATCGCCGGTTTCCCCCCCGGGACGCCCCGTTGGCGCCTGCGTCCCTCCCCCCACCGAGCGTTGCGCGTTTGCGCCCGAAACCGCCCGTTTCCAGCCGCGGTGCCATACGTTTGCCATACGTTTGCCATACGTTTGCCATACGCTTGCCATACGCC
>CAZKSE010000132.1:1981-10806 GCA_964555305.1 uncultured Rhodobacter sp. | reverse complement strand
CGCGAGACGCTGGCCGCGCTGAATGTTGAACCCGAGGAGCGGCGTCGCGCGATCATCGTCGCGCTGGAACGCGAGCGCTGGCTGAACATCGAGCGGGGCGAGCGCCATATCTGGGTGAACCTGACCGATTTCTACGCCCGCATCGTCGATGGGGACCGCGTCACGCTGGAGACGCGCGCGGTCATCGGCGCGCAGCAATCGGACATGCAGACGCCGGAATTCTCGCACAGGATGACCTATCTGGAGTTGAACCCCGACTGGACGCTGCCGCGTTCCATCGTCGCGCGCAGCTACTGGAACGGACTGGTGAACGGCGGGCATCGTTATCTGCAGATCGTCGATTCCCGCGGCCGGGTGATCCCGCGTGAATCCGTAAACTTCGCCGCTTACACGCCGCGCAACTTCCCGTTCGAGGTGCGCCAACCGCCGGGGCCGAGCAATCCGTTGGGGCAGGTGAAGTTCATGTTCCCCAACCCCTACGCGATCTACCTGCACGACAGCCCGGCGCGGCAGCTGTTTCGCACCACGGTGCGGACGCATTCCTCGGGCTGTGTGCGGCTGAACGACCCCGAGGAATTCGCCTACGAGCTGCTCTCGCGCCAATCCGCCGATCCGGTCGCCCTGTACCAAAGCACGTTGCGCCGCGGGAATCTGCAGCGGATCAACCTGGTGGAGCCGGTGCCGATCCATCTGGTCTACCGCACGGCGTTCACCTCGGTCGATGGCGAGATGAATTATCGCGCCGATGTCTACGGCCGCGATGCCCGGCTTTACGAGGCGTTGCGCGCGGCAGGGGTGGAAATGCGCCCGGCGCAAAGTTAAGTCGGGGGCGCGGCCAGACCGGTCGCGCCAGCCGGAGGGGCTAATGCCGCATCGCCTGTCGGATCTTGCCCGCGCTCTCGGTGCGCGTCTGGAGGGGCGCGGCGATCTTCTGATCGAGCGTGCCGCCGAACCGGCCGAAGCCGATGGCAGTGCCCTCGCCCTGGCCATGGCCCCGCAATATGCTGAAGGCCTGGCGCAGGGCAAAGCCCGCGCAGCGGTCCTGTGGGAGGGGGCGGATTGGCGCGCGCTGGGACTGGAAGCCGCACTTTTCGTCCCGCGCCCGCGCTACGCAATGGCGGGCATCACCCGCGCGCTGGACCCCGGCCCCGACATTTCCGCGGGTGTGCATCCAAGTGCCGTGATCGACCCATCCGCCGAACTGGGCGCGGATGTCGCCATCGGGCCGCTCGTGGTGATCGGCCGCGGCGCGCGGATCGGCGCCGGGGCACGGATCGGCGCGCATTGCCACATCGCCGAAGAAACCGAGTTGGGCGAGGCTGCGCTGCTTCTGTCCGGCGTGCGGATCGGCGCGCGGGTCCGGATCGGCGCGCGCTTCATCGCCCATGCCGGCGCGGTGATCGGCGCGGATGGCTTCTCCTTCGTGACACCCGACAAATCCTCGGTGGAAGCGGCGCGGGAAACGTTGGGCGCGGCCGGCGCGACATCGGCGCAAAGCTGGACGCGTATCCATTCGCTGGGCGCGGTCGAGATCGACGATGACGTGGAGATCGGCGCGAACTCGACCATCGACCGCGGGACGATCCGGTCCACGCGGGTCGGCACGGGAACCAAGATCGACAACCTCGTGCATATCGGGCACAACGTGAGCGTCGGGCGCGACTGCCTGCTTTGCGGCCAGGTCGGCATCGCCGGTTCCGCCCGGATCGGGGACCGTGTGGTTCTGGGCGGGCAATGCGGCGTCAGCGACAACATCTTCGTTGGCGATGATGTCGTGGCGGGCGGTTCGACCAAGATCTATTCGAACGCGCCGGCGGGGCGCGTCCTATTGGGATCGCCGGCGCAGAAGATGGATGCGCAGATCGAACTCTACAAGGCGCAGCGCCGCCTTCCGCGCCTGATGGCGCAGTTTGCCGAGCTTCAGAAAACCGTGAAAGAACTGGTCGTGCGGAGCCAGCCGCCTGAACGGTGAGGGCTGGCTCGTCGATCCTCCCGTTCGGAAGGGACGTGTTGGCCCATCCGGATGCGCGAAGGAAAAAGTCTCGTTCCGGTGAGCGCGCGCGGATTGCCGATGTTCGTCGATTACACATCGGAGTGCTCAAGCTTGAGCACTCCTTGTCTGGTGGGCCTTGCAGCGCGGTGTGAGTTGCGCAGTCAGCGTCAGTCGAAAGTCGTTCGCGACTGCAGATCTTCCAGCGCCGCGGTGAAGCCGAGCAGCGACACCGGCACTTCGATCGGCTGGTCAACCGCGACGATCGAGGCGATGGTGACGAAGGCGCTCGCCCCGCGCTGCATCGCGGTCACCTCGGACTCGTCCAGGCCTAGGCGAGCGATGCACCCGATCACGGTGCAGACCACGAAGGGTTCCTGCCGCATCTGCCCGCTGTCGACACGGAAGCCCACACCCGTCGGCAGGAAGGTCTCCAGCGGCGTGGTGATGGTGGCCCCTGCCGGGAAACCCGCGCTTTCGGGCAAGGCGACGATCGAGATTTCGGCGATCGGGCCGTCGTCGGTTTCCAGCAGTTGATACATCTCACAGCTGTCTTCTTCGGCGCCGGCTAGCCGGCCGCAGAGGATCTGCCAGTCCCGATGCGTCTCGGCGACCACGGCATTTCCGGAAACCGATGCGCCCGGCTCGACCGGCGGCAAGCCGACGTCTGGGGGGGTCTGTTCCTCGGCTGCTTCGGGCGCCTGATCCTGGGCGAGGGCCGCACCCGGCAGCGCCAGCGCGGCGCAGGCCAGAAGGGTGCGGAGGATGGGGGTGGATTGCATGTCTCTAGCCTCTCGGTTTCCTGCTCGCCGCGGGGTAGCATGACCGGGTTCAGGTGTCAGCAGAAAATGGCGTGAAGGGGGGGGGCTGGCCGGCACATGGGCGGGAAGAAAACCAAAGGCCAAACATGCGAAAAGGGCCCGCTTGCTGGACCCTTTTCGTCGTTCTCCCTGCCGGACTGGCCGACTTATCGATCCGGACGCTAGGCAGAAAAGCACCTTGCGTCAACAAAAAAACCGCACCCGGAGGTGCGGTCAGTTTTTGGAGATGTTTATCGTCGTCAGATCGCTGACGGATCGAGCATTGCCAGTCCTGGCAAGGTTAACCCGGATGCATCTGATGTCTGAGCAAACGGGGAATCGGCAGTCTCGTCCTTTTGTCGGTCACGTCTGACGCGCGTTGAGGGAAGCTTCGCAAAGGATTATTAACAACCGGTGGTCCGGGCGTCATGCGGCGCTGCCAGCGATTCACGAAGCGCTTCACTTGCGCGCGCAACGGCGGATGGCGAAAGCCAGGGACGGGGTCGGATCAACCTTTCAGCGCGGCAATATCCTCGGGCGCGCCAATGGCCTGCACCTGTGCATTACGGTCGATCCGCCGGATCATGCCGGACAACGCCTTGCCCGCGCCGATCTCCCAAAAAGAGGTGACCCCCTGCGCGGCCATCCATGCCACCGACTCGCGCCAGCGCACCGCGCCCGTGACCTGTTCGACCAGGAGCTTGCGGATGGTTTCAGGCTCGTTCACGGCTTGCGCGCGGACATTGGCGACCAGCGGGACGCTGGGCGCGTGGATGCTTACGTCCCTCAACGCCTCGGCCATCCTGTCGGCTGCCGGCTGCATCAGCGTGCAATGGAAGGGTGCGGAGACGGGCAGCATGACCGCGCGCTTGGCGCCGCGGGTCTTGGCCAGTTCCACCGCGCGCTCCACTGCCGCTCGGTGACCGGAGACGACGACCTGGGCAGGGTCGTTGTCATTGGCCGCCTGGCAGACTTCGTCCTGCGCGGCTTCGGCGGCAAGCGATGACACCGCGTCGAAATCAAGTCCCAGAAGGGCGGCCATCGCTCCTTCGCCGACCGGCACGGCCTGTTGCATCGCTTGCCCACGAATCCGCAGAAGCCGCGCGGTGTCGGAGATGCTGAGCGCCCCGGTGGCCGCCAACGCCGAGTATTCGCCCAGCGAGTGCCCGGCGACATAGGCGGCGTCGGCAACCGTGAAACCCTCGGCCTCGAGCGCGCGGATCGCGGCGAGCGAAGTCGCCATGAGGGCAGGCTGGGCGTTGGCGGTTAGTGTCAGATCTTCGATCGTGCCGTCCCAGATCAGCGCCGAAAGCTTCTCGCCGAGCGCGTCGTCGACCTCTTCGAAGACGGCGCGTGCGGCAGGGTAGGCGTCGGCCAGGGCGCGGCCCATGCCGATGCTCTGGGCTCCCTGGCCGGGAAAGACGTAGGCACGGGTCATGGCGGTCTCCTCCTGATGGCGCGCGATGGTGGCGGCCTTCCTAATCCGCAACCGCGGTCAAGGGGAAGCCCCCGGAGCGCAAGCAAACGAGACTCGAAGAAGTCGCGTCGACCAAGTTCTCGTGCGGTAGGTCGTTTCAGTCGTGGCGGGCATTATCGGTTGTCGTGTTTGGGCAGCCTCCAGCCTTGCAGACACGGCGGGATTGGTTCGCCACGACGGGGCGGCGGATCTGCTTGCCCTTGCGCGGCGGTGCAAAGCCTGTATAAGGCCGCATTCCTGCCGCATACCCCGTATCCGGCGCAGTCTCTCGTGGGCAGGCGCGGCAGGAAGATCGCCTGGCCCTGTGAAATGCGCCCCGACAGAACTGGAGACAGCATGCCGCTTTACGAGCATGTCATGATCGCGCGTCAGGACCTGTCCAGCGCGCAGGCCGAAGGCCTGATGGACCATCTTTCGACCATCCTTTCGGACAACGGCGGTAAGGTCGTCGGCACCGAGTACTGGGGCGTCAAAACGATGGCGTACAAGATCAACAAGAACCGCAAGGGGCACTATGCCTTCCTGCGCACCGATGCGCCCGCCGAGGCCGTGCAGGAAATGGAGCGCCTGGCGCGCCTGCATGACGATTTAATGCGCGTGCTGACCGTCAAGGTCGAAGCGCACGACGAGGGCCCCTCGGTTCAAATGCAGAAGCGCGATGAGCGCGGCGACCGCCCGCGTCGCTGATCGATCAGGAAAGGACATATCATGGCCGCAAGACCGTTTTTCCGCCGCCGCAAGGTTTGCCCCTTCTCCGGCGACAACGCGCCGAAGATCGATTACAAGGACGTGCGTCTGCTGCAGCGCTACATCTCCGAGCGCGGCAAGATCGTGCCCTCGCGCATCACCGCCGTCTCGTCGAAGAAGCAGCGTGAGCTCGCCCGTGCAATCAAGCGCGCGCGGTTCCTGGCGCTGCTTCCCTACGCCGTGAAATAAGGAGCGTACCATGCAGGTCATTCTACTGGAACGCGTGGCCAAGCTGGGCCAGATGGGCGATGTGGTGAAGGTGCGCGCCGGTTACGCCCGCAACTTCCTGTTGCCGCAGGGCAAGGCACTGCGCGCCTCTAACGCCAACAAGCAGGCGTTCGAATCGCAAAAGGCGCAGCTTGAGGCGCGCAACCTCGAAACCCGCAAGGAAGCCGAGGCGCTGGCCGCCAAGCTCGATGGCACGAGCCATGTTATCATCCGGTCGGCTTCGGAATCCGGCGCGCTTTACGGCTCGGTCACGCCGCGTGACATCGCCGACGTGCTGGCCGAGGACGGCTTCACCGTCGAACGCCGCCAGGTCGTGCTCAATGCGCCGATCAAGGCGCTGGGGCTGCACGCGGTCAACGTCTCGCTGCACCCCGAGGTGGATGCGAGCGTTACGATCAACGTGGCCCGGTCGAAGGAAGAGGCCGAGCTTCAGGCTTCAGGCAAGTCGATCCAGGATCTGGCTGCCGAAGAGGAAGCCGCTGCCGAGTTCGAGATCGCCGAGTTGTTCGATGACATTGGTGGCGCCGCGGACGAAGACGAGCAGCCCTGATCGGGGGCGCAGACAAATGCTCAGGGCGCGCCGTTGCGAGACGGCGCGCCCTTTTGTCTGTTCGTGGTTGCCTCTCTTGTTCTGCGGGGCGTTTCGCCCTATCTAGAAGCGTGCTATTCTAATTTTTGAATGACTCGGAAAGGTCGAGAGAAATGAATGCGCAACCCATGATGCAGGCGTCCAGTCTTGTGCCGTCCGCGGTGGCGGCCGAAGACATGGTCGCCCAAGCGCAATCTGCATCGAACCTGCTGAAAGCGCTGGCGCATGAGGGGCGTTTGCTGATCCTCTGTCACCTTGCCTCGGGTGAGAAGTCGGTTTCGGAGCTTGAAGAGTTCCTGGGCGCGCGGCAGGCGGCGGTCAGTCAGCAACTTGCGCGGCTGCGCCTGGAAGGTCTGGTGACCTGTCGGCGAGAGGGGAAATCGATCTACTACGCGCTTGGCGACCCCCGTGCGGCGCGTGTTATCGGGCTGCTGTACGAGATGTTCTGCGAAGCCGCCGACGAGAAGACCGAGGGCTGATTTCAGACGCGTGCAAAGGCGTGTGGCAGGTCCTTGGCTGCCGCGAGTTCACGGTTGCGCGGTCGGGCGCGTAGCATCAGGCCCAGGAACGGACTGGCACGGCCAAGCGTCCGCATAAGTCGTGTTCCTGCGGCAATGGCTGATGCGGGTCCCGTGGCGCGGTAGGATCTGACGGCGGCGCCGAATGCGGCGATGTCGTTCGGGCGCGTCTCAAGGAGTGAGTGGAGCAGGATCACCCAGTCCAGCCCCATCGACCACGCGCCAGACCGCGCGCGGAAGCGTTCCATGTCGATCAACCGGGCGGTTTCGCCGTCCCAGCAGATGTCGCGCAGCTTGGGCCGGCCGTGACGCGCGCCGGTGTGGTGCAGTTTGGCCAAGGTTTCGGCCGCGGCGGCGACGGCGCGTGTTCTTTCTTCCGGGGTTGCGTCGGCGAGATAGAGGTGAAGCGGCGGTCCCGCATCCTTGGTGATGAAATGATCGGGGCCGGTATCGACCAGTTCGGGCACCGGCACGCCCCGCTCGGAAAGATGACGCAATCCCCGCAGATCGGCGTCAAAAGCCCGGCGCGGATCGCCCTTCTGGATCCGCCAACGCAGCGAGGTCAGGTGCTCGGGGCGTTTCAGCCAATAGACGGACCCATCGAGTTCCAGCCTCTGCACACGGCTTGGGGTCGCGTCGTCCTGCGTGGCGAGCTTGCGCAGGCGGCGGGCAAGATCATCAGGTGTGGGCGGAAGCGTCGGGGGTATTTCTGCGCGTTTCATACTGTCGGTGCCGTGGCTGTGGTGTGGGTCCCTACCATACCGTCGCGGTGGCACATAGGGTCCGCGAAGGCGATTCATCGGCCTTGATCTGCTGATTCCCCCGGCGCGGCTCTTGCGTGCGAAACGGGTTTTCGTGTTCACTGGCGCTTCATAGGGCCCGAAACGGGCGGGCGTGCGCCAGCGCACAACTGGTCAAGTGGTTATTTTACCTATATAAAAAATGTGATGTCTGTTTTGGGGGAAACCAGATTCGCCCGCAACCGGCTTGCAGTTCGCGAGAACCAGGGGCCACGGCGATCCCACCCCGGGTGGCAGGCGGTGGTTCGGTCAATCGGTCGCCGGGCTCCAGGCAAGAGACACTTGCTAGAGCGCGGCATCGGCCATTGTGATCACACGATTTGAACGTGTGATCACGTTAGCGCAAAATCTTGCCGGGTCTACATGCCCCCGCCCGGTTTTCCTTCCCGTAGGCCGAATTTCATGCCAAGAGAGCACAAATTCGCAGCAGACGGGGATAGTCGAGTGAACATCCACGAATATCAGGCGAAGTCTTTGCTTCGCAGCTACGGCGTTCCGGTTTCGGACGGGCGCGTTGTTTTTCGTGCCGAAGAGGCCAAGAGCGCCGCAGGCGAACTTGACGGGCCGCTCTGGGTGGTCAAGGCACAGATCCATGCCGGCGGTCGCGGCAAGGGCAGCTTCAAGGAAGCCTCGGCAGGCGAGAAGGGCGGCGTCCGTCTGGCCCGCTCGGTCGAGGAAGCCGCGGAACATGCCAATGCCATGCTGGGCCGCACGCTGGTGACGCACCAGACCGGACCCGCGGGCAAGCAGGTCAACCGCATCTACATCGAGGATGGCTCGGACATCGAGCGCGAGCTTTATCTGGCGGTCCTGGTCGACCGGGTGAGCAGCCGCATTTCCTTCGTTTGCTCGACCGAGGGCGGCATGGACATCGAAGAGGTGGCCGCGTCGACCCCCGACAAGATCCTGAGCTTCACCATCGACCCGGCGACGGGTATCCAAGGCTTCCACGGACGCCGCGTTGCCTTCGCGCTGGGGCTGGAAGGCAAGCAGGTCAAGCAGTGCGTCGATCTGGTGAACAAGCTCTACAAGCTGTTCGTCGAGCGGGACGCCGAGATGGTGGAGATCAACCCGCTGATCGTGACCACCGATGGCGATCTGAAATGCCTCGATGCCAAGATGGGGTTCGATTCGAATTCGCTCTATCGGCAGTCCGAGATCCTTGCGCTGCGCGATGAGACCGAAGAGGACCCGAAAGAGCTGGCGGCGTCCAAGTTCGATCTGAACTACATCGCGCTCGACGGCGAAATCGGCTGCATGGTCAATGGCGCGGGCTTGGCGATGGCCACGATGGACATCATCAAGCTCTACGGCGCGGAACCTGCGAACTTCCTCGATGTCGGCGGTGGCGCCAGCAAGGAGAAAGTCACTGAAGCGTTCAAGATCATCACCTCGGATCCCAATGTGAAGGGCATCCTGGTCAACATCTTCGGCGGCATCATGCGCTGCGACATCATCGCCGAGGGTGTTCTGGCCGCGGTGACCGAGGTCGGCCTGAAGGTGCCTCTGGTCGTCCGTCTGGAAGGGACCAACGTGGACCTGGGCAAGAAGATCATCAACGAATCGGGCCTGAACGTGATCGCCGCCGACAACCTGTCGGATGCGGCGGAGAAGATCGTCAAGGCGGTGAAGGGGTAAGCAGCATGGCCATTCTCGTAGACAAGAACACCAAGGTC
>CAZKSE010000132.1:0-1971 GCA_964555305.1 uncultured Rhodobacter sp. | reverse complement strand
GGTCGGCGGCGTGACGCCGGGCAAGGGCGGCTCCGAGCATCTGGGCCTGCCGGTTTTCAATTCGGTGCATGAGGCGAAGGCGAAGACCGGGGCGAATGCCTCGGCCATCTATGTGCCGCCGCCCTTTGCGGCCGATTCCATCCTTGAGGCGATCGACGCCGAGATGGAGCTGATCGTCTGCATCACCGAGGGCATTCCGGTCCTTGACATGATGAAGGTGAAGCGCGCGCTGGAAGGCTCGAGCAGCCGGCTGATCGGGCCCAACTGCCCCGGCGTCATCACGCCCGAGGCGTGCAAGATCGGCATCATGCCGGGCCATATCCACAAGCGCGGGTCGGTGGGCGTGGTCAGCCGCTCGGGCACGCTGACCTACGAGGCGGTCAAGCAGACCACCGACATGGGGCTGGGCCAGTCCACAGCGGTCGGTATCGGCGGCGATCCGATCAAGGGGACCGAGCATATCGACGTGCTGGACATGTTTCTTGACGATGATGAAACCACCTCGATCATCATGATCGGCGAGATCGGTGGTTCGGCCGAGGAAGAGGCGGCTGAGTTCATTGCCGAGCAGAAGAAGAAGGGGCGCTGGAAGCCGATCGCGGGCTTCATCGCCGGGCGCACGGCCCCTCCGGGGCGGCGCATGGGGCACGCGGGCGCCATTGTCGCAGGCGGCAAGGGCGATGCGGAGTCGAAGATCGAAGCGATGCGTCGCGCCGGGATCGTTGTGGCAGACAGCCCCGCGACCCTGGGGCAGGCGGTCAAGAAAGCGATTGACGGCTGAACAGAACCGGGGCGCTTGCGCCCCACCCGGCCCGCCAGGGCCTGCGAGCACAGGTGCAGCGATGACCGAGCACTCTCCGAACGAACAGTTCCATGCGTCCAGCTTCCTTCAGGGGGCCAACGCCGAATACATCGACCAGATGCATGCGCGGTTCGTGCAGAACCCTGACAGCGTCGATGCGCAATGGGCCGCCTTCTTCAGGACGTTGGGCGACGATCCGTCCGACGCCGCGCGGCAGGCGCAGGGGCCGAGCTGGGCCCGCAGTGACTGGCCGCCGATGCCGTCGGACGAGCTGACCGCGGCGCTGACCGGCGAATGGCCTGCCGCAGCCGCCGCGAAAGAGAGCAAGGCCGCAGGAGAGAAGATCCGCGCCAAGGCGCAGGATACCGGAGTGGAGCTTAGCGACGTGCAGGTTCAGCGCGCGGTCGTGGACAGCCTGCGCGCGCTGATGATCATCCGCGCCTATCGCATTCGCGGGCATCTGGTCGCCGATCTGGACCCGCTTGGGATGCGCGACGAGGTTCCGCATCCCGAGCTGGATCCGACATCCTACGGCTTCACCGAGGCCGATTACGACCGTCCCATCTTCATCGACAACGTGCTGGGGTTGGAGGTCGCCTCGCTCCGGCAGATCATTGATATCCTCAAGCGGACCTATTGCGGCACCTTCGCGCTGCAGTTCATGCATATCTCGGATCCGGTGCAGGCCGCCTGGCTGAAGGAGCGGATCGAGGGCTATGGCAAGGAGATCAGTTTCACCCGGCAGGGGCGTCGGGCGATCCTGAACAAGCTGGTCGAGGCCGAAGGGTTCGAGAAGTTCCTGCACGTCAAGTACATGGGCACGAAGCGTTTCGGCCTTGATGGCGGCGAGGCGCTGATCCCGGCGATGGAGCAGATCATCAAGCGCGGTGGTGCGCTGGGTGTGAAGGAAATCGCCATCGGCATGCCGCATCGTGGCCGGCTGAGCGTTCTGGCCAATGTGATGGGCAAACCCTACCGGGCAATTTTCAACGAGTTCCAGGGCGGCAGCTTCAAGCCCGAGGATGTCGATGGTTCGGGCGATGTGAAATACCACCTTGGTGCCTCGTCGGACCGGGAATTCGACGGCAATGTCGTGCACCTGTCACTGACCGCGAACCCCAGCCACCTAGAGGCGGTAAACCCGGTCGTGCTGGGCAAGGTCCGCGCCA
>CAZKSE010000131.1:0-10820 GCA_964555305.1 uncultured Rhodobacter sp. | reverse complement strand
GGCCCGGTGCCGAGGTCGGACTTGCCGAAGGCGACCTCGCGTCTTTCGGCGCGGAAGCCGAAGGGCAGAAGCGTGTAGCCCGCGGTGGTCAGCGCCGCGCGCGCCCAAGGCAGGCCGATGATCGAGATCGCCATGATGAGCGCGGCCAGAAGCCAGCCCAGCGCCATCCAGACCCCGCCGAGGACCAGCCACAGGACGTTGAGGATCAATGCCAGCATGTCAGGCAAACCCCCGGCCGGCCGATGGGTTCCCGGCAACCGGCGCGGTTGAGGCGGCGCGGGCCATCAGATCGGCGCGCAGGCGCGGGCAAGCCAGTCGCGCGTGGCGGGGCTGACATGCGGGCCCAGCGCCTCGGCGACGCGGGCGTGGTAGGCGTTGAGCCAGTCGCGCTCGGCTTCCGTGAGCGCGGCGCGGTCGAGGAGGCGGGTGTCGATCGGCACCAGGGTCAGCGTCTCGAATTCGAGCATCGCGCGACCCTCGCCCAGATCGGGGGCGGCGCGGATAGCGAGGAGGTTCTCGATCCGGATGCCGAAGGCGCCGGCGCGGTAGTAGCCGGGCTCGTTCGACAGGATCATCCCCTCGGCCAGCGGCAGGGTCGACACGCGCGAGATCCGCACCGGCCCCTCATGCACGGAAAGCGCAGCGCCGACGCCATGGCCGGTGCCGTGGTCGTAATCGGCGCCGACCAGCCAGAGCGGATAGCGGGCGAGCGCGTCCAGATGCGCGCCCGCAACGCCGCGGGGAAAGCGCGCGCGCGAGATGGCGATCATGCCTTGCAAGACACGGGTGTAGGCCGTGCGGGCGTCATCGGACGGCACGCCCGCGGGGAGTGTCCGGGTGATGTCGGTGGTGCCGTCGGGATATTGTCCGCCGGAATCGACCAGATAAAGCTCACCGGCCTCAAGCTGGCGATTGGTCTCCTCGGTCACGCGGTAATGGACGATGGCGCCGTTTGGCCCCGCGCCCGAGATCGTCTCGAAGCTGAGGTCCAGAAGCTCGCCCGTGGCACGGCGACATTCCTCGAGTTTCATCGCCAGCTCGATCTCGGACGGGCGGTGCAAGGCGACGGTATCGAACCAGCGCAGAAACTCGGCCATCGCCGCGCCGTCGCGCAGATGAGCGGCACGCATCCCGTTCAGTTCGGCCTCGGTCTTGCAGGCCTTGGGCAGAAGGCAAGGGTCCTGGCCCGGCACGCCCTGCGCCAGCGCGCGCGCGACGGCCACGGGCGCGGTGGCCGGGTCGAAGCGCACCGCGCCGTTGAGGCCCTTGAGCGCGCCTTCAAACGCCTCGGGGGCGTGCAGGGTCACGCCGTCCAGATCCAGATCGCCCAGCTTTGCCCGGTCGATGAAGAGATCGAGCCGCGCGTCGTCATGCAGGATGGCGAAGGCCTGCACGACCGGGTTGCGCGGGATGTCGGCGCCGCGGATGTTGAGCAACCATGACAGCGAGTCGGGCAGCGTCAGGGCAACGGCGGTCTGCCCGGCGCGTTGCAGGGTGGCGGCGATCTCGGCGCGCTTTTCGGCGGCCGAGCGGCCGGCCAACGACTCGGGATGTGCGCGGACGGCGCCGCGCGGGGGGGCGGGCTGGTCGGGCCAGATCGCATCGATCGGGTTGTCGTCCACCGCGCGCAGGACGATGCCATTGGCTTTCAGCGCCGCCTCGATCCGTGTGATCTCGTCGGGGGTGTGCAGCCAGGGGTCGAAGCCGATCACCGCGCCGGCGGGGGCATGGGCCGCGAGCCATTCACCGGCGGGCGTCTCGGGCCAGTCGACGGGGGTGAAGACCGCGCCGTCGCATTGCGCGCGAACCTGAAGGCGGTAACGTCCGTCGACGAAGACGCCGGCGATGGCGGGCAGGATGATGGCGAAGCCGGCCGAGCCGGTGAAACCCGTGAGCCAGGCCAGCCGCTCATCGCGCGCGGCGACATATTCGCCCTGATGCGCATCCGCCCGCGGCACGAGGAACCCCGTCAGATCCCGGCGCGCCAGTTCCTCGCGCAGGGCCTTCAGGCGGGGTGGACCCTGTTCGGGGCGGGTGGCGGCGGTGAAGCTTTGCAGCATGAGGTGATCCGGTCGGTTGAGGCTGGCCCGTGGTAGTGGCGGGCACCGGCAGCGTCAATGCCGAGCGGTGGCCGGCCCCTTCGTGCTATGCGTCCGTGGCGGGAGCCTCGCCGCGGGCGGTCCGCTTACCCGCACGGATCCCGAACATCAGCGCATAGAGCACCGGCACCGCGACCAAGGTCAGGACCGACGCGAAGGCAAGCCCGCCCATGATCGTCACCGCCATCGAGGCAAAGAGCGCATCGGCCAGAAGCGGGATCATCCCCATGATCGTGGTGCCCGCCGCCAGCACCACCGGCCGCAGGCGGCTGATCGACCCGCCGGTCACCGCGGCCACCGGATCCTCGCCCGCGGCGATTCGTGTGTCGATCTCCTCGACCAGAATGATCGCGTTCTTGATCAGCATCCCCGACAGGCTGAGAAGCCCCAGAAGGGCAAGGAAGGTGAACGGAAGCCCGGTCCAGAGCAAGCCGAGCACCATGCCGGTGACTGACATGGGAACCACCAGCCAGAGGATCAGCGGCTGGCGTATCTTGTTGAAAAGCAGCACCGAGATCACGAACATGACGATGAAGCCCAGCGGCACCTGCGCGGCGAGCGCCGTCTGCGCCTCGGTCGCGCTTTCGTATTCGCCGCCCCATTCAAGCCTGTAGCCGGGCGGCAGCGGAATGCCCTCGATCTCGGCGCGGACCGCGCGGAAGGCGGTATCGGCGCTGTAATCGGGACCAGCCGCGGCCATGACGGTCAGGGTGCGCGCGCGGTTGCGTCGGTGGATCGCGGCTTCCTCGGCGGTGGTGTCGATCCGGTCGAGGACCTGCGACATGGGGACATAGCGCCCCTCCGCGGCACTCCAGACGCCCTGGTCGAGGATCTGGGCGGAGCGTTCGCGTTCGGCCTCGGGCACGCGCACGAGGATGGGGATCTGGGTGTCGCCTTCGCGGAAGGTGCCGGCGCGCAGGCCCGAAGTGGCGTAGAGCACCGTCTCGGCGATGGCCTGCCGGCTGACCCCGGCGAGGCGCGCGCGGGTCTCGTCCACCACCGGCTGAAGGGCCAGTTCGCGTTCACGCCAGTCGGTGCGCAGGTCGATCACGGCGCCCGTGGCGGCCATCCGCTCGGCGGCCTCGGCGCCGAGAGCGCGCAGGACCTCCGCGTCGGGGCCGGAGAAGCGCGCGGCGACATCGGCGCCAACAGGCGGGCCGAAGACCAGCCGTTCGAAACGAAGCTGGCCTTGCGGGAACTGCTGAGGCAGGTCGCCCAGCCGATCCAGGATGCGGGGGATCGCGTTCACGTCATGGCTACGCACGATCAGCTGACCATAGGTCGGATCGGGTTGCTCGGGCTCATAGGTCAGCATGAAGCGCGAGGCCCCCTGACCGACAAAACCCGTGACCGCGGTCACGTCCGGATCGGCCAGCACCGCCGCCTCGATCGCCGCCATGTCGCGGTCGGTTGCGCGAATGTCGGCGCCGCGCGGCAGGGTGTAGTGCATGTAGAAGATCGGCGTCGTCGCAAAGGGAAAGAAGGCCTGCTTGACGTTGCCGAAGGCCGCAAGGGAGCCGCCTGCAACCGCCAGGATCAGCAGCAGCGCGCCCCAGCGGATCCGCAGCGACAGGCCGAGAAGCCAGCCATAGGCGCGATAGACCCCGCCGCGATAGGGGTCGATCTCGTCCCCCGCCCCGGGCGGCACGCGCAGAAGCCGGCTGCCCAGAAGCGGCGTCACGGTCAGCGCCAGGACCCAGGACAGGATGAGCGAGATGGCGATCACCGCGAAAAGCGAGAAGAGCAATTCGCCCGTTGCATCGGGGCTCAGGCCGATGCCCGAAAAGGCCATGATGCCGATGACCGTCGCGCCCAGGAGCGGCACCGAGGTGCGCCGCGCGGCCTCGCCGGCGGCCTGTTCGGCAGAGCGCCCGCGGGCCATGCCGACCACCATCCCGTCGGCAATGACGATGGCGTTGTCGACCAGCATCCCCATCGCGATGATCAGCGCGCCGAGGCTGATCCGCTCCATCTCGATGCCGAAGAGGGACATGAAGAAGAAGGTGCCCAGCACGTTCAGTGCGAGCGTCGCACCGACGGTCAGCCCGGCGCGCAGACCCATCGTCACCATCAGCGCGCCGATCACGATCAGCACCGACAGCGCCAGGCTCTGCACGAAGGACGTGATCGCCTGGTCCACGATCTGGTGCTGCTGGTAGACGGGGTGGATCTCGACCCCGGCGGGAAGCGTCGCGCGCATCTCATCGAGCCGGGTTTCGACCCTGTCGCCGACCGCAACGACATTCTCGGTCTGGATCGCCGAGACGCCGAGGGTGAAGGCACGGGTGCCGTTGTGGCGGATTATCTGTTGCGGCGTCTCGGTCTCGCCCCGGCTGACGCGCGCGATATCGAGGATGGAGACCTGCTGCGTCGCCCCCGGCGTGCCGACGCGCAGGTTCTCGATCCCCTCGACGGTGTCGAAGCCGGGCGCGAGGTTGACGCGGACGCGGGTGTCCTGACTGCGCAGCGCGCCGCCGGGCAGCACCACGTTCTCGCCGCCCAGAAGACCCATCACCTGTTCCGGCGGGATCCCCAGTCGTTCCAGCCGGGCCGAGGGCAGCTCGACCGTCACCACCTCCTCGGGCAGGCCCAGAACCTCGACCTTGGCGACGCCCGCAATGGTCAGCATCTCGCGACGAAGGGAGCGCGCGATCTCGCGTTGTTCGGCGGGGGTGTAGCCGTCGGCGGTGATGGCGTAGTAAAGGCCGTAGACATCGCCGAAGTCGTCATTGACCATCGGCTGGCCGACCCCGTCCGGCAGGTCGGGGGTGACGTCGGACAGGCGCCTGCGCAGTTCGTCCCAGACCTGCGGCATCTCGCGCGGGCCGTAGGTGTCCTTGATCTCGACGGTGATCTGGCTCAGTCCAGGCGTCGATTTCGAGGCGACCCATGTGAGCTGCGGCATGCCCTGGATCGCCGCCTCCAGGGTTTCGGTGACCTCGTTCTCGACCTCGACCGCGCTGGCGCCGGGATAGGGGGTGAAGACCAGCGCCGTCTTCAGCGTGAAGCCCGGGTCTTCAAGTCGGCCGACGGTGGAGAACCCCCAGAGCCCGCCGATCAGGCAGCCGATGACCAGCAGCCAGACCGCGACCGGGCGGCGAATGGACCAAACCGCGATGTTCACGCCGTGATACGCTCAAAAGCCGGCGGGTTGCACCCGCGCCCCGTCGGACAGCTGGCGCCAGCCGGCGCCGACGATCCGCGCGCCGGGCTGCAGACCGTCCAGAACCTCGATCCGTTCACCCTGCGGCAAGCCCAGTGTGACCGATTGCGCGCGCACGGTGTCATCGTCCTGCACGACCCAGACGCGCGGCTCCGTCGCTGACGCCGCGTCGATCGCCGAGACCGGCACGAGCGATCCGGTCCGCGCGCTCGGCAGGCGCACCTCGACCGTCGCGGTCATGCCGGGCAGGATGCGGTCGTCGGATCCTTGCAGCGCCAGTTCAACCGAATAGGTCTGCGCGACAGGGTCGGCCTCGGTGATGAAGCGTTCCAGTTCCAGCGGCAGCTCGACCTCGGGAAGGGCCGGGAACCGCGCCACCGCCTCGAAGGCATCGGGGGTGGTGCGCGCCTTCATCGCCAATGCCTCGGGCAGCGAAATCGAGACCAGCAAGCGGGTCACGTCCTGCAGGCGCAGGACCGGGGCGGCGGGGGTGACATTGGCCCAGGTCTCCGACAGACGCCGCGCCAGCAGCGCCTCGAACGGGGCCGTGATGACGGTCTGTTCAAGCTGACGCCCCATCTGGTCAACGGCGACCTCGGCCTGCCGCAATTCCGCGTTGGCCCGCTCCAGTTGGGCCGCCGGCGCAACGCTGCGATCGACCAGTTCGAGGATCCGCGCGTGCTCGGCCTTGGCCAGTGCGAGGACCGCTTCGGCACGCTCCAGCGCCAGGCGGTGGTCCTCGGGATCAAGGCGCGCGATCTCGGTCCCGGCGGCGACGCGAGAGCCTTCTTCCGACAGCAACTCGATGATCTGCCCCGGCACCTGGAAGGCGATGTCGACCGTCCTCAGGGGCCGGACCTGCCCCACGAAGCGACGCGAGCCCAGACGCGGGGCCTCGGCCACCTCGACGATGGGCACCGACACCACCCGCGACATGGCGTCCGGCGAAATCGCCGCCTCCAACCCCGGATTGCCCTGCAGGTTGTTTCCATTCACGGACAGAACAACCAGCGCAAGACCACCCATCGTGGCGAAAAGGATGCGCTTCATGGCTTTGCCCCTGCAATCTGACGCGTTCTGATGACGGCGCGCATCTTAACCACCAACCGTTGCGGGGACCACCCCAAGGGCGCAGGAACCGCGCCTGGCCGCAGGAAATGCATCATCGCTGTGCGCTTGCCCATTCCCTCGCCTTTCCCGCCGGTCCCTGTCGCAGCATCCCTGCGTGCCTCATCCTCTGCGTGGCCGCCTCTCAGACCGCGATCTCATCGGGCGTTGCCGCGCCCCGCGTGCTGGCGCGCAGTCGGCGGGCCTTGGCAACGCGGGTGAAATCGGCATCGGCCAGAACCTGCCCCCGCCACTGCGGCTCGGCCGGCTCAAACCCGTGCTTGCGGGCCATCGCGGCGATCTTGTCCGCTTCGGACAGGACCAGGTCGCGTCCAAGGCTGTAGTCCGCGGTCTCGCCTTCCAGCGCCAGAAGCATCGTCTCGCCCAGACAGCCCCAGGACAGGTTCTTCGGCAGGGTCTGGAACGGCCCAAGGTCGATGTCGAAGGGTGGCCGCACCAACCCGCCGTCAAAGACCAGAACGCCGCTTTCCGACAGATCGGCATCGGCGACGTTCGGCGGGCGCGCGACATCGCAGACGATCGTGCCGGGCTGCAGCATCTGCGGATCGACCAGCGCGGTATCGGCGCTGGTGGCGACCAGCACCAGATCGGCGCCGGCGAGCGCCGCTTCCAGATCGGTCGTGGCCACGATGGGCGAGCCCTGCCCCTTCGCCGCGCAGGCATCGGCCAGTTCCTCGGCCAGGTCCTTGCCGTTGCACTGCACCCCTTGCGGGAGCATCCTGCGCACGACATCCGACAGCACCCCGGCGCATAGCGGCTCCGCATCCGACAGCAGCGTGCAGATCACCTCGTCGGCGACCTTGCCCAGAAGCAGCGGGGCATGACCGTTGCGGGCATTGCCGACAAGCGAAAGCCGACCGACGCGGCGCGCCAGCATCATGCTCGCCAGCCGCCCGATTGCGCCGGTCGCGCCGACGACGGCGACATTCGCGGTGGCCAGATCGACGCCGACGCGCCGCGCCACCCGTTCGATGGCCGTCACCGCCGCCACCGTGGTCAGCGTGTTGCCGCTGGTCACCGGCACGCCCCGGTTCGCCACGGCGGCGCCGCCGTTCGTCACGATCGAGGTGAAGGCCCCCAACCCCAGGCGCGAGGCGCCGAATTCGAAAGCCATGTCCGCGGCTTCCTGGATCATCGCACGCGCCGCGCGGCGTTCCTTGCCCAGCATGCCAGCCGGCAACAGCGGCACCGACATGATCATCCCCTCGATCGTTGCGCCGGTATTCGAGCGGCTTTCGGGGATGGGCCAGGCAAACCCCGGGCCGATCCGCTTGACCCATTCCAGCCACGCCGACCGCTCCTCTGCCGTGAACGAGGTGAAGGAGGGGTCGGAGCGAAACAGATCCTCTTCCTCGGTATAGTGGATGAGGAAACAGAAACGTCCGTTTTCCGGCTGCGCGACCGCGCGCGACGGGCCGCGTTGCGGTGGCACATGGGCAACATCGTCGATGCGCGCCTGGCGATCCGCGTCTACCAGATGGCGCAGCAGCGCGCTGTAGTTCGACGCCTCGAGCAACGCACAGGCGGCATCGAGGCCGCGAATGCAGTGGTCGATCTCGGCCCGGCCGGCGACGAGCGGCGGCTGCAGGCGCATCACATGGGCATCGTTGAAGACCGGCGCAGTCACGATCCCCTGCACGTTCAGCAGGTAGGAACTGAGCATGGCGATGAACCCGCCGTTCAGCCCGCAGAACGCCATCGTTCCGGAATCGCCGCGTTCGAACGGCTTGTGGAACTCCAGCCCGGCCATGTAGCCGCGGCCGCGCACGCCGCGGATCACCGCGGGATACCGCGCTTGCAGCGCCTCCAGCCGCTCCCGCAGGTAGAGGCCGTTTTCGGCGACCGTCCGGATCAGCGCGCAGTCCTCCGCCATCAGGCGGTCGAGCGCGGCATTCGCCGCCGCACAGGCCAGATTGCTGTTCGCAAAGGTGGAACTGTGCAGGAACCCGAACCGATCATCCCAGACCTCCGGACGCACGACGCAGGCCGAAATCGGCATCAACCCACCGCCCAGCGCCTTGCCCAGAAGCAGCATGTCGGGCGCCTCGGCACAGTCCTCACACGCGAACAGCCGCCCCGTGCGACCCAGCCCGGTCTGGATCTCGTCCACGACGCTCAGAACGCCGTATTTCCGACAGAGCGCGATCACCGCGTCCAGGTAGCCCTCCGGCGGGGAGATAACGCCGCCCTCGCCCTGGATGGGTTCGACGATAAAGGCCGCGATACTGTCCCCCTCGATGGCGAAGCGCGCCTCCAGCGCGGCGAAATCTCCGTATGGCACATAGTCGAACCCGCGCGTCGGCGCACCGAAGTCCTTCTGGTAAAGCGGCTTGCCGGTGGCGGACAATGCCCCCAGGGTCTTGCCGTGAAAGCCGTTCAGCGTCGACAGGATCAGATCGCGCCCGGTGCGCGCCCGCGCCAGCTTGATCGCCGCTTCGACGGCCTCGGCACCGGAATTCGCCAGCGTCACGATGCCCAGATCGAAAGGCGTGATCGACGCAAGACGCTCGGCGAGCCGCTCAGCCTCGAGCGCGCGCATCGGCTGGACCATCGCCGGCATGCGCGACGCCTGCATCGCGGTCATCGCCTCCCAGATCTCGGGCGGGTTGTGGCCGAACGGCAGGGCGCCGTATTGCGACAGGAAATCCAGATACTCGCGCCCGGCGGAATCCGTGACCCGGCACCCCTCGCCGGATATCAACTCCACATCCAGGCCGAACGTTTCCAGCAGCCGCGCTCTCGTCGGGTTGAGTGCAGACATCATTCTTCCTTTGCGATGGTGTTGATCCCGCGTCCCAGCTTGAGTCGGGCGACAGGTTTCTGGCAATCACGGTATGAGTTCGGAGTAAAACGCATCTTAAGCCGGCTGCTCCTGCCGCCTCGTCGCTGGGCGATCGTCGGGTGGCGCGTCAGGTCCTGGACCATCTACTCTCACCCCGCACACGCGAGATTGTCTTCTTGGGTACTGCTCGTCACTGATGCCTTCGCATCCTGATAGTCTGGCCGATGCGATACAGGTGAAATAACCCGCCACGTTAACCATGCCAACATCTGAGGAAGGAGAACGGCGGAAATCAGCCACATGCCGACAGACCGGGATGAGGTGGTCCGAATCGGTGCCTGCGCAGGTTGACTCTCCATCCGGCGACAATCACCGAACGGCGAAACCTGCGCGCAGACGTTTCAAACTGGCATTTGGGAATTGGTGGAGCCGAGGGGAATCGAACCCCTGACCTCGTCATTGCGAACGACGCGCTCTCCCAACTGAGCTACGACCCCACATTTGCCTGGCGACCAACGGTCAACCACGCGTCGCCGGGCGCAAGAAGCCCCCTGCCCTCGGCTGAGGATGCGCATAGCACCGAGTTCGGACCTGCGCAAGACGTTCGCGCAGGTCGTTCGCGCATGGACCGATCAGCCGTCCTGCCGATCAGCTTTCGCCGCCGACCAGTTCCGCCGCGATCTGCAGAATGGCGGGGCGCGCCTCGGCTTCGGACATGCCGGGGGCCAGTCGGGGATCGTAGTGCAGGCGCAGCAGCAGAAGATCGAGCGCGGTGAGCAAGGCGAATTCCTGGTTGTCGTTGAAGACCGAGGGGCGCGCCTGCAGACTGTCGTTGGCCAGCCCCAACCCCTGCGCCAGTTCCTCGTGGTAACAGGCCAGCCGCGTCAGGTCGGGGTGTTCGGCGCGGATGATGGCGATCGCGTCCGAATAGGCGTCGTCGTCGCGGCGCGAAAACGCCAGCACCATGCAGAAGGTCTCGCGCGGCATCTCGGTCACCAGCCGCACCGCCGCCTCGTCGATCCCCGGGACCAGCGTGCGCAGCCGCGGCGCGACCGCGCGCCGCTCCCCCTCGGACAGGACCAGGATATGGAAATTCCCGCCCTCAGGCGTCCCAGGCGGCAAAAGGCGCATCGGATGGCGCGCGGCCGACGACATGCGGTTGACCAGGGTCGCGACCTCGGCATGGTCGCGGTTGCGCATTGCGGGCGGGACCGAGTCGCCGAATTCCAGCCGGTAGCGCACCGGCTCGGTCCAGCGGCGCAGGTTGGCGGCGCTGGTCCGCGAGGTGAAGCCGCGCGCGGTGCGCAGGTATTCGTCGCGCAGGGCAATCTCGACATAAATATCGGCCAGCCGGCCTGCCGAGATCGCCATCGAATCGGCACCGGAATCGGTGCGCATCATGCCGCGCGCGCGCCGCTCGGCCTCGATCCGCCGGTAATAGGCCGCCAGTTCCGCCGATGTCGCGTCCGCCTGACTGAGTGCCGGCGGCCGGGCTGGCGCCGTGGGCGGGGCGCTGCCGGGTGCCGCGACCGGCATGACCTCGGCGCAGCCGGCAAGCCAGCCCAGCGCGGCAAGCGCCAGTATCGGGCGGGGCCCGGTCCGGTCCCGCGGGTCGCGCCGGTGGGCCGGCCGCTCAGGCGTCGCCACG
>CAZKSE010000130.1:0-11139 GCA_964555305.1 uncultured Rhodobacter sp. | reverse complement strand
GAACTACTTCCGTGCCGCAGGGTATGTCTCAAGTTAAAACAGAAGTGCTTTAATGTAGATATGATTTTCTGAATTAAAAGCACCTGATGTGCCGCATGAAGTGCGCGGCTCAAGCCCTCCTGGACCGCTTCCGGTGGCAGGTGCTACTTGGGTCGCTGAGTCCAGATCCAATTCACCGCGCAGCCACCAGATGGCCTCATGCCGACGGTCGCCCGACCTCCAGCACCCGGCCCGAGGCCTCGGACCCACGGCAGATTGCTTCGAAAAGCGCGATGCCGCACAAGCTGTCTGCACGGCTTACGGGCCAGCCTGTGCCCTGCTCCACCGCTTCAGCAAAGGCTTCAAGTTCGGCGCGTTCCTTGTCGAACCCGCCGAAATCGATCACCGACAGGGGCTCACCGGCGCGGGCGTGCACCAGGCGCGTCTCGCCATCCATCGCCGCAAAGCCCTCAGAGCCATGCACCTCGATCCGCCAGATGCTGCCCGGTCCGCCCAGTGTGGTCAGCGTCCCAATCGCGCCCCCGTCGAACTCGATCGAGGCCGTGACAGTGTGTGGTCGCATCGGGTCGTCGCCCCGGCTCAGCACCCGGACGCCCTTGGCCCGTAGCCCGAGCCCCATCATCCCATCGACGATATGGATTCCCAGGCCGGCCATCCCGCCTGCGGGGCTTTCAACCGCGCTGTTGCGCCAGCTTCCCGCCGGATAGGCCATTTGCGCGAAGGAAAAGTTGCCGATGACCTGCCGCACCACGCCCAGATGCCCGGTCTCCACCATCTCGCGCATCCGGCGGTAGGCTGGCAGGAATCGCCGGTTGTGCGCTGTCGCCAGCAAAACACCGGCCTGCTCGACAGCTTCCCAGGCCCCCCGCGCCTCATCCAGCGTGAGGGTCAATGGCTTCTCGCACAGGATCGGCTTCTTCGCCGCCGCCACCTGCGCAATCTGGGCGGCATGCTGGCTGTGCGGAGTGGCCAAAACAACAGCCTCAATATCCGCCCGCGCCAGAATGGCCGCAAGATCCGGCAGAACATCGATCCCCTGACGTGCTGCGAACGCGGCCGCCCGTTCCGGCCGTCCGGTCGCGCCTGCCACGAAGCGGATCCTGTCCGACCGCCCCTGAACGGAGTTGACCAGCACCTGACCCCATCTACCCAAGCCGATAATCGCCGCGTTAAGCATCTCTCCGGTCCATCCTTTCAGGGTTTCCTGCCACAACCCGATGCAAGCCCGGGCGCGGTGTTCGGCCATGTTCTAGGCCGCGCCGTCCCGTCTTTCCAGCCCACGACTACACGCTTGCGCCTACGCCGCCGTTGCCAGCGCCCCTTGAACCCCGTCGCGTGCCGTGACAGCCTGAGAGCAACGGCAGGAGGAACCATGAAAATCAGACCCGAGCGCATGCTGGCCGATCTGGATCATCTTCGGACGATCGGCGGCAAGGGAACCGGGGTCGCGCGCCGGGCCTTTTCGGATGCCGATATCGCCGCGCGCCGCTGGCTCGCGCAGCGCATGACCGACGCAGGGCTTGAGGTGAGTGTGGATGAATGCGGCAACCTCTTCGGCCTTCCGCCCGGGGATGCGCCGTGTCTGCTGATCGGCTCGCACAGTGACACCCAACCCCTGGGCGGCTGGCTGGACGGCGCCTGGGGTGTGGCCTGCGGGCTGGAGCTGGCCCGTGCGGCGCTTGAACAAGATGGCCCGCGGCTGGCCGTCGTCTCGTTCCAGGACGAAGAGGGCAGATTTGGTCGGCTGGTCGGCAGCACGGTCTGGGCCGGCTTGTCGACGCTGGCCGATGTCGACGACAACCTCGATGAAGACGCGACTTCCGAGCCCATCACGTTCGGTGAAGCCCGTCAGCGCGCCGCCGAGATCGCGCCACTGGGCAGCGTGTCACCCGCGCGCTTTGTCGGATATATCGAGCCGCATATCGAGCAGGGGCCGGTGCTGGACCGGAGCGGCGAAGCAGTCGGCGTGGTCAAAGCAATCGTTGGCTCGCGCCAATGGTCGATGCGGTTCGAGGGGGAAGCAAACCATGCCGGCACAACCCCGATGCCGATGCGGCGCGATGCGCTACAGGGCTATATCGCGCTGGCAACAGCGGTAAACGAGGCCTTTGCCGGGATGGTGGGCCCGCGCACGGTGTGGACCATGGGCCGTGTGGTTGTCGAACCAAACGCTGCCTCGATCGTGCCGGGGGCGGCAAGCTTCACGGTTCAGATGCGCGACCCAGATGCAGCACTACTGGACACCCTTGCCGAACGCGTTCGCGTTCTGGCCGAAGAAATCGCCACCGAGCGCCAGCTGAAGCTTGACGCCAGTGAAGGTCTGCGCTTCGAGCCCGTGGCGCTGGACGACCGGCTGACGGGCGCACTGGAGCAGGCGGCGGAAGACATCGCGCCCGGCCGCTGGCGGCGGCTGCCGTCGGGTGCACTGCATGACGCGTCGAACGTCGCGGCCGTTCTTCCAAGCGCGATGATCTTCGCCCCGTCGATCGGAGGCATCAGCCACAACCCGAACGAGGACACGCGACGCGAGGATCTGTCGTTGGCACTGGAAACCTTGGCCGCGGCAGTGGGCCGACTGTCGAACGAGATCTGATCCCCACGACACATGGGCAAAGTTGATCCGCGCGGGTTAGGCGCGATCAGAGGTAGGGTGGCGTGCAGGCCGAGACGACCACCGCCTCGTCCGTCCCGGGATTGCGGAACCGATGCGGCGTGCTCGACTGGAACAGATAGCTGTCGCCCGCGCGCAGGACCTCTGTCCTGCTGCCCACGGTCAATTCGATTATGCCCGCGATCACCACCCCGCCTTCTGCGCCCGGATGCTCCAGCCGGGCGCGGCCCGTATCTGCACCAGGTTCGTAACGTTCATAGAGGATCTGAAGGTTATGCGTTCGTGCATCCCCGACCTGTGCCAGATGGATGCGACCGCTGCGCCCGGGCGCGGCGCCGGGAAGCAGCGAGGACAGGTCGCGCAGTTCGTGCGAACGAAAGACGATTGCGTCAGTCGCCGGGCGATCGGGTTCGAAGAACTCAGCAAGGGTAACGCCCAATCCGCCCAGAATCCTGCGCAAACTGGCGACGGAGGGGCTTGAACGGTTCGTCTCGATCATGGCAATCTGACTGTGCGGCACACCCGAAAGCTCGGCCAAGCGCCGCTGAGACAGCCCTGTCGCCTGCCGCATTGCCCGCAACCGAGCGCCCACGTCGAATTCGTCACTTTGAAAGCCGTTCATCCGTCACTCGGAAAAGGTATCGCTTGCTCATAATATTGAGCGGGACTAGAAAGGAAAGCGGATTTGTTCAGGAGCCCATCATGACTGCCTCTGCCGACCTTCAGGCCCGCAAGACTGCCGCTGTCTCGCGCGGTGTAGCCACACGCAATATCTATGCCGTCCGCGCGGAAAATGCCGAGCTCTGGGATGCCGACGGCCGCCGCTACATCGATTTCGCTGTGGGAATCGCAGTGAACAACACTGGGCATCGCCATCCCAAGGTCATGTCCGCGGTCGCCGATCAGGCGCAGGCCTTCACGCATACCTGTTTTCATGTCGCGCCCTACGAAAGCTACATCAGCCTGGCCGAGCGGCTGAACGAGATCACGCCGGGTGATTTCCCCAAGAAGACGATGCTTGTCTCCTCGGGCGCCGAGGCGGTGGAGAATGCGATCAAGATGGCGCGTGCGCATACCGGGCGGTCGGGCGTGATCGCCTTCACCGGGGCTTTTCACGGCCGCACCCTGCTGGGAATGGCGCTGACCGGAAAGGTCATGCCCTACAAGAAGAACTTCGGCGCGATGCCGCCGGAAGTGGTTCACGCGCCCTTCCCCAACGAATTCCACGGGGTAAGCGAAGAAGAGGCGCTGCGGACGCTGGACGGGATGCTGGCTTCCACCGTCGATCCCGAGCGGATCGCGGCGATGATCGTCGAGCCGGTGCAGGGCGAAGGCGGTTTCAATATCGCACCCTATGGTTTCCTGCGCGCGCTGCGCCAGATATGCGACAAGCACGGGATCGTCCTGATCGCCGATGAGGTGCAGGCGGGCATGGCGCGGACCGGCACGATGTTCGGCTTCGAACATGCCGGCGTGGTGCCGGACCTGATCACGATGGCGAAGGGTCTTGCCGGCGGCTTCCCGCTGTCGGCAGTGACAGGCCGGGCCGAGATCGTCGATGCGCCGCATCCAGGCGGGGTTGGCGGCACCTATGGCGGTAACCCCATCGCGGTGGCGGCGAGCCATGCGGTGCTCGATGTCATCAAGGAAGAGGATCTGTGCCAGCGCGCGACCGAGATCGGTGAAAAGATCCGTGCGCGGCTGACCGCGCTGAGTGAGCGGCAGGGGATGGAATGTATCGGTGACGTGCGCGGTCTGGGCGCAATGAACGCGTTCGAACTGGTCAAGGATCGCAACAGCCGCACCCCGGACGCCGAGCTGACCGCCGCCATCGTGTCGGAGGCCGAGGCACGCGGGCTGATCCTTCTGTCCTGCGGGACACGCTACAATGTCATCCGACTGCTGCCGCCACTGACGATCCCGTGGGAGCAGCTCGACGAGGCGCTCGATATCATCGAGAACTCGGTCGAGGCCGCGGTACAGAAGACCGCCGCTGCCGCCTGATTACTACTCTGAACGGGCGCGCGTCGGCGCGCCCGTTTTTCCCCTTCAGTGGTGCCCGAAACACCCTGAATGAGGGATCCGCAGGCACGGTCCAAATTTGGACCAGCGAAGAAGTCCAAGATAAGAAACGCGATCTTGTTTCTGTTAACCTGCAATTAACCCGGTCCAAGGCGGTTCAGACCAAGTCGAGCGGTCACCCGCTGCGCCGAGAGAACGCTCGGCCTGACAGCGGCCCCATAGCGGAGCTATCCAAGCGAGAGCGCGAGTGCCGCAGCAAGCGCCGCAGCAAGAAGCGTCAGGCCAACGGCAAGGAGGCGGGCGTGGAACTTTCGCATGTCACACCATCTCGAAGACTTCGGATTCGATGAGATGTGCCGGCACCCCGCGGTGGCGCAAGGCGTCGCGAGCGGCGTCGGTCATTGCGGTCGGACCGCAGAGGTAATGCGGCCAGTTGCGGCTTTCGTCGGGTAGGTGACGCTCCAGCACTTCGCCACCGAGATAGCCGCTTTCCCCGTTCCAGTCGTCGGGCGCGTCTTCCAGCACATGAACCAGCGTCAGGTCCAGGTCGTGCCGCATGGCGTCGAGCTCATCGCGGAAGCTGACACTTTCCCAATCGGAATTGGCGTAGAACAGAACCACAGGGCGCGGGTCGCCGCGGGCCTGCATGGCATGGAGGTTCGACAGGATCGGCGTGATGCCGATGCCTCCGGCGATCATCACATACCCGGGCGCATTGGCGGCCCGGTCGATCGAGAAGGCGCCATAGGGGCCGTCGATATAGGCGATGGTTCCAATCGGTGTCTTCACCAGTTTCTCCGTGTCGTCGCCCAGCGGCTTGATCGAAAAGGTGAGGTTCGGACCCTTTTCAGGCGCGGTCGAGATAGTGAGGGGATGCTCCTTCAGCGCAAAGGGGGAGCGGCCGATGCTGAGCCAGGCGAACTGGCCGGGTTTCCAATGCTTGAGGGCGGCGCCCTGCGGCTCCAGCTTCAACGTATGGACGCCACCGCGATGGGCGGTGTTCTCGACCACGCGCCAAGGGTTCCGGGCTTGCTGCCACGGCCGCCCGACGCGCGACCAGATGAGCAGGCCCAGCCAGCCGAGGGTCACGCCGGCCCAAAGTGCACCCTTCCCGGGACTCGCGGTGTGGTTGCCCACGCCCAGCACATGCGCCACGGCGGCGGCAAAGCCGATGATCGCCAGCGCGAGATGCAGATATCGCCACCATTCGTATCTCAGGCGCAGAAATTTCCGAAGCTCCGAAGTGACGATCAGACCCGCGAAGCAGACCAAGGCGACGCGGCCCGAGGTCAGCTCCCACCGCGCCTCGAGCGGGTTGAGGCTGCCCAGTGCCGGCTCGTACCAGATGTAGAGAATGCCGAAGTGCATCAGCATCAAGGCGACCGCTCCCCAGCTGAGGTAACGGTGAAAGTAGTAGACGATATCGGCGCCAAATGGGTGGGTCAGCCACCGCAGGCGGCCGGTCAAGGCGAATTGCATCGCTGCCAGAGCCAACGCCCCAAACCCGAGACCCATCGAGAAATCCCAAAGGAAGGCCTGCCCCGCGGGCCGCAGCCCGGTCATGAGCACGGCAAAGGGCAGCAGAAGCGCCGTCACGGCAAGCGCGATTAGCCCGCCGGCCCATAAGCGAACCGCAGTCCGCCGATCCGCGACCGGCGCTGCGGCTGCATCCTCTCCGCGTCCTTCGGGTTGCGCTGACGGGCGATTCGCTGAATGCTGCATGTGGGAAAACGGCGCCTGCCCCATTCGGTTCCCAAATTGGGAACCGTCGCGCCCGCGGCGCGTTGGACACGTAAGGCCCGGGTCAGACAGGGAGGATGTTACATGCCGGATCCGACTGTCCCCTATTGCGGCCCCATCCCCCTGCCGGAGACATTGTGGCGGAGTTGGAACCTGGAGCCGGTGCTGCTGGCCTGTCTGGTGGCACTGGCCGTGGCCGGCGGGTTGGCCCTGTGGCAGGCAAGGGCGCAAGCGCATCGCCACGGTGCCTTTGCGCTCGCTGCCGGGGGCGCTTTTCTGGCTTTTGTCACGCCGCTATGCGCCTTGACCGTTGCGCTTTTTGCCGCCCGGTCTTTGCATCATTTGCTGGTGATCGGGCTGATCGCACCGGCACTGGCTTGGGCGATGCCGTTGCGGCGAGTGCCGACAGGCGCCGCGTTCCTGGTTCTGTCGGCAGCTCTGTGGGCCTGGCATGTCCCGGGGGTCTATTCGGCGGCCTGGGACAGCGCGCAGGTCTACTGGATGATGCAGGCAGCGCTGCTTCTGCCCGGATGGGCATTCTGGAGCGGGGTCATCCGGGCGCGTGGTCAGGCGATGGCGAGCTTGGGTGCGGCAGGGATGGTCGCCGGCCTTGCCGGCCAAATGGGCCTGATCGGCGCGATCCTGACCTTTGCGCCGCGCCCGCTTTACGGCGAGCATCTGGTCGGAGCCGAGGCGTTCGGCCTGTCGCTTCTGGGCGATCAGCAGCTTGCCGGCTTGATCATGTGGGTGCCGGGCATGTTGCCGCTGGCGATTGTCGGTGCGCTGCTGTTGCATCGGTCGTGGCGGCAGGGGCTTGCGGCATGATCGCGGCCTTCAAGGCGGCGCATATCGCGGCGCTGGCCGTCTGGTGCGCGGGGCTGATCCTGCTCCCGGTGCTGATGCATCTGCACGGGCGCGGCGAACCGGTGCGCGCGCAGGCGGGTTACGCGCGTTTTCGTCGGTTGAGCCACTTCAGCTACACGCATGTCGTCACCCCCGCGGCGGTGATCGCCGTTGCGGCGGGGACCGTGCTAATCGTCATGCTGGAACTGGTGGATGCCTGGCTTCTGGCCAAACTCGTCGCGGTCGCCGGGATGGTCCTGGTGCATGCTTGGCTCGGCCATCTGGTCGTGCAGTCGGGCGAGGGTCTGGGCGGCTATCGAATGCCGCCGCCGCTGATCGCGCTCGCGCTCGGCGTGCCGCTGATGCTGGTCATTCTTTGGCTGGTGCTGGCCAAGCCGGACCTGACCCCGCTGATCGAGCGGATGCCGATGTTCCTGCGTGAACCTCAGGACCGGGAGTTGCCGCCCGACTTGGTTCCGATCTGATAATCGAAGACGAGTTTTCCCCCATGCCAGCCGGTCATCGCCGTCATCCCCGCCGCCACGAAAGACAGGATCAGCCCCCAGGGCAGAACCGCGCCCGCCGGATCGCCGATGCGCAGGACCCAGTTGGCCCCGAGAAGCGACAGCAGCATCACCGCCAAGATGAAATGCGTCCAGCTGGCCGCGCGGTTGCGGATGCCCGGAACGATCAGCAGTTCGACCGTGCCGGTCACGCCGGCGATCACCCCCATCAGGAACGCCCCGAACGCCGCCCAGCCCGCGGCCTGCGGCCAGAAGGTGTCGCCGGTCCACCAGTAGAGCAGATCGGCGCCCAGTACGCTCATGGTCAGGGCGATTGGAAAGGCGACCAGCATCGCGTGCAGCGGATGGCCGTGGATCGCGATACGCGACTCGGTTTCCAGCAGCGCGCGGTTCTCCTCGATCGGGTCGATCAGCGGGTCGGGGGTGGGGCGCATGCGGCATCTCCTTTTGCGGCAGTCTATCAAAGGGGAAAGCGTTTAGCACCGTTGATGGTTCCGGTCCTGCTGGCCGGTTGCGACGGCCCGCTCTCCACGCTGACGCCCGCCGGACCGATCGCCGCCGAGATCGCCTGGCTCTGGTGGGCGATGCTCGCCGGGGCGGCGGCGATCACGCTCCTGGTGGGCGTCCTGATCTTGATGGGTTTCGGCCCTCCGCGCGAACGATCGGCGCGGCACTGGACGCATGGCTGGGGCTTGGGTTTTTCGCTGGTCGTGCTGTCGATAGTGCTTGCGGGCGGGTTGTGGGTCGGCGAGCGGACCCTGCCGCGTGCCGATGGCGCAGTCGAGGTGCGCGCGCATGCCTACCAGTGGGGCTGGCGTTTCACGCAGCCGGGCGCAGGCGGCGCCATAGTTGAAACCGAGGGCACGCTCTACATTCCCGCGGGTCGGCCGGTGAATGTCATCGTCACCGCCGAAGATGTGATCCACGCCTTCTGGGTGCCGCAGTTGGCCGGCAAGGTCGATGCGATCCCCGGCCGCGAGAACATGCTGCGCCTGCAGGCTGACGCACCCGGGATCCATGCAGGACTTTGCGCCGAATTCTGCGGGCTGGGCCATGCGGGCATGCGCTTTGACGTGGTCGCCTATGCCGAGGGCGACCTTCCCGACGCGCTGATGCCCAGCCCGAACACCCCTGCCGCCGAGGAAGCCACCGATGACTGACATCCCGGTCGCCAGCACAGGCGAGGCCGCCCGCGAGGAGACGCTTCAGATCGCGCCCAACCCGCCGCGCCGCGCGCTTTCGCTTCACCGCGAACTGCACTCGGTCTGGTCGAACGACCCCGGGTGGCGGGGTCAGATCACGGCGGTCAACCACACGACCCTCGGGCTGCGCTTTATGTGCACGGCGCTTTTCTTCTTTGCCGTGGGCGGCATCCTGTCGATGCTGATCCGGGCCCAGCTTGCGACGCCCGAAGGGGCGTTTCTGGATACCGAGCTCTACAACCAGATCTTCACGATGCACGGCAGCATCATGATGTTCCTGTTTGCCATTCCGATGCTGGAGGGTCTGGCGATCTACATGCTTCCGAAGCTCCTGGGCACACGAGACATGGCCTTTCCGCGCCTCACGGCCCTGGGTTACTGGTGTTATCTGTTCGGTGGATTGATCCTGCTTTTCGCGCTGCTGGGCGGCGTCGCACCGCGCGATGGCTGGTTCATGTACACGCCGCTTTCCGGTGCCACCTATTCGCCCGGGATCAATGCCGATGTCTGGCTTCTGGGCGTGACGTTCGTCGAGATCTCGGCACTCGCCGCTGCGGTGGAAATCACAGTGACGATCCTACGCCAGCGCGCGCCGGGGATGAAACTGACCGAGATGCCGCTCTTTGCGTGGTACATCCTGGGCACCTCGGCGATGATGCTGGTGGGTTTTCCGCCACTGATTCTGGGCTCGGTCCTTCTGGAGATCGAGCGGGCCTTTGACTGGCCCTTCTTTGACGTGGCGCGCGGTGGGGACCCGCTGCTCTGGCAGCACCTTTTCTGGCTCTTTGGCCATCCCGAGGTCTATATCATCTTCTTGCCCGCAGCTGGCGCCATTTCAACCATCATCCCGGTGATGTGCCGCACGACGATCCTGGGTTACGGAGCGATCGTAGCCGCGGTCGTGGCGCTGGTGTTCCTGTCCTTCGGGCTCTGGGTGCATCACATGTTTACCGTCGGCATCCCGCATATGGCGCTCGCCTTCTTCTCGGCGGCCTCGGTACTGGTGGCGGTGCCGACCGCGGTCCAGGTCTTCGCCTGGATCGGCACGATGTGGAAAGGCCGGCCCGAGATGCATCTACCGATGCTGCATATCATGGGATTCTTCCTGACCTTCGTGATGGGCGGGCTGACCGGCGTGATGCTCGCCATCGTGCCCTTCAACTGGCAGGCGCACGACACGGCCTTTGTCACGGCGCATCTGCATTACGTCCTGATCGGCGGCTTCGTCTTCCCGATGATGGCCGCGGCGGCCTACTGGATGCCGCAGATCACTGGCCGCGCGCGCATCAGCGGGCTGGGCGAGGCCGCGTTCTGGACCATCCTCATCGGGTTCCACGGAACGTTCTTCCTGATGCATCTGACCGGCCTGATGGGGATGCCGCGACGGATCGATGTCTACCCAGACAACCCGGAATGGATCTGGCTCAATCTCACCTCCTCGGTCTTTGGCTTCGTTATGACCATCGGTTTCGCACTCTTTGCCCTCGACCTGTTCCTGCAGGCCCGGCTGGGACCGAAGACCGAGCGGAACCCCTGGCGCGCGCCCGGACTTGACTGGGCCATGCCGCTGCCGGCGCCGAGCTACAACTTCGCCTCGCTGCCCGGACCGCGGCAGTTGGCGGGCGGGGCGGCCGCGATGCTGTCGATGGCGCGTGGCGAAGGTTTGCTGCCCGGCGCTTCGCGCGGGCGACGTGAATTGCTGGTCACCGAAACCGGCAGCGCCCGCCCCGAACATGTCGCGATACTGCCCGGCAATTCGGATCTGCCCTTGCGACTGTCGGCGTCTATCGGCCTTTTCGTGCTGCTGATGCTCGCCGGGCTTTACTGGCTGACGCTGCCGGCGCTGGCTCTGGTCGCCGTGCTGATCTGGCGCTGGGGGCGGGGAATGGCATGGGGTGCGGACCAGCCTGCAGTTCAGGTCGCGCCGGGCCTGACGCTGCCCACTCAGGTTCATCGGCGGGACACGCTGGGGCGCACCGGCGTGATCTGCCTGCTGGTCGCGAATGGGACGCTCTTTGCCTCGCTCCTGTTCGGGGTGGGCTTTCTGAGTGTGGTCGCGCCGGGTTGGCCTGCGCCGGCACCAACTGGCCCTGAGGGGCTGGGCGCGGGCTTGATTGCGGGCGCCGTGGCAGGATTGATTGGGGGATCCATCGCCGTCCGTCTGGCGGAAAGGCGCCAGGTCAATGGGCAGGATGTG
>CAZKSE010000129.1:0-11227 GCA_964555305.1 uncultured Rhodobacter sp. | reverse complement strand
GGCACGGAAATCGCCGAAATACTTCGTGATCGCCGCCGTCAGCGTCGTCTTGCCATGGTCCACATGGCCGATCGTGCCGATGTTCACGTGCGGTTTCGTCCGTTCAAACTTTGCCTTCGCCATCAGCGGCTCCTCTGTCCTGTCGTGCGGCGGGCGCGGCCCGCCTTGCTGTTGCGGCCGGGTGGGACCGCCCCACCGGCCGGCCCGGCCAACATCGCGCGCGTCCTAGCCAGAGAGTGGGGAAAAATCAAGCGTTCCTCGCAGGCTCTGCGCAACCGCCCGCCAGCAGCGTCAGCGCGCGCCGTCGCCATCCACGGTGGCGGGCGGCGCCTCCAGGTCGGGATCGAACCAATGCGGGTTCTCGGCCATCCAGTTCTCGATCAGAAGCGCGGCATTGCGCGCGAGGTTCGTCATCTGCTGCTCGGCGCTTTGCGTCAGCCCCGAGCCCACCACCGACTCGCCCGATAGGCTCTCGAGAACGGTGAACTGGCGCGTACGGTCGTTCAGCGGCCGGCCCAGGGCATCGTCCCAGATGTTCACGCTGATGATCAGCGCCGAGCGCGGCGAGGCGACGACCGGAACGCCCGGCACGGCCAGGATATAGGCATCGACATGCACCGCGACGTGATAGAGCCGGTCGCCCTCGTAACGTCCCAGCCGGCGCGCCACCTCGGCCTCGATCGCCTCTTTCCAGGTACCCGGCTCGGCGGGGCGCGACAGGGGGCCCTGCTGGGCGTTGGCATCGACGGTGATATTGTGCGACAGGCGGAAATCGCCCAGTTCAGGGCGCATGTCGCCGAGGTCGCGACCGCTGGCGCAGGCGCCCAGCAGGAAGGCGGTGGCCAGAAGGGCGGCGGGGCGAAGGGGCAGTCGGGCGAACATCGGCTCTCCTGTCAGCGGGCGCGGTCTGCACCCGTGCTAGCCGATCGGCGCGCGGGGGACAACTTTCGGCGGATCAGGTAAAGCGGTTGTCGCGCGGAAAACCGCGCGGCGCCATCCGCCCGGCCGAGGCGCGCTTGCCCAGCCATTCTCTCAGATCGGCTTCCAGCCGGGTGCGGCCGGCCGGGTCTTTCCAGCTAAGGCCCTGCGCCAGCGTGATCGTGGTCAGATCGCTGAGGCCGCCATCCTTGTATTTCTGCAGCCGCACGCCCTTGCCGCGCCCCATCTCGGGCAAGTCGTCCAGCGCGAAGACCAGCAGCTTGCGGTTCTCGCCCACGACCGCGACATGATCGCCGGCGACATGGCGGCAGACCGCGGCGCGCACGCCGTCGCGCAGGTTCAGGACCTGCTTACCGGCGCGGGTCTGGGCGATCACCTCGTCGGCAGGGACCACGAAACCGTCCCCCTCGGACGACGCGACGATCAGCTTCTCGCCGGCGCGATGCGAGAACAAATCCACGATCTGCGCCTCGTTCGGCAGGTCGATCATCAGCCGCACCGGCTCGCCCATGCCGCGGCCGCCGGGCAAGTTGGCGGCCGAGAGCGTGTAGAACCGCCCGTTCGAGCCGAAGAGCACGATGCGGTCGGTTGTCTCGGCATGGAAGGCAAAACGGCCCTCGTCGCCGTCCTTGAACTTGAACTCGCCATCCAGCGCGACATGGCCCTTCATCGCCCGAATCCAGCCCATCTTCGAACAGACGATCGTCACCGGCTCGCGATCGATCATCGCCTCCAGCGGGACCTCCTCGACCACGCCGGCCTCGGCAAAGCGCGTGCGGCGCCGGCCCAGCGCCGTGTCGCGCCCGAACTGCGCCTGCACCTCGGCCAGCTCCTTGCCGATCCGCTTCCACTGCAGCTTTTCCGAGCCCAGCAGGTCCTCCAATGCGGCGCGTTCCTCGGTCAGCGCATCGCGCTCCTTGCGCAGCTCGATCTCCTCCAGCCGGCGCAGGCTGCGCAAGCGCATGTTCAGGATCGCCTCGGCCTGCACCTCGGTCAGCTCGCCCTCGCCCCGGCCGGGCGGGACGTAGTCGGCTTCCGACATCGCGCGCGGGAAGCTCCCGCCCCACCGTTCGCGCATCAGCGCATCGCGCGGCGCCTCGTCGTAGCGGATGATGTCGATCACGCGGTCGAGGTTGAGATAGGCCACGATGAAGCCTTCCAGCACCTCCAGCCGGTGGTCGATCTTCGCCATCCGGTGTTGCGACCGCCGGATCAGCACCTCGCGCCGATGGTCGAGGAAGGCGCGCAGCACCTCCTTCAGGCTGCACACCTTGGGCGTGCGGCCGTCGATCAGCACGTTCATGTTCAGGCTGAAGCGGATCTCCAGGTCCGAGTTCCGGAAGAGCATGTTCATCAGCACGTCCGGATCGACATTGCGCGAGCGCGGCTCCAGCACGATGCGAACGTCGTCGGCGGATTCGTCGCGCACATCGGCCAGGATCGGCACCTTGCGGGTCTGGATCACCTCGGCCAGTTTCTCGATCAGCTTGGATTTGGCGACCTGGTAAGGGATCTCGGTCACGACGATCTGCCAGAGGCCGCGCGGCAGTTGCTCGACCTCCCAACTGGCGCGGAGACGGAAGGCGCCGCGGCCGGTGCGATAGGTCTCCTCGACCGACTCGCGCGGCTCCACGACGACACCGCCAGTGGGAAAGTCGGGCCCGGGGATCAGGTCGACCAGCCGCGCGTCGGGCAGGTCGGGGTCACGGATCAGTTCCTGGCAGGCGTCGATCAGTTCGTGCAGGTTGTGCGGCGGGATGTTGGTGGCCATGCCCACCGCGATCCCGCTGGAGCCATTGGCCAGAAGGTTCGGAAAGGCCGCCGGCAGCACCACTGGCTCTTCCAGCGTGCCGTCGTAATTGGGGCGAAAATCGACCGAGTTCTCGGACAGCCCTTCCAGCAATGCCTCGGCGGCGGCAGTCAGCCTTGCCTCGGTGTAGCGGCTGGCGGCGGGGTTGTCGCCGTCGATGTTGCCGAAGTTGCCCTGTCCGTCGACCAGCGGGTAGCGGACCGCGAAGTCCTGCGCCAGCCGCGCCATCGCGTCATAGATCGCGGCGTCCCCGTGCGGGTGGTAGTTGCCCATCACGTCGCCCGAAATCTTGGCGGACTTCCGAAACCCCCCAGTGGAGCTGAGTTTCAGTTCGCGCATCGCGTAAAGGATGCGCCGGTGCACCGGCTTCAACCCGTCGCGCGCATCCGGCAGAGCCCGATGCATGATGGTCGAGAGCGCATATTGCAGATAGCGCTCGCCCAGAGCGCGGCGCAGGGGTTCGGCCAGCGGCGCCTGGCTGGGGTCCAGTTCGGGGTCGATGGGGGGCGTTTCGTCGGTCATGCCCTCGTCTTACCCGCTGAAGGCGAGCAAGGGAATCGGCAAATTCACGCCGCACGCAGGGGGCGTCAGTCGGCTCCGGGGGCTTCCGCCTCGTCGGCCTCGGCATCCTCGGGATCTGCCTCCGCCTCGGCATCCACTTGGGGCTCCGGCTCCGGTTCGACCAGCACGCCCGCCCGCCAGATGCCCCGCGCGACCTCGCCCGAGGCGTAGCGCATCTCGCCGACGCCCTCGCGCTGGCCGTCGACGAATTCGCCCTCATAGACATCGCCGGTCAGATAGGTGGCCACGCCCTGACCTTCGATCCGGCCGCCGCGCCATTCCCCTTCGTAGATCGACCCGTCCGGCAGCTCCAAACGGCCGGTGCCGTCCTTCTCGCCGGCCGCGAAGGTGCCTTCGAAGCGACCGCCATCGGCATAGATCAGGACACCCGCGCCTTCGAACAGCCCCTCGGCATAACCGCCTTCGTGGGTGCGGCCATCGGGGAAGGTCATGCGGCCCTCGCCGTGCGGCTGGCCGGCACGGAAGGCGCCTTCATAGACCAGCCCGTCACCGAATTCCGCCCGGCCCTCGCCTTCCATGCGCCCTTCGGACCACTGCCCCTCGTAGCTGGTGCCGTCGGGATAGGTGATGCGCCCCTGCCCGTCGGGCAGCCCGTCGCGGAACTGGCCGACGTAGCGGGTTCCGTCGGGATGGGCGAGCGCGCCCTCGCCGTGGATGCGGTCGGCGACCCAGCTGCCGTTGTAGATATGCCCATCGGCGGCGGTCAACCGTCCCTGGCCCTGGCGCTGGTCGTCGACGAAATCCCCCTCGTAGACCGAGCCATCGGCCATCTCCATCCGACCGAGGCCCTGAAGCATCCCGGCTTCGAAGACCCCTTCGCGCCGGTCGCCGCCGGGCAGGATCAACCGCCCGGCGCCTTGCAGCATCCCCTCGGCCCATTCGCCGTCGTAGATCGTGCCATCGGGGCGCTCCAGCCGGCCTTCGCCGTGGCGCTGGTCAGCGCGCATCTCGCCTTCGTAGACGGATCCGTCGGGATAGGTGATCGTACCGCGCCCCTCGCGCTGGCCGTGGACCCATTCGCCGTCATAGATCATGCCGCCGGGACGCTCCATCCGGCCCTGGCCGTGGGGCTGGCCGTCGACGAACTCGCCCTCATAGACGACCCCGGTGGCAAACTGCCGGATCCCGGTGCCGAGGATGCGCCCTTCGTCCCACTCCCCCTCGTAGGAGGAGCCGTCGGCAAAGACCATGCGCCCCTGACCGTGGGGGCGGCCATCCAGAAACTCGCCCTCGTAGACGGAGCCGTTGGGATAACGCGCGACGCCCTGGCCGGTGATCTGCCCCTGGGTCCATTCGCCGGTGTATTCGAAGCCGTTGGGCAGGCGATAGGTCCCCTGCCCGTGCTGAAGCCCGTCCTCGAACGTGCCGTCGTAGATACCGCCATCCGGGTACTGGCGGGTGATCACCTCGCCCGATTGCGCGGCAAGCGGACCGACCGACAGCACAAGCGCAACGGCGGCCAGAAGCGGGAAGCGGAATGATCGCATGGCTCTCCGTCTCGGCAGGGACTCGGCAGACGCGGCGCGACCGCGCGGTGCGCGCAACCCTAGGTCAGGCCACCCCACAGGCGCAAGTCGGAATGCCCCGACCCGGCAGCGGGCTGCCCGCGCCGGATGGCAGCAAGCCCAGACGGCCCGGGTCGCGCCCCGGTGCACGGGCGTGCTCCCGCGCCTCGTCAGGTTGTGCTTCGCACGAACCTTCCTCGCGTTGGGCCGGGCGCCGCGCGCGTTCCGCGCGCGGCGAGAGGGCTGCGCCGCGGTTTTAGCGGCCCGCCGCCAGAGCGGTTTGGCAACTTACCGATCACCCGCGGCAACGGGCGACGCTGTCCTACGCCTGCCATGCGTCTGCCAGCAGCGATGCGGCGGCCTATCCGTTGCCGCGCAGCGCCTCGGGGTGTTCGGCCAGAAATTCCTTCAGCGTCTTGTAGAGTGCCCGCGCATGCGGCAGGTCATCGGCCCGCAGGGCGGCCTGGATATCCTCGCAGATCATCTGCTGCACGCGTTGCGGTCCATGATGGATATGCATCATGTATTCGCCGATCTCGGCTGCCTCGACCTCGTTGATATGCTCATGCTCGGCAATCGCGGCGATCTCGGCGCGGGTCAGGCAGGTCATGTCGAGAATGTCGTTTTCGTTGATCATGGCGCGCTCCTCCGAATGAGAAAGCATAGCACGGCCCGGCCCGCGCCGTCTTGCGCCAGATCAAGCCCGTCTCACCCCAGGAGCGCCATCCAGAACCAGGCGGTCAGAATGCAGAGCCCGGTCGCGATCAGCACGGTCGAAGCCGCGACCCGCCGCGCGCGGCCGTACATGTTGGCGAAGACATAGGCGTTGACCCCCGGCGCCATCGCCGCCGTCACCACCGCCGAGCGGAATTGCGGCTCGGTCAGGCCCAGCCCGGTGCCCAGTGTCCAGGTGATCGCCGGATGCAGCACCAGCGAGACGGCGCAGGCATAGGCAATGATCCGCAGATCCCCCTCGGGGCGGTATTGGTAGAGCAGGCCCCCCAATCCGAAAAGCGCGGCAGGCAACCCGGCTCGGGCGATCAGTTCCAGCGCCTGCCAGAGCGCGCCGGGCAGGCCCAGCCCGATCAGGTTGACCACCAGCCCCAGCGTGATGCCGATCACCAGCGCGTTCGACGCCAGCCCCTTGCCAACCCGCAGAAGCGTCGCCCCGATCCCGCTGCCACGGGCGCGCAGGGTCTCCATCGCGGTGATGCCGATGGCGTAGCAGACGGGCGAATGCACGGCGATGATCGCATAGTTGGCGGCCAGCGCCTCGGGGCCATAGGCACGCTCGGTAATCGGCAGGCCCAGAAGGAGGGAATTCGAGAAGAGGCAGATGAACCCGATCGCCACGGCGTCTTCCCAGTCACGCCCGAACAGGAACCGCGCGCCGAAAAGACCCGCCATGAAGCCGCTGATCGCGCCCACATAGAAGGCGGTCAGCAGGCGCCAGTCGAACGTGTCGCCCAGATCGAGCCGGGCGATGGCGACGAAAAGAAGGCAGGGAAAGGCGAAGTTCTGCGTGAACTTCATCAGCGCGTCGACCGTCGCCTCGTTCATCCAGCCGCGCCAGACCACGGCATAGCCGAAGCCCACGACCAGAAAGACCGGCAGGATGACATCGACCAGCGCCTGCATGGCTCAGCGCCTTCGGGGGGCCGCAGGCCGCCCGGCGCCGGGGGACCCCTCGATGGGGTCGCCCGGCGCGCGCCCGGAGCCGGTCACAGCGCGAACTCCAGCACCATCCCATCGTAGGCCGCAGAGACATGCGCCGGCGTCTCGGCCTCGACGGCGCTATGGTCCAGATCGACATGCATGTTGGTCAGCACCGCGCGCTCGGGCCGGGCGCGGGCGATCCATTCCAGCGCCAGCTCCAGATGCGCATGGGTCGGATGCGGGCGGCGGCGCAGCGCATCGACGATCCAGCACTCCAACCCCTCCAGATGCGCCCAGGCCTCCTCGGGAATGCGCAGAACATCCGGCAGATAGGCGAGCCCCCCGATGCGGAAGCCCAGCGAATCCATGCTGCCGTGGTTCACCCGGAAGGGGCTGAGCCCGATCGCCCCGCCCGCGCCATCGACGCGGAAGGGCCCATCGATCGTGTACAGATCCAGGATCGGCGGATAGGGCGAGCCGGCGGGCTGCACGAAGGCATAGCCGAAACGGGCCAGCAGCGCCTCCTGCGTGGGCCCATCGGCCCAGACCGGCAGGCGGCGGCGCATGTTGAAGACGATCATCCGCAGATCGTCGATCCCGTGCACATGGTCGGCATGGCTATGCGTGTAGACCACCGCATCGAGCGTGCCGATCCCGGCATCCAGCAGCTGCTCGCGCATGTCGGGCGAGGTGTCGATCAGCACCCGCGTGGTGCCCCCCGGCCCGATCCGCTCCAGCATGAGCGAGCAGCGCCGCCGCCGATTCTTCGGATTGTCGGGGTCGCATTCGCCCCATTCGCCCCCCAGGCGCGGCACCCCGCCCGACGAGCCGCAGCCCAGAATCGTCGCCCGCAATCGCTCGCTCATGCCTCCCCCTTCGCCGCCTTGGCGAACAGCCGGTCGAAATTGGCGCTCGTCTGCGCGGCGAAGGCGGCGTAATCCATCCCCCAGAGTCCGGCGATGGCGCGCGCGGTATGGGCGGTATAGGCGGGCTCGTTGCGCCGGCCGCGGTGGGGCGGGGGGGCCAGATAGGGCGCGTCGGTCTCGACCAGGATGCGCTCGACCGGCGCGGCGGCGAAAATCGCGCGCAGATCGTTCGACTTCGGAAACGCCGCGATCCCCGAGGCCGAGAGGTAGAAGCCCAGATCCAGCGCCGCCCGCGCCAGTTCCGCGCCCGAGGAATAGCAATGCATCACGCAGCCGTAGGCGCCGCGCGCGTGTTCCTCGGTCAGGATGCGGGCCATGTCGGCATCGGCGTCGCGCGCGTGGATGACCAGCGGCAGCCCCGTCCGGCGCGCCGCCTCGATATGCAGTCGCAGGCTTCCCTGCTGCGCCGCGGCGCTTTCGGCCGTGTAGTGATAATCGAGGCCCGTCTCGCCGATCGCCACGCATTTGGGATGCGCCGAGAGCGAGAGCAGTTCCTCCACCGTCGCCATTGGCTCCTTTGCCACGCTCATCGGATGGGTGCCCACGGCGTAGAAGACGCCCTCATGCGCCTCGGCGATGGCGCGCACGGCGGGTTCGTTCGCCAGTCGCGTGCAGATCGTCACCATCCGCGTCACGCCCGCCGCCCGCGCCCGCGCGATCACCGCGTCCAGTTCGTCGGCGAAATCGGGGAAATCCAGATGAGTATGGCTGTCGACGATCTGCGGCGTATCCATCCTGGCCTCATTGGGCCAAGGTTCTGGCCGCGGCTTCCATGCGCAGGAACATATCGATGACCAGCGCGGCAGGGTCAAGGTTGACCGCCTTGCCCGCCCGTGCCCGCGCGCCCAGATCGGCGGCCAGATCCGCCCAGACCCGGGCCGCGCGCGCGTCGGGGGCCAGCCGGTCGATCATCCGCGCCTCGCCCGGGGCGACTTCGTCCGGCGCGGTGCCGGCCGCACCGGCGCGCGCCAGCCGCGCCACCGCCAGATCGGCCAACCGCACGATCAGGTCGAACCGCCCCTCGGCCCCGCGCGCCGCGGCACTGTCGGCAAGCCGGATCAGATCTGGCCGCGACATCCCCGGCATCGCCCCCATCAGGCCCACGATCTGCCCATAGGCGGCCAGCCCGTCGCCGGCCAGAAGCCGCAACGCCTCGCCCACCGAGCCGCCGGAAAGCGCGGCGAGAGCTGCGGCATCCTCCGCCCCGGCGCCCGCCTGATCCAGCGCCGCCGCCATTGCCGAGGCATCGAGCGGGGCCAGCTTCAGCACCCGGCAGCGCGACCGGATCGTCGGCAGCAGGCGCGAGGGCTGGTGGGCGACCAGCAGCAGCACCGCGCCCGCCGGCGGCTCTTCGAGGATCTTCAGGATCGCGTTCGCCGCATTCGGGTTCATCTCGTCGGCGGCATCGACGATGACCACCCGCCGCCCGCCCTCGGCCGCGCTCAGGCCGAAGAAGTCGCGCAGCACGCGCACATCCTCGACGGCGATCACCTGCCGCATCACCCCTCGCTCGTTCGGGCTGCGGCGGATCAGCTTCAACCGCGGCTCCGACAACGCCAGCATCCGCCGCGCGACCGGGTGGTCGGGCGGCACGTCAAGGCTGTCCGGCGCAGGCGGCGCCCCGAAAAGGCCGGCCTCCGCAGCGTCGGGTTGCGCCAGCAGGAAGCGCGCGATGCGCCAGGCAAGCGTCGCCTTGCCCACCCCGCGCGGCCCCGCCAGCAGCCAGCCGTGATGCAACCGGCCCGCGTTGAACGCCTGCAGGAACGCCGCCTCGGCGGCGTGCTGGCCGAAGATCGCGGTCGTCTCGCGCGGATGCGGCGCGCCCTCGATCCGGTCGGGTTCGGCGGCGGGTTCAGCCATGTGCGCGCGCAGCCAGGAAAGCGCGGGCCTGCACTGCGACCTCGGCGGCGATGGCGTCTTCGGCGCGGTTGCCGTCGATCAGGCGCACGCGGACGGGGTATTCGCGCGCCAGCGCCAGAAAGCCCGCGCGAAGCTTGGCCTGAAACGCCACGCCCAGCGATTCGAACCGATCCTCGCCGCTCTGGCGGGCCAGCCCGCGGCGCAGCGCGGCCTCGGGGTCGGTGTCGATGACGAAGGTCAGGTCCGGCTCCTGCCCGATCATCAGCGCGTGCAGCCGGTCCACGACGTCGCGCAGGCTGGCGCGGCCGACGCCCTGGTAGACGCGCGTCGAATCGGCGAAGCGGTCCGAGACGATCACCTGCCCGGCCTCCAGCGCCGGTCGGATCGTCTTTTCCAGATGGTCGCGGCGCGCGGCGGTGAAAAGCAGGATCTCGGTCTCGGCCGACCAGCGCCCGGCTTCGCCCTCGACCAGCAGGCGGCGGATCTCCTCGGCGCCGGGCGAGCCGCCGGGCTCGCGTGTCAGCCGCGCGCCGAGCGTGTCGGCAAGTCGCCGCGCCTGGGTGGACTTGCCCGAGCCGTCGATGCCCTCGAAGGTGATGAAGACGCCGGCGCGCGCTGCCGCAGTCACGGCAGCGCGATGCCCAGCTGGTCGGCCAGCACGATCGCGGCGCTGCGCATCCGCGGCCCGAACCCCCCGCGCGGCACATCGGCGCCGGCCACCAGCGGGAAGGTCAGCGGCGCCGATCCCGCCACCTCGACGATCAGCCGCGCGACCTGGTCGCCCTGGGCGACGGGGGCGGTCAGCGGGCCGTCGTATTCGACGCGGGCCTGCACCTCGGTCGTGCCCATCGCCGGGACCAGCACGGCGATGTCCTGCGGCGCGACCAGCGGCACGCGCGTGGCCTCGCCCATCCAGACCTCGGCCTCGGCCAGGGTCTGGCCGGCGCGCGCGGCGGGGCGTTCGGCGAACTGCCGAAACGCCCAGTTGATGATGCGCTCGGCCTCTTCGGCGCGCTCGCGCTCGCTGGCCAGGCCCGAGAAGACGAAGACGATCCGCCGCGTCCCCTGCAGCGCCGAGCCGGTCAGCGCATAGCCCGCCTCCGAGGTGTGGCCGGTCTTCAGCCCGTCCATCCCCAGCCCGGCGCCGATCAGCGGCAGGCGATTGGGTTGGGTGATGTTGTTCCAGGTGAATTCCCGCTCGGCCAGATAGGGATAGTATTGCGGGTATTCGGTCAGGATATGCTGCGCCAGCATCGCCAGGTCGCGCAGGCTCATCCGGTGCTCCGGGTGCGGCCAGCCCGAGGCGTTCATGATGTTGGTGCCGGTCATGCCCATCTCGCGCGCCCGCTGCGTGGCGATCTGGGCGAAGGCCTCCTCGCTGCCCGCCAGCCCCTCGGCCACGGCGACCGTCGCGTCGTTGCCCGAGAGCACCGCGATGCCGCGGATCAGATCCTCGGTCGTCGGGCGGTGACGCGTTTCCAGGAACATGCGCGAGCCGCCCATCTCATGGGCGCGCTGCGACACGGTCCAGGTCGTCTCCATCGTGACGCGGCCATCCTCGATCGCTTCGAACAGCATCAGAAGCGTCATCAGCTTCGACATCGAAGCCGGCGGCAGCGGCACGTCCGAATTGCGATCGAGCAGGATCTGCCCGGTATTCACGTCCTTGATGAGGATATTCGGCGCGCGGGTCTCGAACGGAACCTGCGCGGCGCCGGTCAGCGGCGCGAGGCAGATCATCGCAAGGCCCAGAAGTGCGGCCGTCAGGCGCGTGCGCAGTCGGATCGCGGGCATGGTCGGCTTCCCCTTGGTGATGGCGCAACGGGCGCGCCCGGCGTCGTTTTGCCCGCTCCGGCGCGATTCTTCAAACCCGTTCAGCGCAGGATCCCCCCGGTGGGCGGGGCGGCGCGTGTCGCGCGCTGGAGGGCGCTGTCGTCGGCGGCATCGGG
>CAZKSE010000128.1:0-11234 GCA_964555305.1 uncultured Rhodobacter sp. | reverse complement strand
GCGCGCGGGTTCCAGACAAGGTGCACGTCGATCGGCGGCGGGTCCTCATAGGGAGGTAGCCGCCACAGACGCCCGCGCTCCACATCCTCGCGCACCACATGGATCGGCAGCGGGCCGATCCCCAGCCCCGCCAGGATCATGCGCCGCACTTCCTCCAGATGCGCCGAGGTGCCGACGACGCGATCATCCAGCCCCGCCGCCGCGCGCAAGAGCGTCACGGGCCGGAGTGCGTCGCTCATCTGGTCGGTCACGAAACTGACCGAACTCTGGCCCGCCAGGTCGGCCAGGCGCAGTCCCGTCCGACCGAAGAACGGATGCGACGGGCCGCAGAAAAGGCCGAAGAACTCGCGGAACATGCGCCGTGTTTCCAGCTTCGGATCGTGCTCGCGCAGAAGGCAGATCGCAAAGGACACGCGCCGCGCCAGCACATCCTCGACCGCGATGCGGCTGGCCGAGACGGCGAAGGAAAAGGTCGCCCCGGGATGCGCGCGATGAAAGTCGCCCAGCGTCCGATCCAGAAGCGGGCATGCAACATGGCTCGCAATCGCGATCTGGACGTGCCCGCGCACCTCTTCGGAAACATCGCGCAGCGCGGTCCCGATGCGTAGAATCGCGCCGTTGATGTCCACAGCCTCGGCGCGCAGCAGCCGTCCGGCCTCAGTCAGTTCGAACCGTCCCGGACCGCGGTCGATCAGCCGCTTTCCCAGCCGATCCTCCAACCTTTTCAGCGCGCTGGAGACCGAGGGTTGCTGCAGCCCCAGCCGTTCCGCCGCGCGGGTGACGGATCCGGCCTCGGCCAGCACAAGGAAGGTGCGCAGCAGGTTCCAGTCCAGTTCGCGCGCCAGTCGTTCGGCATCCGGAGGCGGCACATACGGCATTGATCTGATCTATTTCTACTATTGTCATTATCTTTTGGCGCAATGCCACACCCTCTGTCAATCTGGGCCCGAACCCACCGCATGGAGAGACGCCCGGTGAGCATTGAGGCCCGCGAGGCGCGCCAACCCTGGATCCTGCTGTCACCTGCGCTGGGGGCGATCGCGCTTCTGCTGCTGGTGCCGCTGCTCTTCATCGTGGTCTATTCGTTCTGGCTGCGCAGCGCCGTCGGGCCGGACATCGTGGGTTTCCATCTGGACAACTGGCAGCGCACGCTGACCGACCCGTTCTATCGCTACATCCTCTTGAATACGCTGAAGATTGCGGCGATCACCACGGTGATCTGCGCCATCCTCGGCTATCCGGCGGCCTATTTCATTGCCCGGGCGCGCGGCAACAAGATGCTGCTTCTGCTTCTGCTGATGCTGCCCTTCTGGATCAGCTACATCATCCGCACGATGAGTTGGATCAACATCCTCGGCGTTTCGGGCGCGCTGAACTCGGCACTCATGGCGACGGGCCTGATTTCCGAGCCGATCCGCATGCTCTACAACGAGGCCACCGTGATCCTCGGCCTCGTGCATTTCCTGCTGCCGTTCATGGTGCTCAACATCTACGTCAGCCTCGACGGGATCGACACGAATATCGAGGATGCGGCAACATCGCTGGGGGCGACGCGCTGGCAGGCCTTTCTTCAGGTCACGCTGCCGCTGTCGCTGCCGGGTCTGGCGGCGGGGGGGCTGCTGGTTTTCGTCCTTGGCGGGTCGTCCTATATCACGCCCCTGATCCTCGGCGGGCCACGCGACGCGATGTTCGCCAACCTCGTCTACGAGGCGATCATCACGCAGCTCAACTGGCCGCTCGGCTCGGCGCTGTCGCTGATGCTGCTGATCGTGCTGGGGGCGCTGGTGCTTCTCTACAACCGCTTCCTGGGACTGGCGCAACTCACGCGGGGGTTGGGCTGATGGGCGGCTGGGGCTGGCAGGCGATCCGTCTCTACGCGGTTTGCGTCTATCTCTTCATGTTCCTGCCGGTGGCGGTTGTGGTGCTTCTCAGCTTCAACGCGAGCCAATTCGGCGCCTTCCCGATGACCGGCTTTTCCTTCCGCTGGTTCGCCACGCTCTGGAATAACGATGCGGTGATGCGCGCCTTCCGCACCTCGCTGATCCTCGGCGGGCTGACGGCGCTTATCTCCACGACGCTTGGCGTGCTCGCGGCGCTGGCGCTGGTGCGCTACTCGGTGCGCGGGCGCAATCTGGTGGCGACGATCCTGATCGCCCCCCTTCTCGTGCCCGAGGTGGTGCTGGCCGTGGCGCTGCTTCTGTTTCTCAACTTCGTCGGCATCGGGAAAAGCCTGCTGATGCTGCTGGCCGGGCATGTGATCTTCACCCTGCCGTTTGTCTTCCTGGTGGTGCAGGCGCGCCTCGTCGGCATCCGCCGCGACATCGAGGAAGCGGCGCTGAGCCTCGGTGCCTCGCCGGTGCAGACCTTCTTCTCGGTCACCCTGCCGCTCCTGATGCCCGCCGTCGCCGCCGGCGCGCTCTTTGCCTTCACCATTTCCTTCGACAACATCACCGGCACGCTTTTCTGGAAGCCCGGCGGGACCGAGACGGTGCCCACACAGATCTTCGCCATGCTGCGCCATTCGATCAGCCCCGAGATCAATGCCCTCGGCACGGTGATGATCGTGATGACCGTGGGCCTGCCGCTTCTGGGCGCGGCACTGGCCCGCAAACTCGCCACCAAGCGCGGCGGATGAGAACCGCGCGCAAACCCGATCCGAAACCCGACAAGGAGAAACTCAGATGGACAACACCACCCGCTACATCCGCCTGCTCGAGAGGTATCGCAACGGCGACCTCGACCGCCGCCGCTTCCTCGGGCTGATCGGCGCCGCCGGCGCCGCCTACGGGCTGCAGACCCCCTTCGCCCGCCTGGCCCGCGCGCAGGACGTGGCCCAGGTCCGCTTCGACGGCTGGGGCGGCGTCGTCTCCGAGGCGTTCCGCCGCTACGCCTTCGACCCCTACACCGCCTCGACCGGCATCCGCGTCGTAGACGGCACCTTCTCGGGCGCGGACGAATTCCTCGCCCAGGTGCGCGCCTCCAGCGGGGGCGAATACAACATCGCGCATCTGTCGGGCTCGTTCGACTACGCGCGCTACCACAATTTCGGGCTGACCAGCCAGCTCAACCTCGACAACATCCCGAACATGGAATTCGTGATGCCGCGGCTGACCGAGATCTATTGGGACATCACCCCCGACGCCCTCAGCGCCGTGCCCTACAACTATGGCACCACCGGCATCGCCTATAACCGCGCCCATATCTCCGACGAGGAGATGCGCGAGAAGGGCGCGCGCATCCTGATCGACCCCGAATACCGCGAGCGGATCGGTGGCTACAGCGACTGGCGCACGCGGATCTGGTTCGGCGCGCTGCAGACCGATCAGGACCCCAACAACATCGAGGACATGGAAGCCGTCTGGGACGCGGTGCGCGAGAACCGCGATCTGGTGCTGAAGTACTGGAGCTCGGGCGCCGAGCTGATGAGCCTGCTCGCCGAAGAGGAGATCTACGTCACCGAAGGCTGGTCCGGCCGGATCGCCGCGCTGCAGGAACAGGGCCATGACATCGGCTACTACGACCCGCCGAACGGCTACGGCTGGGAGGAGTGCCTCTTCGTCATCGCCGGCTCCCCGGTGGAGGCTTGCGAGGAATTGCTGAACTTCATGCTCGACCCCGAAACCTCGATCGCCGTGGCCGAAGGGCAGAACTACCCGCCGGCGCTGGACCCCACGAAGGTCGATCTGGGCGAGAAGATCCCCACCCTGCCCGCGTTCGACGAAAGCGGGACGCTGGAGGGGCTGACCTTCGCCGTGCCGGACTACTGGAACAGCAACGAGGCCGAATGGTCCGAAACCTGGAGCCGCGTGCAGCGGGGCTTCTGAGCCGACACCTGCGGAGCGGGGGGCAGTGCCCCCCCGCAACCCCAGCGACAATTCTGGAAAGATGAGGGGCTGAACACGATGCGCGGAGCAATTCGGTGAGCGATGTTGCACTGAGCAATGTCGTCAAGCGGTTCGGCGGCTTCACCGCCGTGCACCGCATGTCGCTGGACATCCCCGAGGGGAGTTTCGTGACGCTGCTGGGCCCGTCGGGCTGCGGCAAGACGACGACGCTGCGGATGATCGCGGGGCTTCTGGACCCGACCGAGGGCGACATCTCGATCAAGGGGCGGCGCATCAACGACGTGCCGATCCACAAGCGCAACCTGGGGCTCGTCTTCCAGAACTACGCGCTTTTCCCGCACAAGACCGTCGCCGACAACGTGGGCTTCGGCCTGAAATACCGTGATGTCCCGCGCGCCGAGGCGCAGAAACGCGTGGCCGAGGCGCTGGAGCTGGTGCAGCTGCCGCATCTGGCGCATCGCTACCCGTCGGAGCTTTCCGGCGGTCAGCAGCAGCGCATCGCACTGGCGCGCGCCGTGGTGATCGAGCCCGATGTGCTGCTTCTGGACGAACCCCTCTCGGCGCTGGACGCCAACCTGCGCGAGGACATGCGCGTGGAGTTGAAGAACATCCAGCGCCGCATCGGTGTCACCTCGATCTTCGTCACCCATGACCAGTCCGAGGCGCTGGCCATGTCCGACCGGATCATCGTCATGTCTGACGGCCGGGTCGAGCAGATGGGCCCGCCCGAGGAGGTCTACAACACCCCGGCCACCGAGTTCGTCGCCCGTTTCCTCGGCGCGGCCAACATCCTGCCGGCCGAAGCTCTGGGCATCGACGGCGACCAGATCGCGCTCGAGGTCGAGGGCTTCGGCCGGCTGGCGATCCCGCGTGCCAAGGCCCCGCGGCTGGCGGGTGCCGGCAAGGCGCGGCTGGTCATCCGCGCCGAACGGTTGCAACTTATGCCACAAGACACCCCCCCGGACGACCGCGTCGCCGTTTCCGCGGTGGTCGAGGCCGTCGATTACCAGGGCCAGGCCGCGCGCTACTTCCTGCGCCTCGGCGAGCGGCAGTTGCAGGCCGTCAACATGATCGACGAGCATCCCTTCGCCGAGGGCACGACCGTCTCGCTGCGCCTGCGCCCGCGCGATTGCGCCGCCCTGCCCGCCGAAGGAGCCGCGAATGACCGCTGAGAGCCATCTCTTCTACCTGTCGACCGCGGCGCGGCCGCAACTGGCCGGGGCGCGCGGGGTCTACATGTGGGACATGGACGGCAAGCGCTATCTCGACGGCTCCTCGGGGGCGATGGTGTCGAACATCGGGCATTCCCACCCGCATGTGCAGGAGGCCCTGCGCCAGCAGATCGAGAAGTTCACGTTCGGGTACCGGCTGCATTTCCAGACCGAACCCTCCGAGATCCTTGCCGCGCGCACCGCGGCGCTGGCACCCGAAGGGATGGACAAGGTCTTCTTCGTCTCGGGCGGTTCCGAAGCGGTGGAAAGTGCGCTGAAGCTCGCCCGGCAATGGGCGGTCGTCACCGGCCAGGACAGCCGCTGGAAGGTCATCTCGCGCTATCCGTCCTACCACGGCTGCACGCTCGGCGCGCTGGCGGTGACCGGCTACGACCCGCTGGCCGAGCCCTTCGCGCCGATGATGCAGGCGATGCCCAAGGTCCCTGCCCCGCGCGCCTATCTCGACGGGCTCGACCCGGCCGATCCGGCAACCGGCGCCCATTACGCCGCGATGCTCGAGGAACGCATTCTGGACGAGGGGCCGGACACCGTGCTCGCCTTCCTCGTGGAGCCGATCGGCGGCGCGGCGACCGGCGCGCTGGTGCCACCGGCGGGCTACATGCAGGCCGTGCGCGAAATCTGCACCCGCCACGGCGTCCTTCTGATCCATGACGAGGTGATGTGCGGCGGCGGCCGTACCGGGCGTTTCTTCGGGGCCGACCACTGGGGCGTCGCGCCCGATATCCTGGCCCTCTCCAAGGGTTACGGCGCAGGCTACGCGCCGCTCGGCGCGATGGTCGCGCATGAGCGTATCGTCGGCCCGGTGCAGGCGGCGGGCGGCTTCCTGCATGGCTTCACCTATGCCGGCAATCCGCTGGCCTGCGCGGCGGGCGTCGCGGTCCTTCAGGTGATCGAGGCCGAGGGGCTGGTTGCGAATGCCGCTCGCGTGGGCGGGGTGCTGAAGGCCGGCCTTCAGGACCTGATGGCCCGCCACGACCATATCGGCGACGTGCGCGGCGAGGGGCTGCTTCTGGCCTTCGAGCTGGTCGCCGACCGCGCGACGATGCGGCCCCTCCCCGCCGGGCTCAACGCGCATCTCGAACTGGTCGAACTGGCCTACGAGGACGGGCTGATCATCTACTCCCGCCGCACCCGCGGCGGCCGGTCGGGCGATCACTTCATGGTCTGCCCGCCGCTTGTCGCGACCGAGGATCATGTCGGCGAGATCGTTGAAAAGCTCGACCGCGCGCTGCGTCGCTTCGCCCCGCGCATGGCCCAGGCCGCCTGACCCCTTTCGGACCCTCACCACATGTCGAAGATCATCATTTCCTGCGCCATCACCGGCTCGATCCACACGCCGTCGATGTCGCCCTACCTGCCGGTCACGCCCGATGCCATCGCCGAGCAGGCGATCGGCGCGGCGCAGGCCGGCGCGGCGATCCTGCATCTGCACGCGCGCGACCCGGCGGATGGCCGCCCCTCGGCGGATCCTGCGCATTTCAGGGCCTTCCTGCCCCGCATCAAGGCCGGTTGCGACGCGGTGATCAACCTTTCGACCGGCGGCAGCGCGGTGATGACGCTCGATCAGCGCCTTGCCGGCCCGCTCGCCGCCGCACCCGAAATGGCCTCGCTCAACATGGGCACGATGAACTTTGCCCTCTACCCGATGCTGGGAAAGGATCGCGACTGGCTGCACGACTGGGAAGAGCCGTTCCTGCGCAATTCCGACGACCTGGTCTTTCGCAACACGCCGCGCGACATCGCCGGCATCCTCCAGCGCCTCGGCGCCGAGCGCGGCGCGCGCTTCGAGTTCGAATGCTACGATGTCGGCCATCTCCACATGCTGGCGCATTTCCGCGACCGCGGCATGGTGCAGGCGCCGATCTTCATCCAGTTCGTCATGGGGGTACTGGGCGGGATCGCCGCCGAACCCGAGCATCTGGCGCATCTGAAAGCCACCGCGGACCGGCTTTTCGGGCGGGACTACCAGTTCTCGGTCCTCGCCGCGGGGCGGCAGCAGTTGCCGATGGCGGCGATCTCGGCCGGCATGGGCGGGCATGTGCGTGTCGGGCTTGAAGACAACCTCTTCATTTCGCGCGGCGTGCTGGCGACATCGAACGCCGAACAGGTCGCCCGCATCCGCACCATCGTCGAGGGCATGGGCCGCGAGGTCGCCACCCCACATGAGGCGCGCGCGATCCTTGGCCTGAAGGGTGCGGCCCGGGTGGGTTTCTGATGGCGCTCTCCATCCGTGTTGCCGGCCCCGCCGATCTGCCCGCGCTCGATGCCGGTCTGCGCGCCTTGTCCGAGCTGCTGGGACACACCCACCGCGCGGGGCCCGCGGATCTGGCCGCGGCGGGTTTCGGCCCCCACCCGGCTTTCGTCGGGCTTCTGGCCGAGGACGGCCCGGATCTGGCGGGCGTGGCGCTTCTGTCGCCGCTCTTTTCCACCACCCGCGGCTCGGCCGGGGTCTATGTGTCGGATCTGTGGGTTGCCGCACCCTGGCGCGGGCGACGACTGGGCGAGCGGCTGCTTGCCGCCGCGCGAAACGAGGCCGCGGCGCGCTGGGGCGCGCGCTTCCTGCGCCTCGGCGTCGCCCTCGACAATCCGCGCGCACGGGCGTTCTACGACCGCCTGGGCTTCCAACCGACCACGGATGAGACGATGATGACCGCGACCGGCCCCGCGCTCACAGCCCTGGAGGGATGAGAATGAAAGCCTATCTCGACGACCGCCAGCGCGGCCACGACCCCAAGCATTTCATGGCCAACGGCACCCTGCTGCCCAATCCCGAACAGCCCCGCCGGGTCGAGGTGCTGAAAGCCGGCGCCGAAGCCGCGGGCTGCCGCATCGAGGCCCCCGCCGATCGCGGCATGGGGCCGATCGCGGCCCTTCACAGCGCCGAATACCTGGGCTTCCTGCGCACGATCCACGACCGCTGGCGGCGTATCCCCGACGCGGGCGCCGAGGTCATTCCGAACATCCATCCCGACCGGCGCAGCGCCTCCTACCCGCGTTCGGCCGTGGGCCAGGCGGGCTACCACCAGGCCGACACCGCCTGCCCCATCTCGACCGGCACCTGGCAGGCCGCCTACTGGTCGGCGCAGACCGCGCTTTCCGCCGCCGCCGCGGTGCTGGAGGGGGAGCGCGCGGCCTACGCCCTCAGCCGCCCGCCCGGGCATCATGCCTTCGGCGATCTGGCCGGGGGGTTCTGCTTTCTGAACAATTCCGGCATCGCCGCCGAATGGCTGCGGATGCAGGGAAAGCGCGTGGCGATCCTTGACGTGGACGTGCATCACGGCAACGGCACGCAAGGGATCTTCTACGCCCGCGCCGATGTCCTGACCGTCTCGATCCATGCCGATCCCGCGCGCTTCTACCCGTTCTTCTGGGGCCACGCCCATGAGCGCGGCGAGGGGTTGGGTCTGGGCGCCAACCTGAACCTGCCGCTGCCGCGCGGCACCGGCGATGACGACTACATGCGCACGCTCGACCGCGCGCTTGAGCGGGTTGCGGATTACGGAACCGATGTCCTGATCGTGGCCCTCGGCCTCGACGCGCATGAAAACGACCCGCTGAAGGGGCTTGCCGTCACCACCCCCGGCTTTCAACGCATGGGCGCCGCCATCGCGGCAACGGGCCTGCCCCTCGTGCTGGTGCAGGAGGGTGGCTACCTCTCCGACGATCTGGGCCACAACCTGACCCGCTTCCTGGAGGGTGTGCAGAAAGGCTGATCAACGCCTCGCGGCCGCCTCGACCGGGCGCGGCCCTGCCGTCTCTGGCAAAACCGTGGCCTTGCCACTAGGTAGAGGCGTCAGCGAGGTGTCGAGATGTTGAGCTTTCTGAAAGACGGGGTGCAGCCGGATGCCGCCAGCCCCACCCCGCCGCATATTCCGCGGACGCTGTGGCAGACCACCAAGGACCGCCACGCCATCCGCCCCGAGCTTCTGGCCTGCGTCGAAAAGCTCAAGGCGATGAACCCGACCTGGGAGCACCGCCTGTTCGACGACGCCACGCAACTGGAATTCCTCAGGGCGCATTGCTCCGAGCGGTTCATGCGCGCCTATGCCCGGATCCATCCGCTCTACGGGGCCGCGCGCGCGGATCTCTTTCGGTATGCCGCGATCTTTCTCAAGGGCGGCGCCTATCTTGACCTGAAAAGCGGCACCACCCGCCCGCTTGACGACATCCTCAGGCCCGAGGACCGGTTCATCATCTCGCAATGGGACAACGGGCCGGACGGGCTCTTTCCCGGCGTCGGCCTGAACCCGAACGTCGCCGACGTGCCCGGCGGCGAGTATGAGCAATGGTTCGTCATAGCCGAGCCCGGGCATCCCTACCTCGCCGCGGTGATCGAGCGGGTGCTCGAGAATATCGAGAACTACCGCGCCTATCGCTTCGGCCACGGCGGCCGGGGCATCCTGAACGTGATGGGGCCCTTCGCCTATACCCGCGCCATCCGCGCCGTCGAAGAACCCGGCGCGCATCGCAACATCTGCGCCTGGCACGAGGGGCTGCGCTACACGATGTTCGACGGCCTTCATGCCCACCAGGCCATCGACCAGGCCCATTACGGGCGCAAGATGCGCCCGCCCGTCACCGCGAAGGGGCTGACCGGCACGAACTGGCTGGGCTACTGGGCGGCCGAGATCGCGCAATATCCGGTCTCGCGGGTGAAGGAACTCAACAACGCGCGCCTGATCCGCCGGCGCTACCGCAAGAAGATCCCGACCGACGCCCCGCCCGGGGATCGGACGGGCGGGGATCAGACGGGCTGATCGGACGCCCCCTCGGGCTTTGGCGCGCGGGTATCCCAGTCGCTGAACCAGAACCCCTCGTTGCGCAGATACCTGCGGGCGTTCAGGGCGTGCTGCAGCAGCACGAAGACATGCAGATACCACTTCTCCTCGATCTGCATCCCCTTCTGCAGGGTCGGCAAGGCCTCGGGCCAGTGTTCGGTCATGAACAGCCGGTAGGGTTCGGTGAAGCGGTTGGGAAAGCCGCCGTAGCTCCCCTTGAACGGTTTGCGGCGTCCGACGAAGTGATAGAAGCAGACGTCGAACATGGCCGAATAATAGCAGGTCTGGTGCGAATAGATGAAGTTCCAGACCGGATTCATCTCCAGCCAGGCATCCTTGAAGACGACGTTCAGCGCGCTCTGGTCGTGCATCGCCAGCTTCTCGCCGAACTCCGCGGCCGTCTCCATCACCCGGCGCGTCGCCTGCGCGGCATTCCAGGCGGGCACGTCGATCAGCAACATGCCGGAATTGAAATAGCGCGTCTGCGGCAGCCCCATGATGCGAAAGTCGCTGGAGACCCGCAGCGGCTTGCGCATCTGCGGCAGGTCCAGCACCGCGCCGACCGCGAACCCCTGCATGTCGAGATCGAGCAGCCGGGACAGATCGCCGCGCTGATAGAACATGTCCGCATCGAGATAGAGCAGCCGGCGATAGACCCCGTCAAAGATCATCGGCCCGAAGATGCGCAGATAGGCGGCGATCGGAATGCGCGCATCGGTGTGCACCCGCAGCCTGGCGGGATCCAGCGCCACCTGGATCACCCGGATATCGTGGCGGTGCAGAAGCGCGTGGTCCGGCAAGGCCTCCAGCGACAGAAGCACCAGGTCGAAGTCGCGCTCGGGCACGCGGGTGGCGATCTGGTTCAGGACGAACAGCGCATAGGGAAAGAATTTCGTGTCGCAGCACAGGTAGATCGCCTTGTCGTGCTGCGCCCGGCCCCGTTCGGCAACAATCGGACTGTCCATTCCCTGATCCTTGATGCGTTCCGCCACCTGTCCCGGCCCCGGCATGTCCGCAAGACCCCTGCCCGGCCGATGCGGGCTGCATAGTCGATCTTGCGGGCAAGGGAAACGGGCCGCAAGGGCAGCCTGCCCCGCCCCCCCCAGGCCGGCGTCACTCCCGGCTTCAGTTCCGCGCGCCGAATGGATAGGCTGCACCGCCTGAGGCAACCGAGCGCGGCAGGGATCGATGAGCGACGCAGAGGACCTGAAGACGATCTGCGCGCTCACCACCGCGCGCAACGAGCCCGGTTTCGTGCAGAAATGGGTCGCCCATTACGGCGCGGCGCTGGGGGCGGAGAACCTCTTTGTGCTGCTCGACGGCCACGACCAGCCCGTGCCCGACGGGCTGGGCCGCGCCAATGTGCTGCGCCTGCCGCA
>CAZKSE010000127.1:0-11239 GCA_964555305.1 uncultured Rhodobacter sp. | reverse complement strand
ATCAGGAAACCGGCACCACTCACACACCACGGCTGACTTTGGTCAGGATCCACCACCAAGTGTTGCGATCCGATTACCGCGCTGCCGTAGGTGGCGAAAAAACGGGAAACCGCCAAGCAACCCGTTCGTACGCCACGCGGGGATTCAACGCGAAAACCACGCAAACGTTCCGCAAAAAGCCGATAATTTCGCGACTTGGCCATCGCGCGTTCCCGACAACGAAGAAGCCCCGCCAGAGCGGGGCTTTCTTTCGTGCAAGTCGCGGAATTTAATGGTGAGCCCGGAAGGATTCGAACCTTCGACCAATTGATTAAAAGTCAACTGCTCTACCACTGAGCTACGGGCCCGTAACGCGGGCGGTGTAGAAAGAAGCGCAGGCGGGGTCAAGTCCGAAAACGGCGCCATGTCGAACGGATCGCGCCACTGGCGCGGGCGGGGGGCTTCGACTATATGCGCGGCATGAATCCGATGGCAGGCCCGGCGGGCCTTTCCTTTCTGAAGATGCACGGGGCGGGCAATGACTTCGTGCTGATCGACTCGCGCGCGACCGGCGGCGGGGCGCGGATGACGCCTGCGCTGGCGCGGGCGATCGGCGACCGGCACCGCGGCGTCGGCTTCGACCAGCTGGCCGAGCTGCGCGGCGCGGCGGATGGCCCGCTTCAGCTGGATTTCTGGAACGCCGACGGCTCGCGCGCCGGGGCCTGCGGCAACGCGACCCGCTGCGCCGCCTGGCTGGTCATGGCCGAAACCGGCGCCGACCGGCTGGAGATCGTCACCGCGCGCGGCGCGCTTCGCGCCGAACGGCGCGCGGGGGCCATATGGGTCAACATGGGCGCGCCGATCACCGATTGGCAGGCGATCCCGCTGGCGCGCGCCATCGATCCCGCGCATCTGCCGCTGCCCGGCGATCCGGCCGCGGTGGGCATGGGCAACCCGCATTGCGTGTTCTTCCTCGACGATGCCGAAGCCGCGCCGGTGGCCGAACGCGGCCCGCAGGTCGAACGCGACCCGCTCTTCCCCGAGGGCACGAATGTCGAATTTGCCAGCCTCCTCGGCCCCGACCGGCTGCGGATGCGCGTCTGGGAACGCGGGACCGGGATCACGCTGGCTTGCGGCTCGGGCGCCTGCGCGGTGGCGGTGGCGGCAGAGCAGCGCGGCCTGACCGGCCGGCAGGTCGTGATCGAGGCCGATGGCGGCACGCTTGCCGTCGATTGGCGCGCAGATGGCGTCTGGCTCACCGGCCCGGTGGCGAGGGTCTTCGACGGCCACCTCACGGCCGATTTCCTCGCGGCGCTGGCATGAGCGCGCCTGTCTTCACCACGCTCGGTTGCCGGCTCAACGCCTATGAAACCGAGGCGATGAAGCAGCTGGCCGCCGGGGCCGGCCTGCGCGATGCGGTGATCGTCAACACCTGCGCCGTCACCGCCGAGGCGGTGCGCAAGGCGCGGCAGGAAATCCGCCGCCTGCGCCGCGAGAATCCGCAGTCACCGATCATCGTCACCGGCTGCGCCGCGCAGACCGAACCCCAGACCTTTGCCGCCATGCCCGAGGTGACGCGGGTGATCGGCAACCATGCCAAGATGCAGCCCGAAACCTGGGCGCAGCTGGTCCCCGACCTGATCGGCCAGACAGAGCGTGTGCAGATCGACGACATCATGAGCGTCGAGGAAACCGCGGGCCATCTGATCGACGGCTTCGGCACCCGCTCGCGCGCCTATGTGCAGGTGCAAAACGGCTGCGATCATCGCTGCACCTTCTGCATCATCCCCTACGGGCGGGGCAATTCGCGCTCGGTGCCGGCGGGGGTGGTGGTCGAACAGATCAAGCGGCTGGTCGGGCAAGGCTATAACGAGGTGGTGCTGACCGGCGTCGATCTGACCAGCTGGGGGGCGGACCTGCCGGCAACGCCGCGGCTGGGCGATCTGGTGCGGCGGATCCTGAAGCTGGTGCCGGATCTGGCGCGGCTGCGCATCAGCTCCATCGATTCGATCGAGGCCGATCCCGCGCTGATGGACGCAATCGCCAGCGAACCGCGCCTGATGCCGCATCTGCACCTGAGCCTTCAGGCCGGCGACGACCTGATCCTGAAGCGGATGAAGCGCCGGCACCTGCGCGACGACGCCATCGCCTTCTGCGCCGAGGCCCGGCGCCTGCGCCCCGACATCGTCTTCGGCGCCGACATCATCGCAGGCTTCCCGACCGAGACCGAGGCGATGTTCGAGAACTCTCTGCGGCTGGTCGAGGAGTGCGGGCTGACCTGGCTGCATGTCTTTCCCTACAGCCCGCGGCAAGGCACCCCCGCCGCGCGGATGCCGCAGGTCGCCGGCCCCGCGATCCGCGACCGCGCCGCGCGCCTGCGCGCCGCCGGCGCGGCGCGGGAAGCGGCGCATCTGGCCGCGCAGGTCGGACGGCGCCACGCGGTGCTGATGGAAAGCCCCCGGATGGGCCGGACCGAGCATTTCGCCGAGGTGGGCTTTGCGCAGCCGCAACCCGTGGGGCAGGTGGTGCACGCGGCCATCCACGGCACCGACGGCGGCCAGCTGCGCGCCTGACCGCGCGGCCCCGGGGTGCGTCCCAGGTGCGCGTCCCAAGGCGCGTCCCAGGGCGCGTCTCCGGACGGCGGAAGTCGGCCGCTCAACTGGACTTATCAGACGCCGAAATCTGGACTCATCGCCTTTGAGGTCGATTCTGGCGCCCTGCGCGTTGCCTCCGCGCCCCCCAGCTCACGTTGCGCATCGGCCCAAACCGGCCCAAACCGGCCCGGAATCGGTCAGAACGCGGCGGTTTGCCATACGTTTGCCATACGTTTGCCATACGTCTGCCATACGCTTGCCAGCACCCGAAATCCCAGTAAAACAACGCACTCGGCCGGAATCAGGCCGACCCGCGACAGCCGGCCCCGCACGCCCCCGCAAGGTGTCGTTTACCTCCGTCCCCCGGCCCGCCGCGTGCCGGGCGCGGTCAGCCGCGCTGGGGCAGGGTGATGCGGAACTCGGTGCCGTTCTGGTCGCTGCGCGCCAGATCCAGCTTGCCGCCGTGACCGCGCACCAGCTCGGCCGCGATCACCAGCCCCAGACCCGTCCCCCCCTTGCGCGCGCCCCCCTGGAAGGCGGCAAACAGGTTCTCGCGCGCCCGCTGCGGCATCCCGGGCCCGGTGTCGATGACCCGGATCACCACCGCGTCGTCCTGCGCGATGGCGGCGATCTCGACCGTGCCCGGCTCGCCCGTCGCCTCGATCGCCTGGCGGGCATTGCGCGCAAGGTTCGCCAGCACCCGGAACAGCTGCTCCGGATCGGCGCGCAGGGTCAGGGTCGGCGGAATATCCAGCAGGAACTCGGCCTTGCCGTCGTCGCCCGCCGCCAGCGCCTCGGATTCGATGACCTCCACCGCCAGGGGGCGCAGCGCGAATTGCGTCAGCCGCGGCGGCGGCTCCTCGGCCTTGCCGAAGGCAAGCGTGCTTTCACAAAGGCTTACGGCACGCGAGAGCGCGCCCACCAGCTTCGGCGCGGCGCGGTTGACCGCCGGATCCTTCGAGGTCTCGATCCGGTCGGCGACCAGCGTCGCGGTGGCCAGGATGTTGCGCAGATCGTGGCTCACGCGCGCCACCGCGCCGCCCAGCTGTGCCAGACGCTCCTTCTGGCGCAGCGCGCCGGTCAGGTCGGTCTGCAGCTTCGCCAGCGTCTCCTCGGCCTCGCGCAGTTCGGTGACGCTGGCCGAGGGGGTGATGATGCGCCGCGCATCCTCGGGCGACTGCGCATAGGCCGACATCGAGGCGATCACCCGCCGGATCGGCCCCACGATCAGCCGCTGCACCGCCATGAACAACAGCGTCGCCGTCGCCAGCGAGATGATCATCGAAAGATAAAGGATGCGTAGCGCGTATTCGAGCAACTCGCGCCGAAGCGGCGCAGTCTCCATCGTCACCTCGATCAGCAGGCCCGCTTCCTGCACCGGCTCGCCGATGACGCGAATGACGCGGTTCTCGGGGCGCACCATCACCGCCACCGCATCGCGCATCAGATCAACGGGCGAGGGCGCGCGCAGGTCATAGGTGCCCGAAATCGGCCCCGGCACGGGCGAGGACAGCACCAGCTCCCTGAGCTCGTCGCGCCGCAATACGACGTTGAAAACGCCTGCATTTATCAGCAGCTCCTCGGCCAGCCGGTCGCTGATCGCCCCGTCCGACGCCAGCAGCGCCAACGAGGCGATCTGCGCGCGTTCAAGCCGCGACAGCAGGAAATCCTCACGAAACCGCGCGACCGACGGAAGGAAGATGAACACCTCGGCCAACATGACGAAAATGATCGTCAACAGTAGGAACCGGCCTGACAGCGTACGAAAGAACATGTGCTACCCTGATCGCGGCCGTCAGGGCAGAACCTTCTGCACCACCCGGACGACCCGCTTGACCCATGGATTATCAAACAGCTTCGGGGAAAAATAGGCACTCGCTGCGCGTTTCGACAACTCGCCCATCGTCGGATAGGGCAGGACCGTGCCGGCCAGCGCCCCCAGCTTCATCCGGTTGGCCAGCATCAGCGCCCAGGGCGCCAGCATCTCGCCCGCGCCCGGCCCGGCGATGGTCACGCCCACCGGGCGGCCCTTGCGCACCATCAGCTTGATCAGCCCCTCGCGCGCCCCCTCGGCCAGGGCGCGGTCGTTGGCGTCGAAGCCCAGCCGGATGACCTGCAGCGCATCGCCATGCGCCTTGCGCGCCTCGGCTTCGGTCAAGCCGATCTGGGCCAGTTCGGGGTCGGTGTAGGTCACGCGCGGGATGTGATCGGCGCGGGCTTTGGCAGGCAGACCGAAAAGCATGGCGCGGATCACGATGCCCGCGTGATAACCCGCCAGATGCGTGAACTGGCCCTGCCCGGCGACATCGCCGATGGCGTGGATGCGCCGGTTCGTGCTGCGCAGTCGCGCATCGACGGTGATGCCGCGCGCGTCATGGGCGACCCCGGCCGCATCCAGGTTCAGCCTTTGCAGATTGGGCACCCGGCCCACGGCGACCAGCAGATGCGTGCCCATGAAGACCGTGCCGCCCGTCACCTGCAACTCGATCGCGCCGGCGCGTCCGCCCACGCGCTCGACGCTTGCGCCCTCGATGATGTCGATCCCCTCGGCGCGCAGCGACGAGAGGACCAGCGCAGCCGCCTCGGGATCCTCGCGGCCCAGGGGCTGCGCGGCCTCGATCACCGTGACCTCGGCGCCCAGCCGGCGGTGAGCCTGCGCCATCTCCAGCCCGATGGGGCCGCCGCCGATGATCAGCAGGTGGCGCGGGCAGTCCCGCTGCTCGAAGACCGTCTCGTTCGTCAGGTAGGGAATGTCGGCCAGCCCCGGGATCGGCGGCACCAGCGGCGAGGAGCCGGTGGCGATGACGAAGCGGCGCGCGCGAATGCGCCGGCCGCCAGCCTCCAGCTCATCGTGGCCGGTGAAGCGCGCCCAGTCGCGGATGACCCGCACGCCAAGGCCGGTGAAGCGCTCCTCGCTGTCATGCGGGGCGATGGCGGCGATGGTGGCGCGGACATGGTCCATGGCTGCCGTGAAGTCGACCTGTGGGGCCACCGGCGTGATGCCGAAGCCTGCACCCCGCCGATGCGCCTGCGCGGCCTTGCCCGCTGCCAGCAACGCCTTCGAGGGCACGCAGCCGTAGTTCAGGCAGTCGCCGCCCATGCGCCCGCCCTCGATCAGGACGACGCGCGCACCCATCTGCACCGCGCCGGCGGCCACGCTCAACCCGCCAGAGCCCGCGCCGATGACGCAGATATCCGTGTCGATCCGTTCCATGCGTCACGCCCTTAGATAGGGTTTCAGCACCACCGGCAAGAGCGCCAGCGCCGCCAGACCCAAAAGCGGCCCGAGGATATGTGGCTCGAAGATGATGCCCAGATCGGGCGAATCGCCGCGCGCGAAGACCTCGCCGAGGCCCACGCCCACCCAAGTGTAGACCAGCCCGCCGGGGATGATGCCCAGCATCGTCGTCCAGGCGAAGCGCAGCGTCGCCACGCCGAAGACGGCGGCCAGCAGGTTGACCATGAAGAAGGGCATGACCGGTATCAACCGAAGGGAGATCAGCACCGGCACCTCGTTCTGGCGCAGGGCATCGGTGACGCGGCGCACGGTGCCGTCGCTGGCATCCAGCCGCCGCCGCAGCCCGTCACCCAGGCCCGACCGGATCGCCAGAAAGATCAGGATCGCGCCCAACCCGGCCGAACCCACGTTCAGCACGACCCCCGGGAAGAGCCCGAAGAGGAAGCCCCCGGTCATCGAGGCGATGGCCGCGGCCGGCAATGACAGAAGCACGATCGCCAGGTACGCCAGCACGAAGCCCACCATCGCCCAGACGTAATGCGCATCACGAAAGGCCAGCAGCGACTCGCGATGGGTGCGGAGCGTGTCGAAGCCGATCTCGTCGCGCAGGAAGATCGCCGCGGCCAGCGTGGCCAGCAGAAGGGCGATCAACGGCAGTCGGCGGCCCCAGGACGTCCGGGGGGAGGGCGGGCGCGGCGGCATGGCGGGCTCATCGGTGGGGCGGTGTGCATTGGCACCCGCTTCTGCGGCTTTATTTGGCGTGCGGTGGGCAAGGTCACGGAAAAAACCGCCGCTCTCACGCCAATGTGGCCGCGGTGAAATATTGCCGCCGAGCGCAGGCGGATGCGTTGACTTGCGCGCCGAGCTTGTCTATCAGCCGGGCTTCAGGATTCACGGCCGACATCCGGAAGGGGGCGCAGGCGCCCGTTGTCGGCCGACCAGAACAAGGACGACGGCGATGAAACGCACCTTTCAACCCTCCAACCGGGTCCGCAAGTCGCGGCACGGTTTCCGCGCCCGCATGGCCACCAAGGCCGGACGCAAGATCATCAACGCCCGCCGTGCCCGCGGCCGCAAGAAGCTGTCGGCCTGACGCGATCGGACCCGTGACGATGCCGCCGGCGCATGACGAAGGGTCTGCGCCGGTGATTTCTGCTGCGCTGCAGGTCCTCAAACGCCGCGCGGATTTCCTGGCCGCTGCCCGCGCCCGCCGTCAACCCACGGCGGGTTTTCTGCTGCAGGCCCGCCGCCGCGCGCCCGACGAGGGCGGCCCGGGCGTCCGCGTCGGTTTCACCGCCTCGAAGAAAGTCGGCAACGCGGTCTTTCGCAACCGCGCCAAGCGCCGCCTGCGCGAAGTGGCGCGCGCGATCCTGCCGGGGCAGGGCCGACCGGGCTGGGACTATGTGCTGGTCGCGCGCCCCGGCGCCACGGTCGAGCGCGATTTCGCCTCCCTTCTGTCCGACATGGAGCGTGCCCTGGCCGCCGTCCACGCGCCGCGCAAGTCGCAGGGATGAGCCCGCTCGCCAATCTCCTGGCTTTGCCGGTCCGCGCCTATCGGCTGATCTTCAGCCCCTGGGTCGGTCACGGCTGCCGATTCCAGCCCACCTGTTCGGCCTATGCGCTGGAGGCGCTAGAACATCACGGAGGGCTGAAGGGCGGGGGACTCACCGTCTATCGGATCTGCCGCTGCCATCCCTGGGGCGGGCATGGCTACGACCCCGTTCCCGGCACCGACCCCGATCATGACGCCAGAAAGGCCCGCGGAGAGCTTTGAGCCGGCGAAAGAGCCGCATTCATAAATTTTGCGTACGAATGACCGTCAACCTTGTGGTTCGCGTAATAAATCCGTCAGATAGCGCCCGTAGCGGCTTTTGCCGTAGGTAGCCGCGTGATCGTGCAGGCGGTCTGCGTCGATCCATCCGGCGTGGAAGGCGATTTCTTCCGGGCAACCGACCTGCGTGCCTTGCCGGTCCTGTAGCGTGCGGACGAAGTTGCCCGCATCGAGCAGGCTGCCATGCGTTCCGGTGTCGAGCCAGGCATAGCCCCGTCCCATCCGCTCGACGGTCAGTGCGCCCCCGTCCAGATAGCTTTCCAGAACCGAGACGATCTCCAACTCACCACGGGGCGAGGGCTGCACTTGCCGGGCGCGTTCGGGCGCGGTGCCGTCGAGGAAATAGAGCCCCGTCACGGCGTAGTTTGACGCCGGTTTCTCGGGTTTCTCGACGATCGACTGCACCTGGCCCGCGCGGTCGAAGGCCACGACACCGTAGCGTTCCGGGTCGGCCACTCGGTAGCCGAAGACCGTGCCGCCGGCGGGGCGGGCATCGGCGGCGGCCATCAATTCCGGCAGGCCGTGACCGAAGAAGATGTTGTCGCCCAACACCATCGCCGAGGGGGCACCCGCCAGAAAGTCCTCGGCCAGGATGTAGGCCTGCGCCAACCCTTCGGGCTTGGCCTGGATGATCCAGGTGAAGGCAAGGCCCCATTGGCTGCCGTTGCCGAGAAGTCGCTGGAACTGCGCCTGATCCTCGGGGGTGGTAATGATCGCGATGTCGCGGATCCCGGCCAGCATCAGGGCCGAGAGCGGGTAGTAGACCATCGGCTTGTCGTAGACGGGCAGCAGCTGTTTCGACACGCCCAACGTGATGGGCCAGAGCCGCGAGCCGGTGCCGCCGGCGAGGATGATGCCCTTGCGGGTGGTCATGACCTGTTTCCCTTCAACTCGTCCAGTACAGCCTTGAGACCCGCGCGCCAGTCGGGCGGGTCGATCCCGAAGGCGGTTTTAAGCGTCGTGCCGTCGAGCCGCGAATTGAGTGGGCGGCGCGCCGGTGTCGGGTAGTCGGCGGTGGTGATGTCGGTGATCCGGCAGTTCAACCCGGCGCCTTCCATGATCGCGCGGGCGAAATCGGCCCAGCTGACCGGCGGCGCGCCTGCCAGGTGGTAGGTGCCCGACAGCGCAGGATCGCAGCGCAGCGCGGCGGCGACGGTCAAGCAGGCGCGGGCGATGTCGGCGGCGGGGGTCGGCCCGCCGACCTGGTCGGCGACGACGCGCAACTCGCCTCGTTCGGCGCCCAGCCGCAGCATGGTCTTGACGAAGTTCGACCCATGCGCCGAGAAGACCCAGCTTGTGCGCAGGATCGCGTAAGTGCCGCCAGCAGCGGCGATGCCGATCTCGCCCTTGAGTTTCGAGCGGCCGTAGGAGCCCAGCGGGTCGGTCGGATCGTCCGGCTTGCGCGGGGTCGTACCGGTTCCATCGAAGACGTAGTCGGTCGAGACATGCACGAAGGGCAGGCCGCGCGCGGTGGCGGCGACGGCCATCGCGGCGGGGGCGGCGCCGTTGACGAGATTGGCGAGGGGCTCTTCTTCCTCGGCGCGGTCGACAGCGGTGTAGGCGGCGGCGTTGATCACCGCTTCGGCATCGCTTGCGGCGATCACCGCGGCGCAGGTATCCGGGTCGGAGAGGTCGGCGCGGCCGCGGCCCAGGAAGTCGGCCTGCCAGCCGGCGGGCAGGGCGCGGGCCAGTTCGCGAGCGACCTGGCCGGTCTGGCCAAAAATCAGGAGGCGCATGGGGTCCTCGCAGTGGTAACGGAGGTTTCGTAGGGCTTAAGTCCACGCTGGGACAAAGTCGCAAGTCGTGGATTCATATAGAACGTGTCAAAAAAACTAACCGAACTCAAACCCGCTTTCCGGAGGCTGCGCCCGGTGCGGCCGGGTTTTTGGTTCCCGACGGGGCTGGGCGGGACGGAGGGGGGGTATGTCATGCCTTCACCCCCAGCCGTTGGCCCACGCCCTGGCGGTTCATCAAGGGGCGCCACCAATTCTCGTTCGCCAGATACCAATCGACGGTGCGCGCGAGCCCCTGATCCAGCGTGACCGAGGGGCGCCAACCCAGTTCGGTGCGGATGCGTGCGGGGTCGATGGCGTAGCGCAGGTCATGACCCGGGCGATCGGCGACGAAGGTGATGAGACGGTCGTGCGGCGCGCCTTCGGGGCGGCGGTCGTCCAGAAGCGTGCAGATCTTGCGCACGAGGTCGATATTCGTGGCTTCGTTCTCGCCCCCGATGTTGTAGCTGCGCCCGACCGCGCCGCGGGTCAGCACGGTCAGCAATGCATCGGCGTGATCCTCGACATAGAGCCAGTCGCGGACATTCGCGCCTTGCCCGTAAACCGGGATGGGGCGACCGTGGAGCGCGTTCAGGATCACCACAGGGATCAGCTTTTCAGGGAAGTGATAGGGGCCGTAGTTGTTGGAGCAATTCGACAGCACCACGGGCAGACCGTAGGTGTGATGCCAGGCCCGCACCAGGTGATCCGACGCCGCCTTGGAGGCCGAATAGGGTGAGCGCGGATCGTAAGGGGTGGTTTCGGTGAACTGGCCGTCACTGCCGAGGCTGCCGAAAACCTCGTCGGTGGAAATGTGGTGGAAGCGAAACCCCTCGGGGCGGCCTTGTGCCTGCCAATGGGTGCGCGTGGCCTCGAGCAGGTTGAAGGTACCGCTGATGTTTGTGTCGATGAAATCCGACGGCCCGTCGATGGAGCGGTCGACGTGGGATTCGGCTGCCAGATGCATGACGGCATCGGGCCGGTGGGCCGCGAAGATCCGATCCAGTGCGCCGCGGTCGCGGATGTCGGCATGCTCGAAGGCATAAAGCGGCGAGTCGGCGACGCAGGCCACGTTCTCAAGGCAGGCGGCATAGGTCAGCGCGTCCAGGTTGACGACGTGATGCCCGCGCGACGCTGCCAGCCGCACCACTGCCGAGCCGATGAAACCCGCGCCGCCGGTCACCAGGATCTTCATGCTGCATCCCCCCATTCAAAGGGCGAGTCGAACGCCTCGAAAGGCACCGCGGCGGCGTCCTTGGGCGACAGGACGGGCTCGCCCAGAAGGCCCCAGTCGATGCCCGCCGAATCCCAGCGCACGGCGCCATCGGCATCGGGGGCATAGTAGTCGGTGCATTTGTAAACGACCTCGGTATCGGGTTCGCGGGTGACGAAGCCGTGCAGGAAGCCTGCGGGGATCCAGAGTTGGTGGCCGTTCTCGAACGACAGTTCCAGCCCGAACCATTGCCCGTAGGTCGGTGAGCCGCGGCGCGCGTCCACCGCCACGTCAAAGAGCCGCCCGCGCCCGCACCGCACGAGTTTTCCCTGCGCATGCGGTGGCGCCTGGTAATGCAGGCCCCTGAGCGTGCCGACCTCGCGCGAGATCGAATGGTTGTCCTGCACGAAGTCCGGTAGATGGACGCCCGCGTTCTCCAGTGTGCGGCGATTCCAGGTCTCGCTGAAAAAGCCCCGGTCATCGCCGAAACGGCGCGGTGTCAGGACGAGTACGCCGGGCAGGGGAGTCTGTTCGATCTTCATGCGACGGCCTTTCGATAGTCCAGATACCAGTCGACGAAACGCTGCACGCCCTCGGCGACCGAGGTTTGCG
>CAZKSE010000126.1:0-11299 GCA_964555305.1 uncultured Rhodobacter sp. | reverse complement strand
GTATGAAACCTGCCTCAACGACTGACGCCCGCCTTGTGCGGGCGTTTTTTTTGGCCGTGCGCAGGCCCCCTCTGGCATCCCCCCGCAGGCCGGTTATGCTGCGTTGCGACAACAACTTGGGGAATTTCCATGAGCCAGGCCATTCTGCGCGGCAAGCGCGCCATCGTCACGGGGTCGAATTCGGGGATCGGGCTGGGCGTCGCCGAGGCGCTGGCTGCCGCCGGTGCCGAGGTTGTGATCAACTCCTTCACCGACAGCAAGGACGATCACGCCCTGGCCGCGAAGCTGGCGGAGCGTCATGGGGTCACCGTGCGCTATATCAGCGCCGACATGTCCAAGCCCGCGGACGCCCGCGCGCTGGTCGAAAAGGCGGGTGGCTGTGACATCCTGGTCAACAACGCCGGCATCCAGCACGTCTGCCGGATCGAGGAGTTTCCGCAGGACAAATGGGACGCGATCATCGCGATCAACATGAACTCGGCCTTCCACACGACCGCCGCGGCGCTTCCGGGCATGTATGCGGCGGGCTGGGGGCGGGTGATCAACGTCGCTTCGGCCCACGGCCTGACCGCCTCGCCCTACAAATCCGCCTATGTCGCGGCCAAGCATGGCGTCGTGGGCCTGACCAAGGTCACGGCGCTGGAGGCCGCCGGAAAGGGGATCACCGCCAACGCCATCTGCCCCGGTTACGTCCTGACCCCGCTGGTCGAGGCGCAGATCCCCGACCAGATGAAGACCCATGACATGGACCGCGAGACCGTGATCCGCGAGGTGATGCTGCAGCGCCAACCCTCGAAGCAATTCGCCACGGTCGAGCAGATCGGCGGCACCGCCGTCTTCCTGTGTTCCGACGCCGCCGCGCAGATCACCGGCACGACGATCAGCGTCGACGGCGGCTGGACCGCGCTCTGAGCCCCTCGGGGTCGCGTCGCCGCCATTGAGGCGGCGCGATTTCCCGGCTAGAACGAACATGTCTTGGCGCGGAGGGTATGGCCATGGTCTTCAACTTCCTCAAAGGCCAGTTCATCGACGTGATCGAATGGCTGGACGACAGCCGCGACACGCTGGTCTGGCGGTTCGAACGCTACGGCAATTCGATCATGTATGGCGCCAAGCTCACCGTGCGCGAGGGGCAGGCGGCGGTCTTCATCCACGAAGGCCAGCTCGCCGATGTCTTCGGTCCCGGGCTTTACCAGCTTGAAACCAACAACATGCCGATCCTGACCGCGCTTCAGCACTGGGATCACGGCTTCAACTCGCCCTTCAAGTCCGAGATCTATTTCGTCAACACCCGGCGTTTTCCCGGCCTGAAATGGGGCACGCAGAACCCGATCATGCTGCGCGACCCGGAATTCGGGCCGCTGCGTCTGCGGGCCTTCGGCTCTTACACGATCCGCGTCTCCGATCCCGCGCGCTTCATGACCGAAATCGTCGGCACCGACGGCGATTTTACCCAGGACAAGATCGCCGGTCAGATCCGCAACATCCTGGTCCAGAAAGTCAGCCGCGTGCTGGCCGCCAGCCAGATCCCGGCGCTGGACATGGCCGCCAATACCAAGGACCTGTCCGATATCGTCGGCAAGGCCATCGAACCCACGCTGACCGAATACGGGCTGGCGATGCCCGAACTCTACATCGAGAATATCTCGCTTCCGCCCGAGGTCGAGAAAGTGCTCGACCAGCGCACTTCGATGGGGATCGCGGGGGATCTGAACAAGTATACTCAGTTCGCCGCGGCCCAGGCGATGCAGAAGGCCGCCGAACAGGGCGAAAGCGGCATGGGCACCGGGATCGGCATGGGGATGGGCATGGGCATGGGGCAGGCGATGGCCCAGGGAATGGCGCAGATGGGCCAGCAGTCCCCCGCGCCCCAGTCCCCCGCCACCCAGTCCGCCACGCCGCCGCCGCCCCCGCCGACAGCCGAGATCCAGTGGCACCTTGCGGAAAACGGACAGACCAAGGGGCCTTACGGGACGACGCTCATTGGCCAGATGATCGCGCAGGGTTCCGTAACCGGCGACAGCCTCGTCTGGACCGCGGGGCAGGACGGCTGGAAGAAGGCCGCCGATGTGCCGGATCTTGCGCGGCTTTTCGCTGTGACGCCGCCACCGCCCCCGCCGGCGTCCTAGGGCCCTGACGTGACCGAAACCGCCAGCCCGTCCCAAACGCATCGCTTTCCCTGCGCGCAATGCGGCGCGCAGTTGCGTTTTGCGCCCGGGCAACGGCGGCTGACCTGTGAATACTGCGGCCACGAGCAGCCGATCCCCTTCAGCGATGCCGACCGCGACGCCGCGCTTGAGACGCTGGATCTGGAAACCGCGCTGGCCGACCGCCTGCCAGAGGCCGCGATGGAGGAGACGCGCGTCCTCAACTGCGGCAACTGCGGCGCACAGGTAGAGTTCGACCCCGCGCAGCATTCGGCGCAATGCCCGTTCTGCGCCTCGCCCGTCGTGACCGACACCGGCACCCACCGCCACATCAAGCCCGCCGCCGTCCTGCCCTTTCGTCTGACCGAGGAGGAGGCGCATGGCGCGATGAACCGCTGGCTGCGCGGCCTGTGGTTCGCACCGACCGAGCTGAAGAAATACGCCCGCCCCGACCGCAAGATGGACGGGCTCTATGTGCCCTACTGGGCCTTCGACGCCTTTGCCCGCGCCCGCTACACCGGCGAACGCGGCGTTGCCTATTACGAGACGCGGCGCACCAAGAACGGCACCGAGCAGGTGCGCCGTATCCGCTGGCATCGCGTCTCGGGCCGGGTGCAGCGGCAGTTCCGCGATGTGCTGGTCATGGCCGCGCAGTCGCTTCCCCGCCGTTTCACCCGCGGGTTGGAGCCCTGGATGCTGGCTGATCTGGCCCCCTATGACCCGCAATACCTGTCCGGTTTCCGCGCCGAAGGGTATACCGTCGATCTGGCCGACAGCCACAAACTGGCCCGCGAACGCATGGACGAGATGCTGCGCGCCGATGTGCGCCGCGACATCGGCGGGGATGAACAGCGCATCACCAGCTTCGACGCCCAACATGCCGACGAACGCTTCAAACATGTGCTTTTGCCGATCTGGATGGCTGCCTATCGCTATCGCGGGCGCAGTTTCCGGTTCATCGTCAACGCCCAGACCGGCAAGGTTCAGGGCGAGCGCCCCTGGTCGGTCTGGAAGATCGCGGGCGCCATCGCTGTCCTGCTGATCGCGATCGCGCTCTTTCTGCTGTCCGGGGAACTCGGCTGATGCGCGCGCTCCTGCAACGGGTGATCGAGGCCTCCGTCACCGTCGATGGCAAGGTCGTGGGGCGTATCGGGCCTGGGCTTCTGATCCTCGTCTGCGCCATGCCCGATGACGACACCGCCCGAGCCGAGGCCCTGGCGGCAAAGATCGCCAAGCTGCGCATCTTCCGCGATGCGGGCGGCAAGATGAACCTGTCGCTGCCGCAAGCGGGCAATGCAGCGCTGGTGGTGAGCCAGTTCACGCTGGCGGCCGACACCTCACGCGGGAACCGGCCGGGCTTTTCCGGCGCCGCGCCGCCCGAATTGGGGCAGGCGCTCTACGAACATTTCGCCGCGCATCTGCACGGCCTTGGGGTTGTCGTCGAACGCGGCGTCTTCGGCGCCGAGATGCAGGTGGCGCTGGTCAACGATGGGCCGGTGACGATCTGGCTGGAGAATTGAATGGACCTGGAAACCACCGATTTCACCCCGCAGGACTTCGCCGCGCGCCTGGCCCGGATCCGCAATGCGATGGGGCAGCAAGGCCTCGACACGCTGATCATCACCGACCCGTCCAACATGTGCTGGGCCACCGGCTATGACGGCTGGTCCTTCTATGTCCACCAGGCCGTGATCGTCGGGTCCGAGGGCGCGCCGATCTGGTGGGGCCGCAGCATGGACGCAGCCGGCGCGCGCCGCACGATCATCGGCGCGGTCGAGGATGCGATCCGTGTCTATGACGACACCTATGTGCAGAACCCCGACAAGCACCCGATGGAGGCGCTGGCCCATCTTCTGGAAGAAAAAGGATGGGAAAACGGCACGATAGGCGTCGAGCTTGAGAACTATTATTACTCGGCCCGGGCCCATGCCGCGCTGGTTTCCAGCCTGCCGCAGGCGAAGATCCAGGATGCCACGGGCCTGGTGAACTGGCAGCGCGCGGTGAAATCCCGCACCGAGATCGAACGCATGCGCCGCGCCGCCCGCATCGTCGAGGGGATGCACCGCACCATTCTGGAGGTCGCCGAACCGGGCCTGCCCAAGAACCGGCTGGTGGCCGAAATACTGCGTGCGAGCGTGCTGGGTGCGGAGGGGCATTGGGGGGACTACGCAGCCATCGTGCCGATGACGCCCTCCGGGCTCGATGCGACCGCCCCGCACCTGACCTGGGACGACCGTCCGATGGCAAAGGACGAGTCGCACTTCTTTGAAATCGCGGGAGTATATCGGCGTTACCACTGCCCGCTCTCGCGCACGCTGTTCTTCGAGGAGCCGCCGACGAAATACCGCCTCGCCGAAGAGGCGGTGATGGAAGCGACCGAGGCGGGGCTGGCACAGGCACGTCCCGGCAACACCTGCGAGGACATCGCAAATGCGTTCAACACCACCCTTGAACACTTTGGTTTCTACAAGGAAAACCGTTGCGGCTATTCCATCGGATTAAGCTATCCGCCGGATTGGGGCGAACGCACGATGTCTCTGCGCCGGGGCGACGAGACGCTCCTGGAGCCGGGGATGTGCCTGCATTTCATGCCCGCGCTCTGGCTCGATGATGGTGGTCTGGAAATCACCGAAAGCATCTTGATCACCGAAACGGGGGCAGAGCGGTTCTGCACCCTGCCGGGCGAGATCTTTATCAAGACCTAGAAACGTGGTGCATGAAAGTGCGCCATTCATAAGGAATATCTATGAATACCGTTCCATCGAAGCCGGATCGCCCTGCGGCGGGGCAGGATTGGGATGCAGAAGGCTATGCCCGACACGCCGGGTTCGTCCCCGCCCTGGGCAGCGCGGTCCTTGACCTGCTCGACCCGCAGCCGGGCGAGGCGATCCTGGATCTGGGCTGCGGCGACGGGGTGCTGACCGCGCGGATCGCGGTGGCCGGCGCGGAGGTCACCGGCCTGGAACCCGACGCCGACATGGTCGCCCGCGCCCGGGCGCGGGGCTTGGCCGTGATTCAGCAGGACGCGCATGATCCCTTTGGATCAGGGCTTTACGACGCGGTCTTCTCGAATGCCGCGCTGCACTGGATGCGCGAGCCCCAGCGCGTTCTGGTCAATGCACGCGCGGCGTTGAAGCCGGGCGGGCGCTTTGTGGCCGAGCAGGGCGGTTTCGGCAATGTCGCCGCCGTCGTCACCGCGCTGAACGCGAGCCTCGAAGCCGCGGGCCATCCGGTCCCGCCCAGCCCCTGGGACTTTCCCAGCCCCGCCGCGCAGCGCGCCCGGCTTGAGGCTGCGGGCTTTGGCGTGACGCAGATCGACCTGATCCCGCGCCCGACGCCGCTGCCGACCGGCATCGCCGGCTGGCTTGCGACCTTTGGCGCGCCCTTCATGCCCGGGCTCGATGCCGAGGCGCGCGCAGCCGTCATCGCCGACACCGAACGCCGGCTGACCCACCTGCGCGACGAGAGCGGCACTTGGTACGCGGATTACGTTCGTCTGCGCTTCGCCGCCCGCGCCATCTGAACCGTCACCGCGCGCGATCCATCCCTTGCGGGGGGGGGGGCGGCGCGCCCCCGGTTTCCGTCCGGGTCGGGCCTGCGACGGGGCGTGCGGCAGTGATCGTTTCCTGCCCTGGCCGGCCACTTCTGCCATACGTTTGCCATACGTTTGCCATACGCTTGCCAGCGGGGTTCTCAGGCGCTTTCCGACCCCTCGCGCGACTGGCGCGCCCACATCGCCGCGTACTGCCCGCCCTTGGCCAGAAGCGCGTCATGCGTGCCGGATTCGATGATCTCGCCGGCCTCCAGCACCACGATGCGGTCGGCATCCACCACGGTGGAGAGTCGGTGCGCGATGGTGATCACGGTGCGCCCCCTGCCCATTGCGCGCAGGCTGTCCTGAATGTCCCGCTCGGTCTGGGTGTCCAGGGCCGATGTCGCCTCGTCCAGAAGCAGAATCGCCGGGTTTTTCAAGAGCGTGCGGGCAATGCCCACGCGCTGCTTTTCGCCCCCCGAAAGCTTCAGCCCGCGTTCGCCGACCTGCGTCTCGTAGCCCTCGGGGAGCGACAGGATGAAATCATGGATGCGCGCGGCCCTGGCGGCGTCCTCGATCTCGGCGCGGGTGGCGTCGTCCTTGCCGTAGGCGATGTTGTAAAGGATCGAATCGTTGAAAAGGACGGTGTCCTGCGGCACCACCCCGATGGCCCGGTGCAGGCTGTCGATGGTGACCTGCCGCACATCCTGCCCGTCGATCAGAAGCCTGCCGCCGGTGACATCGTAGAAGCGGAAGAGAAGCCGCCCGATCGTCGATTTCCCCGACCCCGATGCCCCCACCAGCGCCACCTTGGATCCGGCCGGAATGTCGAGCGAGACCCCCTTCAGGATGGGACGCGCCGGATCGTAGGCGAAGCGCACATCCTCCAGCCGAACGGCGCCGCCGCGCAGCGCGAGTGGGTGGGCGTCGGGGGCCTCCACGACCTCGGCGGGCTGGCCCAGAAGGCCGAACATTTCGCCCATGTCGACCAGCGATTGCCGGATCTCGCGATAGACCGTGCCCAGGAAGTTGAGCGGCATGGTAATCTGGATCATGTAGGCGTTGACCATGACGAAATCGCCCACCGTCAGGTGCCCCTGCTCGACCCCGATGGCGGCCAGCACCATGACGATCACCAGCCCCGTGGTGATGATCGCGGACTGCCCGGCATTGAGGAAGGAGAGCGAATAGGCGGTCTTCAGCGCGGCGCTTTCGTATTTCTGCATGGCGCTGTCGTAGCGCCTCGCCTCGCGCCCTTCGGCATTGAAATACTTGACGGTTTCAAAGTTCAGCAGGCTGTCGATCGCCTTCTGGTTGGCGTCGGTGTCCTGATTGTTCATCTCGCGCCGGATCTTCACGCGCCATTCGGTCACCTTGAAGGTGAACCAGATGTAGAGCGCGATGGTGACGACGATGGCGGCCAGATAGCGCGCATCGAAAAGCACGACGAAGATGATGGCGATGAGCAACAGCTCCAGCACCAGCGGCCCGACCGAGAAAAGCAGAAAGCGCAGCAGGAAATCGACGCCCTTGACGCCCCGTTCGATGATCCGGCTCAGGCCCCCGGTGCGCCGTGTCAGGTGATAGCGCAGGCTCAGCCGGTGGATATGCGTGAAGGTCTCCAGCGCCAGCGCGCGCAGCGCCCGCTGGCCGACCACCGCAAAGACCGCGTCGCGCAACTGCTGAAAGACCACGTTGAGCAGGCGCGCGCCGCCATAGGCCACGGTCAGCCCCACGGCACCCAACCCGACCAGCCAGCCCGCGCCGGCACCCGACGGGGCCAGCGCATCGACCGCCGCCTTGTACAGCAGCGGCGTGCCCACGGCGATCAGTTTGGCGATCAGCAGCAGGACCAGCGCCGTGACGACCCGCACCTTCACCCCGGTTTCGCCTTCGGGCCAGAGGTAGGGGCCGACCTTGCGCACCGTGGCCCAGCCCGATGCCTCCAGCGGCGGGCGGTCGGGCAGGGCGGGCGCTGGCGTCTGGCTGGCGAGGGTCATGGAGCGGTCCGTGGGTTGTGCCGCTCTGACCTAGTGCCTTGCCCGGGCGAAGGGAAGGGCCGCGCGGTCCGGCCCTAGTCGGGTAGCACGAAGACCTGGCCGGGATAGATCCAGTCGGGGTCGCGGATCTGATCCTCGTTCGCGCGGTAGATCTGCACATAGCGCACGCCCGCCCCGTAATGCTCGCGCGAGATCCGCCAGAGCGAGTTGCCCGGCTGCACGGTGATCAGCTGCACCGCGCCCGAGCTGTCGCGGTCCGGCCGCGCCGGCGGGCGGCGGAGCTGGTCGGGTTCGGCGCGCTGAAAGGGGGTTTCGAACCGGGTGGCGACGCGGCCATCCGCGCCAAGCTGATCGACGCGCAGCGTGTAGAGGCCCGGTTCCAGATCCGGCACCTCGATCGTCCAGGCGCCGCGGTCCGATTGCGTCCGCGCCAGCGGTTGGTTGTCGAGGTAGAGTTGCACGCGCGCTTGCGGATCGTCGCGCCCCGCGCGCCCGGATATCTGGACCGCGCCGGTGTCGGAATAGCTGATCGCGTCGATGACGACGGCATCGGTGGGGCTTGGCGGAGGCGCGCTGATCTCGACCGCGCCGCTTTCGCGCAGCACGAAAGCCGGGGGCAGCAGGGGGGCGGTGTCGGGGCGGCTTGCGGGCTCGGCCGCGGGATCGTCCGCGGGCTCATCTGCGGGATCGGTGGTGGCGGCCTCGGCGTTGGAAGGCGCGGCACTGTCGGGCGCGGGCAGAACCGGGCGCGGCGCGGCGCGCATGGCTGTCTCCGGGCGCGGCGGGGGCGGGGTGGAAGGGGCAGGCGCTGCGGCTGTTTGCAGGCCCGGCTCGGGCAGTTCGCCCGCCTCTGTCGGGGTGTCCGCCGGGGCCTCGGCAAGCGCCAGTGGCGGGGCCTGGGGCGGGGGGTCGATTGCGCCGATGTCGGTATCGGATTCTCTGGGTTCGGCTGCGGCGTCGGCTGCGGCGGTTGGGGGCGCCTCTGGCACGCCGAGCGCGGGGCGGGGGGCCAGAACCACGGTGTCGCCGCCCGCGTTTGTGCCGCCATCGAGCAGGCGGGTTTCCAGGGTCATCATCTGCGGGGCCTCGGTCGGATCGAGCCGGAAGAGGACGACGAACTGGCCCGCGCCATCGGCCACCGTCTCGACCACCGCATCGCCATCGACGCGCAGCACGACCGAGGCGCCGGGCGATGCAGCCCCGGCGACGAGCGCACCGCCATCGGTGGCGATACGCACGACATCGAAGGCGGGCGGGGCGGTGAGTTCAGGTGCCTGGTCTGGCGCCGGTTGTGGGGCGGGCGGTGGCGCGGGGGCAGGGGCTTCGGCCGTGACGGGGGGCGGTGCGGGCTGGTTGCTCCGGTGCAGTGCAAAGCCGCCCAGACCCACCGCCAGAACGACGCCGCCAAGGATGACCGACTGCTGCAAGCTCAAGAACATTTGCCGTTTCCGAAAGCCTGCCGACGTTGTAGCAACGCACCGAACCGGCGGCAAAAGAATTCCGCCCCGCCACCCCAGAGCCGCCACTTCCCCGATAGGGAGCAGGAGGGATCATGCAGCGCTTCACGGCCTCGGTTTGCGTCTTCTGCGGGGCGCGCGACGGGCGTGCGCCGGATCTTGTTTCCCTTGCGCGGGAGACGGGCGAAATGCTTGCCCGCAACCGCTGGCGGCTGGTTTTTGGGGCGGGCGACATCGGGCTGATGGGGGCTGTGGCCAGTGCTGCAAGGGCCGAGGGCGGGGATTGTTTCGGCGTCATTCCGGTTCATCTGATGGCCCGCGAGCGGGCGCAGCGCGACCTGAGCGAGCTGGTGATCACCGAGACGATGCATGAGCGCAAGAAGGTGATGTTTGCCAATTCCGACGCGATCGTCGTCTTGCCCGGCGGCGCCGGCACGCTGGACGAGTTCTTCGAGGTGCTGACCTGGGCGCAGATCGGGCTGCACCGCAAACCGATCCTGCTGCTCGATGCCCAGGGCTACTGGCAGCCGCTGATCGGCCTGATCGACCATGTCATCGAGCGCGGATTTGCCGAGCCGGGGTTGCGCGATCTCTTCGCCTCGGTGCCCGACGTGGCGGGGATGGAGGCGGCGCTGCGGCGGGTGCTGGGGTAGGGGGCAGGCCGGACCAAGATGTTGACGAAACCTTGTCGCGGCGCGCGGGGATTGGGTGCCGTGTGACGCCGGGATGCGGCGACCGGGCTTGTTTCATTGGGGTTCGGGGGTGTGACCTGCGTATGGCAAGCGTATGGCAAGCGTATGGCAAGCGTATGGCATCTTGCGCCATATCGGTCGGATTCGGGGTGAAATAGGGCCGCGGCGCAACGTTCGGTGGGTGCGCGCGTGCAACGCCTTTTTCTGCGGTCCGGTTCTGCGGTCCGGGCCGGGTTCGGCGATGAGTGCAGTGTGGCGAGCCGGATAGCTCCAGATTGGCGAAGGGGCCCGACGCGCCTGAAGCGCGCACGGAGTGGGTCCACTCCGGCGCTTTGACTGCCCCGAACGCTGGCGGCGGCGTCAGTTTCCGGGGTCGAGGATTCCGCGGGCGGCGGTGCGCAGGATGACCAGCACCAGCCAGCGGATCAGCCCCTCCTCGTCCTGCTCCAGCACCGCGGGGTCGAGGGGGGCGATGCGCAGCGTGGCGAGTTCGTTGACCAGATCCATCAGCGCGCGTTCGACCGCCTGAAGGTCGGCGGGAAGCGGGCCGGCGTCGGGCGCGGGGCGTATCGCACCCGGAGAGGGCGGCGGGGCCGGGCGGGCCTCCAGCGCTTCGAGCGCGTCGAGCGCCTGGCGGGCGGTGGCGCGGGTCTCGCTCAGGCGCAGCTCCAGCGCGGCGATCTGTGCGTCCGACGTGCCGCGCGCATCCTGGGCAAGGCCGCGCAACTGCACGACCAGCACGACCGCCAGCACCAGGATCAGTGCCAGCAGCAGAAGCGTGGCGTTGAGAAGCGCCGCGCCCAGCCGGCGCGCCGTGCCCCCCAGACCGGGGTCAGACGACATTGGGCAGTGCCCGCCCGTCGCGGAAGGCGCGGGCATTTTCAAGCACCATCATACCCATCGCCGCGCGCACCTCCAGCGCGGCGGTGCCGAGATGCGGCAGCAGCGTGACATTCTCCATCGCGCGCAACGCCGCGGGGACGGCGGGTTCGAATTCATAGACATCGAGCCCGGCCCCGGCGATCCGGCCGTCCTGCAGGGCGGCGATCAGCGCCCCCTCGTCGATCACGTCGCCGCGGGCGATGTTGACCAGATGCGCGTGGGGCTGCATCGCGGCCAGCGCCGCACCGTCGATCAGATGATGCGTCGCGGGGCTGGCGGGAACGGCGATCGCGACCATGTCGGCCGCCGCCATGACATCGTGGAGGCGGGGCAGGGCGCGGGCCTGGGGCAGGTCGGGCAGGGGTTTCGGGGTGCGGGTGTAGTAGACCACCTCCATCCCGAAGCCGAAATGCGCGCGCCTGGCGATGGCCTGCCCGATCCGGCCCATTCCGACCACGCCCAGCACCTTGCCGCTCAGATGCAGGCCCAGAAGCTGCGTCGGATGCCAGCCTTCCCATTTGCCGGCGCGCACCAGCCGTTCGCCTTCGCCGGCGCGTCGCGCGCTCATCAGCATCAGCGTCAGCGCGAT
>CAZKSE010000125.1:8452-11353 GCA_964555305.1 uncultured Rhodobacter sp. | reverse complement strand
GACGGGCGATGATCACCGGCATCATCATGATCATCCAGTTCATCGGCATCATCGCCGTGATGCGCGGGTTGAACCTGCTCAACCGTTCGGCGCAGGGCGATGGCGGGCCTAAGACTTTCGGGCCAGGCGTCACCTTCCTGATCAGCGGCATCGCCGCGGTCAATTTCCCGCTCTTCTTCGGTGCGGTCGAGCGGCTGATTACCGGTTAAGATCAGCGTCTTGAACTGGTCTTCTCAGAGGCTACGCGAACATGGCACGCCCCGATCCGATCGACCTCGCCCGCGCTTTCCTGGCGCTCAATCCGCAGGAGTTCCGTCGCTTCTGGGCGACAGTCCAGCTGGAATGGAACGACGAGGACAGCGATCTCGAGGCGGTCTGGTTCTACATGGGGCAGACCATGCCGCAGCGCGAGGCCCTGGTCATTCAGGCGCTTCTGTCGGCGGTCATCTCGGGACAGAGGGCACGGCAGCAGGACAAGCAGCAGAAGACCGACACGCCGTAACGCGAAAAGCGGGCGATCTCTCGCCCGCCATTATCATGAGCCTTCGACGGCTTGCCGCGCCTTCGCGGCTATTTGCCCTTCGGCGGGTTGTTCCCGCGGCCGGTCCCCGACAACTTGCCGGGCTTCGTGCTCGGCCCGTTCGGGGGTCTTGGCGTCTTGGCCATGTCGTCGTCCTTTCTTGCTGTCCGACTCTGGCAGACTGACATCGGGACGCGCTACCCGTCAAGTGCCGCCAGAGGACCCGCCAGGCGCCGCCCAGGCGGCCCTGAGCGCCTTCATGGGGCTTGCGTGGGGTCTGTGGCCCAGACGCGCCAGGATGCCGCCCTGGAGCCGCTCCCTGGCGTCCTGAACGAGCGGCTCGGCCGCGCCCTGGGACAGGATTTCCTCGGTGATCTCTTCGGCCGGCGCGGTCATTCGCGCCATCTCGTCGATGAGCTGCGCAAGGTCGGCGGCGTCGAGTCCCTTCGTCATCTTCTGCCTCCCGGATGGCATTGTCTCCAACCAGGAGTCCGCGGGCGAGACAGGGCGACGGAAGATCGCCGCCGGGGCTTCCAAGCCCGCTCGGGCCGGCGGCGAGGCTAGGACCGCTCGCCCACCATGGCCCGCGCCCGGTCGATCAGCGCCTTCACCTCGAGCGCCTTCCCGCCCGCAACGGCGAATGCCGATTCCGGGACCGCGCCGGGATCCTCCTGGTGATCGGCGGGCTCCAGCAGCGCGTCCAGGCGCCGCGTGATGCTGTCGCCCGACTGCGCCATCAGATGCGCAAGGATGACCGCCAGAACCTCTCTCTGGCCGTTCAGGCGGCCTTCGATATCTTCGGGTGGCATGGGGAAGCTCCCGATATTGCTGGATCGGTCCGAGAGCTTGACGCATCGCAAGTCAGCGGGCAAGCTGCATCACATAGTTACATCTATATTACATAATGTTTGTTATTAGACTCTTCAGTCGCAGCCGAAATCCCGACTTGTCAGCCGAACCGGTTCGGCCCCGGCGTGCTCTTCCGGCAGAGCCAGACGAGGAAGGTCACGACCCAGATCAGGACGGCCACCGAGAGGAGCATGACGCCGATCTCGTCAAGCCGCGCGATCGCCGGCCCGTAGGCGAAGGTGACCGCGAGGTAGAGCAGCGCCCAGCTTCCGGATCGGTCCGTATCCTGGAGCCGGCGAAAGGCCACGGACAGCGCGGGAATGGTCAGGCCGAGATGCGCAAGGAGCAGGACGGCGCCGGCGCCTTGCGGGTCGAAGCCGAGAAGTCCGACATCGACGAGGCTCGCGGCGATGAGCACCAGCGCCATGAAGAGCATGAAATACCAGAATTCCGACCGGCTGGCCCGACCGGTGAAGGTGGCATACTTGCCCAGGCAGACCGAAATCGCCTCGCCGAAGCTCCGCGCGGGCGCCGCGGTGAAGATGTTGTCGTTCGCTGCAATCCGGAGCATCGGTCGGCCTTCCTTTCGAATCGAGTGCCTTTTTCGCCGTCGCGCGATCAGCCGGACATGCCGACGCGATCCGCCGGCTCGAAGGAGGCTGGCATGTGCCCCTCGCCCGCCATTTCCATCTCGCGCGCGGGCGACATGATCCGGCCCAGGCCCTGCAGACGCACCATCGGCCGCGTCGCGGCGACGTAGAGCGCGTTCCATTCTTCGATGGCGAGCGTTACGTGCTTCGCGGTCTCGCGCTGCGCCACCTTGTGGCGCATGCGCATGGTATCGATGTCCTTCCAGTCGCCGCCGAGCAGGACGCCCGGGAATTCGAGACCCTTGGAGCGATGCGCGGTGCAGATCAGGATATCGGCGCTGTCGGACTTGGTCTGGTGGCGCAGCAGCGCCTCGACCTGGCCCACGCGGTTGCCCTCGACGATCTGCACGAGCCGCGCGAGCGCGCCGCCGCTTTCCTCGGCCTCCGCGGCGAGCTCCTCCCAGCTCTCGAACTGCTTGAGTTCAGCCGAGGTCACCCGCTCCTTCTGGCCGCATTGCAGCGCCTCGGCGGAGCGGACATCGGCAACCAGCGCCTCGACGCTGTCGACATGGACCTTCTTGCCGGACTTCAGAATGCGCAGCGCCTCGTCGATCATGCCGATATTCGTGCGGCAGATGATGGCGACGCGCGGGCCCTTGTAGTTCTGCGGGATCCCCTGCCCCGAGCCCACCAGGCGCTGCTCGGGCCCGCCATCGGGTCGCGTGGCGAGGATGGCGCGGGCATGCTCGGCGATATCCTCGCCGAAACGGAAAGACTGGGTCAGGTAGCGCACCTCGCCCTCGATCTGGGCCAGTGCGTTCTCCGCGCCGCGCCAGGAATAGATCTGCTGGTAAGGATCTCCCACCGCGATCAGCGGCAGGCCCGATTTCATCAGGATCGAGCGCTGCACCGGGTTGATGTCCTGCGCCTCGTCCACCATCA
>CAZKSE010000125.1:0-8352 GCA_964555305.1 uncultured Rhodobacter sp. | reverse complement strand
TTCATCAGGATCGAGCGCTGCACCGGGTTGATGTCCTGCGCCTCGTCCACCATCAGGTATTTGAAACCCCGGAACGCATCGGCGCGCAGGTCGGCATCGAGATCGAGGAGCTTCAGGTAGATGTCGTGCGAAAACCGGCCCGCTTCGATGTTGTCGCGCCAGTAGAGCGTCGCCATCTCGGCGATCGGTCCGGCCAGGGCGGCGATCGCGGCGCGGGCAAGAGCGGCCTTCTCGTCGACATGGATAAAGTCGGGATCGCCCGTGGCCTGCATGATCGCATCCTCGGCATGCTGGATGTCGATCTCGGCATCGGCCGAGTTGCAATAGGCCGCCAGCGTTCGGCAAACGGCGGAGGCGATCCGGAAATCGTTCCAGCCCCGCACACGCGGGATATTCACACGCCCCAGGATGCCGCTGTCGCGGAAATCCTTGGCATTGAGCGAGGCCGGGCTCGAAGTGATGTCACGCACCGTGCCGAAGGCGAGCGAATGCATGGTCGAGGCGGTGCAGCGGCTGCGCACCAGTTTGCGCTTGGCCTCGTCGGCGATGGCCTTGTTGAAGGCCAGGTAGCAGCCGCGCTGCGGGATCGCCTCGGCCAGCTTCTTCAGCGTGGTGGTCTTGCCGGCCCCGGCAAAGGCGATCACCACGAGGTTTTCGCCCTTCTTCACGGCCTCGGACCCGGTCTGCCGGATATCGCTCTGTTCGTCTGTCAACTGCATGTCGTGCCTCCGTTTCCAGGCGATACTATCCCAGCCATGCGAAAAATGCCCTCTTTTTCTGTGAAGCGGAAGGGGAATGCGAATAATTTCATGTGCATCGTTTTGTTTTTTTCACACGGACATTCCATGTTGTAAGAAAATGAGCAGATCTGAATGCAGGCACTTGTGATCATAGAGGCCATCGGGAAGGCCGAGACCTGGGGGAAGGTTCTCAACGGCATTGGCATGCGCGCCAGGGTCGTGGCCACGCATGGCCATATCGCGAGCTTCCCGCAGCCGCTCTGGCCGATCGGCATCACTTTCGCGAGCGGCAAGCCCTGCGACCCGGGCCGCACGATCGACGCCGCCCGGCTGCAGGCGATCCGCGCCGCCATCGGCGAGCTGTCCGGCAATGCGCCCATCTTCATCGCCACCGATGACGACATGGAAGGCGACGTGATCGCCCTCGACGTCATCGAGGGCCTGCTCGCCAGCGAGCGCGATCTTGCGCCGCGGATCTTCCGCGCGCGCCCGCAGGCGCTCACGCGCGACGGCATCGTGGCTGCGCTGGACGCTGCCGAACCGCTGCGGGGAGGTGCCGGCCAGATCCTGGCCGCGGCCATACCCGGGCGCGCCCGGGCGATCAGCGACCGCTGGATCGGCGCGACCTTCTCGCGCGCGGCGAACCATCCCGTCGGACGGGTCCGCTCGGCGCTGCTCGGCGCCTTCTTCCTGCTCGACAAGGCCCCGCATATCCTGCGCGGCCGGCCCGAAATCGGCGAGGTCGTCCTGCGCTGCCGCTCCACCAAGGGCGGTCATCCCTTCATCGCCCATGTGCCCCTCGACGGCGGCGAGAACCCGCGGCAGATCGAAAAGCTGCGGAGCCTCGCCGAGCGCTTCAAGGGCCGCCTGGTTCCGGGCGTCGTGCGCCCGCGCGAAAGCCTGAGCGCCGCCGTGGCGCCCCGGATCGGATCGGTGCGCCCATTCAACACCGGCGACGCGCTGGCCTATGCCGCGCGGCATTTCAACCTGGGCGCCCGCCAGGCGATGCGGGGGCTGCAGGATGCCTATATGGCGGGTCTGGTTTCCTATCCGCGCACCGAGTCCCGCGGGATCGGCCGGGAAAGCGCCGTGCGCGTCGTGCGCCTGGCCGAGTCCTGCCGCCTTGGCGGTCTCGATGTCGATGTGCTCTGCGACGAGGGCGGACCGAGCCTGGCCGATCCGCGGCCGCGCCCGGCCAATGCGCCGGGCCGTCCGCACGAGGCTCTGCACCCGGTCTGCGACCTGAACCCCGAGGCCATCGCCCGCTTCGAGACGATCCTGCGCGCACCCATTCCCTTCCGCGATCGCGCCGAATGCGAGGCCGACGAGGTCCGCGACATCATGGCGGCGATCGTTGCCCGACGGGCCATCGAGGCGGCGCGCGAGATCCGCATGGAGCCCGGTGACTGGCGGCCCGACAACACCAGCTCGGTGAGCGCCGAGGATGCGGCGCTGCTGTCGGATCTCACCTGGGAGCGCGAGGCGGCGAGCCCCCTGCCCTGGTCGAAGGATCTGATGACTGGCACGCGGCACTGGCCGCTGCGGGCGATCGCGATCGACATGATGATGACCGAGGGGATCGGACGTCCGTCGACCCTGGCCGGGCATGCCGATGCCGCCGAGGCATCGGGCGAGATAGAGGCGGGCGACCTGTCGCAGCCGCCGCGGCCGACGCCTTTTGGCATGAAGGTCCTGGCGCGCACGCCCAAGGGGCTGTGGAATCCCGGCACCTGCCGGATGATCGAGCTTGCGCTGGTCAATCGCGACGATGTCTGCCGCGAGGCGCCCGGGGACACGATGCAGTTGCGGATCTACCGCCGCATCCGGTTCTGGTTCTCGCACCTCCCCGAGGAGATGCAGCGGGCTCTGCTCGAGGGCTTGGGCGAGAGCGATGGCACGCGCACGGCCGGCGCTTCGGGCCCGCCCGCTTCCCTGGAAGGGCATCCGGGCGCCATGCCGACGGAACTAGCTGCCCCAGCTCCGCTCGGGGCCTGAATCGATATGCACGAAGTTCGAGCGACCATAGGAGCCGACGCCGCCCACCTCGAGCCAGCGGGCATAGGCGGCCAGGTGCGCGATGCGCACGCCCGGCATGGTGATGTCGGCAGCCTTGCCGTCGAGATGCAGCGAGTTGCGCGCCGCGGCGATGCCGCGCTCGCGCAGCATCTGGTTGGTGCGCTGCGTGCGGTATCCGCTGAGCAGGATGATGCGGCCCGAGTGACCGTCGCGGATGGCCGCCATGCGGATCGCCGAAAGCGTCCAGTAGAGCCGCGCATCCATCTGCACGGCCTCGGACTGACGGTGGTCGCGCATCAACCAGTTGAGCTGTCGGATCACCTGCATGTCGTAGCCCGTGGGCCCGTAGTAGCGCGCGCTCAGCCGCTCGTTGGTATGGGTGTTGTGGATATCGAGAACCGGATCGATCATCGGCACGAGGTTATCGAGCCGCGTCTGCGGTCGGATCGTGGTCGTCGCCCCCGCCCCGATGGGGGAGAGAGCGCAAGCGCCGGCCAGTCCGGCGATCACCTGGCGTCGCGTGAGCATGGCGCATCTCCTTTCCGCGCCCCAGTCTACGCGTATGGATCTTGTGAAAAAAGAGCTCGGATTGCGCTTTCCACAAGATTTTCACAAGCCGCTTTGGTTTTTCAGCTGGATCGGCGATGATGGCATGAAGAGAAGGACACAATTGATGGAGATGAACGTGAGAGCCCTGGCTGAGCAGACTTTTCACCGGCTGCACGGCCTCCCCTTCGGAGACCTGCCACTGCAGCGGGATATCCCGGAGGGTGGCGTGCTGCGCATGCGTATGGATGCCCATACCGACAGGGGTGAGCCGCGGGTCTATGCGGTCTTCCCGGTGTCCGACCTGGCTCAACTTCCGGGCGGCATTCGCCTGCCGGAGCCGCCGGGGATCGGCCTGCCTGGATCGGATGTCTTCTTCATGAACGGGCCCGACGGCCATGTTCTCTATGTCGACACCGACCGCCAGGAGCGCCTCTGGCTCGAGATCATGGATGACGCCTGCGATGCCGATCTCGAGCTCCTCGAGGTTCCTGCCGAGCTGAAGCTGATCTGCCGGCTGCCGAAGCCCTTCAACGGGCTGCCGGGCGATATCGACCCGTCAGCGGTCGCGGGCTTCGAGGCCAATGGCTTCGAACATGTGCCGATGGAGGTCGGAATCGAGATGCTGAGTAACCGGCGCGGTCCGGAGCTGTCGCTCGATGATCCCTCCATACCTGGATTCTGAGGATCTTTCGCCGCGGATGACGGTGCTGCCGAACCAGGCCTTCCTGGTTCGGCCGGACACCTACACGATCATCGACGGCGACACGTTCCGCATCCGCACGCCGGTTCTTGCCGACGGCAAGCGCCACGAGGCGTTCCGCATCCGCCTGTGCTCGATCGACACGCCAGAACTGCGCAAGAACACGCTCTTCGACCAGGTCCTGCGGGCCGGAGGTTTCGATCCGTTCCATGACGGGCCCGGCGAAGCGGCGCGCGATTTCCTGCGCGCGCTCTGCCGCAAGCGCGTGATCCTGGTCACGCCCGATTTCGACGATCACGGTCGGCCGCGCTCCGACCGTTACGGCCGACTGCTGGCGCAGGTCTGCGTTTCCGGCGCGCCCGGCTCCCTTTTTCGCCTCGATGGCGCCCGCTCCGTCGAGCATGCGCTGCTCCAGGCGGGTCTCGCCAGCACCTATCCCGATCGCTGGCTGCCGGCCTGCGAGCCCTCGATTCTGACGCGCATCCGCGAAGCACTCGACCAGGATGCGGCGCGCGCCCTCCCGCCACCCAGTTGGTAGGCTTTCAATGAATTGGGAGATTGTGAATTTTTCAGGACTATCTATACTGTATTGTGAAATTCTCGCCGGAGACCCCCATGCGCGCCCTGCCCCTTTACGGATCCTTGCTCGCCCTGTCCCTCGCCGCACAGGCCACGGCCGCGGCCGGCATCGCCACGCCGGAGGCCGGTTTCAGCGAGAAGTTGAATGACTTCGCCAGCCGCTTCTCGGCGATCGAGGTGATGCAGCTCGACATGAACCAGTCCGGTGTCGATGAGGTTCTCGCGCTGGAGGCGGGCGACTGCGCCGAGAGTCCCTGCGCTTGGTCGCTCTTGGCCTACGACGGTGAGTCCGTGCGAGAAGTGGCTTCTGGCGATGGGCTCTCTGTTCATCTCGAGCCGACGGAACCCGCCGGGGGTGTCCTTTTTGTCGACGGAATCACCTGGGCCTTCGACGGCCACCAAGTCTATCCGTTCGGCGACGAGATCAGCACGGCGATGAGCCGACCGCCGACGATGGGCGAGATGGCGACGCTGCGCGCGATCGAGGATTACGCTGAGCTGACCGCCGCGGACGTGATGGCCTGGACCTTCGCCTATATGCATGGCGGCGATCGGGCTTACGGCCATGTTCTATCGGTCACCGCCTGGGATCACCAGATCGGCACCTGGGGTTCGCCCTATGTCATTCTTGATGGCGACGGCAACGTGGTGACCGAGAGCTTCTCGGCCGATTATCCGCGCATCTTTCCTGATCTCGATCAGGGCGGCTTCATCGTCGTCGATGTCTACCCCGCCGGTTTCGGCATCGAGGCCTTCCGGTAAGCGGCAACAGGAGTTTCCGTCATGAAAAAATATCTGGTCTCGACCGCGCTCGCGCTCACCTTGACCGCCCTTCCCGGCTTGGCGCTGGCCGAATGCGGAAGCGACGAGGACTTCGGCGCCTATATCCGACAGATCGAAGGCGGCGGAAAAGGCTACGAGGCGACCAACCCGGGCAGCTCGGCCACCGGCGCCTACCAGTTCCTGATCGGCACGCTCAAGGAGCTCGGCTACGTTCAGCACTATTCGGGACCGGCGAGCAGCTATTTCGGCGACAGCGGCTGGAACGACGTGGTCTGGACCGGAAAGGACGGCATCAACAGCCGCGCCGAATTCATGGCGAGCCAGGGCGCCCAGGATCGCGCCTTTGCCGAGTTCACCCAGCGCAACCTGCAAGCGGTCGCCGGCAACTGGACGCCGGGCGAGACGGTCAACGGGATCCAGATGACCTCGGGCGGCGTTGCCGCGGCGACGCATATGCTCGGCGTGGGTGGTTTCCGGCAATGGGCGGCATCCGGCTTCAGCGCCTCGGGACTCGATCCGAAGATTGCTGCGGCGCATGGCTGGTCCCCCGAGCAATACAACAAGCACCTGATGAACCGAGTGGCCAAGGACGGATGCATGGATCCCAACGACATCACGATCGGCAATGACGCCATTGCCGAGCTGCCCGAGATCTTCCTGATGCCGTTCACGGCCAAGCCCGGCAAGCCGGTCATCATTCCCGGCCGCATCGCGTCGGTGCTCTGATGTCGAAAAAATCGGTATCCTTCCTGGGTCGTGCCGGCCGCTACGGCGCCAACAAGATTCAGTCGCAGACCATCCGCGATACCTCCCGCGGCGCCATGCGCGCGGGCGGCGAGGCGGCGATGGATGCGCTGCGCCCGGCGCGGGCCGATCTCGCCGACATGCGCGCCGGTCTCGATGGTCGCTACTGGGATGGCGGTCATCAGCGGTTTCGGGAGATGGTCGACAAGCAAGGCCTTTCCGAGGCGGATCTTGCCGCTCTGGCCGAAACTCACGGGCGGAATTTCCGCCTCTACACCGGGCTGTCGATCGCCTTTCTTGTCGGCGCCTTCGGCATGATCTTTCTCGGTGACGGGGCCCTGTCGTTTCTCGGCACCCTGGTGCTGCTGATCTTCATGCTGGGCGCGCTCGTGCGCGGACTGCAGGCCGATTTTGCCGCCTACCAGATCAGGGTCCGGGCCTTCTGCGGGCTGCGGCAATACCTGCGAGAGGGCTTCTTCAGTCGATGATCCACGTCGCTCTCGTGATCGCCTTGCAGGCCGTTGTCCTCATTTTCGCCCTCAGGGGTGCATCCCTGTTCTGGATGATGGCTGATCATCCGGTCGGATTTCCTCTTGCTTTCCTGGCCGTCCCCGCTCTATTCGCTGCGAGTTTTCTCATCGCGGATGCGCATTATGCTTTTACTTCCCCGGCAAAAGAACGCTTCAAGCAACCATAGATCGCATCGCGCAGAAGTTTTCTCGCCACAATATCATATTACAAATTACCTTTCGATAATATGTTGTTGAACTGTTGCTCTGTTGCTGTAGCCTGAGTATCAGTTGATCGGGGTAGATGATGAGTGCCGAACGGGCGGCCTATGAGTATTTGCATGGAACGAGCGCCAGCACTGCCCTATGCACCGCACAGCGAGAACATGCCCTTCGGGTCCGCGATCTCGTAGCGGAAATTGGTGGCGTGGAGCGTGACCGTGTTGCTGCGCTCTTGCATGAAGCCTTTGACCACGGACTGGATCCCGCCGAGGCCCTCGGCGAGGAAATCTCATCGAGAGCCCGGGACGTTGCCGATTGCCTGCCGGATTTTCTGCGTCACGATGAAACGGAAATTGCCGCCCGTTCAGAGCGGCTGATGAAATCTCCGGTGACCATCCAGATTCTCTGGCTTTGCGATGTTATCGACACATTCGAGTCGCCCATCGTGCGCCTGACGGGGATGACGGACGAGGAATTCGAGGTCACGGTGGCCGAGCGGTGCAAGGCGGCCCAGCGACTGGCGCAACGATGCGCCAATCACCCCCGCTTCGCCTCCCTGCTGGCGCGTGCGCGCGCGGCCATCACCGATGTCGCCATGAAGGTGAGGGTCAAGCTCCTGCCGATGCCGCCTCCAAAGGGGAGCGAGGGCGCGGACATCAGCCCTGGGATGTAGGGACCAGCGCCTCGATCGGCATGCCTTTGCGCATGTGCTCATGCACCCATTTTGGCTTGCGGCCGCGGCCCGACCAGGTTTGCTCGGGATTGTCGGGGTTCACATAGGTGGGGCGTGTCCGCTCGTCCGACGCGAGACCTGACAGGGTCCGGGCTGCTTCAGCCAGGCTCACGAAGCCCATGGACTGCGCCTTCGCCTCCAGTTCCCGAGCCTTGCGCAGCCGGGATTCGGCCTCGCGACGCAGCACCTCGCGTTCAAGTTCGGCAAGCTGCTCTTTCAGCGCCTGCGTCTCCATCTCGCCTATATTGCTCGGCTTGGCGTTCATTTTGCACCTCGGAATGTCAACAGTTTCGCGTTTTCATTCCGGATATTACCATTGCGAATTTCTTTTCGATATAGACGAAATCCAGTTCTCCACAGCTTTGCGATTTTTCTTCTTCAAATTGTCGGGTCGACCAGGCCGGAGGTGACCGGCATGCGCTCGCGCACCGCGTGCCAAATGCGGGTCGCGACATCCTCGGGCGTGCCGAGGGCCGAGACGACCATCACGCGCTGGGGCTCATTCTCAGCGATTTCCAGGTAGGTTGCGCGCAGGCCGTGCTGGAAGGCCAGGCCCTTCTTCTCCATCCGGTCCTCGCCGCTGCCGGCGACCGCCAGGCGGCCGAGGCTGCGCGCGAGCGCCACGTCGGGATCGATGTCGAGCAGAACGGTGAGATCGGGCAGGGTGCCGATCATGCTGCCGTGCAGGCTTTCTACCATCGCCCGCTGTTCGGGCCCCTTCTGGCCCTGATAGGCCCGGGTGGTGTCGACGAAGCGGTCGCAGAGGACGATCTCGCC
>CAZKSE010000124.1:0-11381 GCA_964555305.1 uncultured Rhodobacter sp. | reverse complement strand
GCCTGCGCACGGCCAAAAAAAACGCCCGCACAAGGCGGGCGTCAGTTGTTGAGGCAGGTTTCATACAGGCAAGAAACCTATCGAGCAGTCCCGTTGTTATAGCCAATCCTTCTCAACGATCCAAGCTAAAAGTTTGAAATCGTGGCCGGTGCGCGGTAGGCAGACAGAAACCGGAAGGCAACGAAGATTGTCTCCAAATTCACGACAATGAGGCGAGCGATGGTCAAAAAGTTTCTGCTTTCAGTTGTATGCCTGTTGACCCTGTCGGTAGGCATGGTAACGGGGCAGACTGGCCCGACGCATGGCATCGCTATGTATGGCGAGCCGGCCCTTCCCCCAGACCTTGTGTCCCTGCCCCATGCGAATCGTGACGCGCCGCGCGGCGGTCGGGTGGTTTTCGCCGAGATCGGGGGCTTCGATTCCCTCAACCCGTATGTCCTTGCGGGATCGGCCCCTTGGGGGGTGAGCCTGCTCACCGTGCAGAGCCTCTTGGGGCGTAACTACGACGAGCCCTTCACGCTCTACGCCACCCTGGCAGAATCGGTCGAGACAAACGATTCGCGTGACTTCGTCGAATTCACCCTGCGCGAGGAAGCCCGATTCTCGGACGGCACGCCGGTCACCGTCGAGGATGTGATGTGGTCCTTCGAGATCCTGGGCACCGAGGGGCATCCGCGGTTCCGCACCGCCTGGACCAAGGTCGAAACGATGGAGCAGACTGGGCCGCGCTCGGTGCGGCTGACCTTCACCGAACCCGACCGGGAACTGCCCTTGATCCTCGGCCTGCGGCCGATCCTGCAGCGCGCCCAGTTCGAAGGCACGGACCGCCGCTTCGCGGCCTCGAGCCTCGAGCCGCTGGTGGGTTCGGGCCCCTATGTGGTCGACCGATACGAGCCTGGCCGCTTTGTCAGCTTCCGCCGTAACCCCGACTGGTGGGCGGCGGATCTGCCCTTCTATGCCGGCCAGTTCAATTTTGACGAGATCCGCTACGATTTCTACGGCGACGCCTCCGTCGCGTTCGAGGCGTTCCGGGCCGGAAATGTCTCGGTCTGGCGGGAAGCGAACGCGGCGCGCTGGGACAGCAACTACGACTTTCCGGCCGTCCGCGACGGCCGCGTCCGGCTCGTGGAGGTGCCGCACCAGCGCCCGTCAGGGATGAACGGCTTCGTCATCAACACCCGCCGCGCGCCCTTCGACGACTGGCGGGTGCGCGACGCGCTCATCCATGCCTTCGATTTCGAGCGCATCAACCAGGTGATCAACGGCGGGCGTGAGCCCCGCATCGCGTCCTATTTCGGCAATTCCGATCTGGCCATGCAGCCCGGGCCCGCCGAGGGCGAGGTGCGCGCGCTGCTTGAGCCTTTCGCTGACAGTTTGCCGCCCGACGCGCTGGAGGGCTATGCGCTGCCCGTCAACGACGGCGGTGCCGGCAACCGGCGCAACACGCGTGCGGCCGCCCGCCTGCTGACCGAAGCCGGCTGGGAACCCGACGCCAGCGGCCGGTTGCGCAACGCGGCGGGGAGCGCCTTCAGCTTCGAGATCCTGCTGCGTCAGGGCCAGCCCGAGGTGCAGGCCATCGCCAACATCTATCTCGATGCGCTGGACCAGCTGGGCATCACCGCACGCATCGTCCAGATCGACCCCGCGCAATATGTCGAACGCACCAATGCCTACGATTTCGACATGACGCATTTCGTGCGGCTGATGTCGCTCAGCCCTGGCAACGAGCAATGGCTCTACTGGGGCGCCGACGGGGTCGAGGCACCGGGGACGCGCAACCTGCCCGGCGTCAACTCGCCCGCGGTCGAGGCGATGATCACGACGATGCTGGAAACCACCTCGGCCGAGACGTTCGCGGCCTCGGTGCGCGCGCTCGACCGGGCGCTCATGGCGGGGCGTTACGCCATCCCCTTCTGGTTCGCGCCGGCGTCACGCCTGGCGATCGCGCAAGGGTTGCACTTTCCCGAGCGTCTGCCGATATATGGCGACTGGACGGGCTTCCTGCCCGAGGTCTGGTGGTACGAGGAATGACGATGCCCGGATCGGTGCTGAAGATCGGAACCCTGTTGATGTTGTCGGCACTGCTTGTCGGCTGCGGCACCGTGGAAGGGGTCGGGCGCGACATATCCGACGCCTCGGTCGCGGTCCGCAGCTGGTTCCGCTGAGGCGCGCCCTCTTGCCTGCCGCTGGGCTTGGGCGTAGCAGGGGCCATGCTTTCGATCTCGGATCCCGCGCCATTCGCCCCCTGCCCCGCGCCGTTCAATCTGGCCGAATACGTCCTGACGGCCGGCGCTGCGACCCCTGACAAGATCGCGCTGCAGATCCTGCGCCTGACCGGCGCCGAACGCTGGTCCTACGCAAGGCTCATCGCCGCGGTGCGCGGGATCGGCACCGGCTTTCTGCGTGCGGGGCTGAAGCCGGGCGACAGGCTGCTTCTGCGCCTGGGCAACACGGTCGATTTCCCGCTGGCCTATCTGGGCACGATCGCGGTGGGTATCGTGCCGGTGCCGACATCGTCGCAGCTGACCGCAGCCGAGATCACCGGCATGGCGGAGTTGCTGGATCCCGCCGCGGTCATCGCGGGCGACGGCATTGCCCTGCCCGCCCATCCGGCACGGGTCATCGCCGCGGCCGATCTGACCGATTGGCAGGCGCTGCCGCCCTGCGGCTGGGACCGCGGCGACCCTGACCGGCTGGCCTACATGGTCTTCACCTCGGGCACGTCCGGGCGGGCGCGGGCGGTGATGCATGCCCATCGCGCGGTCTGGGCACGGCGGATGATGTGGGAGGGCTGGTACGGCCTCACGGCCGAGGATCGGCTGATGCATGCGGGCGCGTTCAACTGGACCTACACGCTGGGAACCGGCCTCATGGACCCTTGGGCGATCGGCGCGACGGCGCTGATCCCCGATGCCGGCATCGAGGCGGCGCAACTGCCGCTTCTGCTCAAGCGGTTCGATGCGACGATCTTCGCCGCCGCGCCCGGTGTCTTTCGCCAGCTACTGAAAATGCCCGTCCCCGCCCTGACCCGCCTGCGCCACGGCCTCTCCGCCGGCGAAAAGATGCCCGAGACCACCTGCACCGCCTGGGTCGAGGCGACCGGCACCCCGGTCTTCGAGGCGCTGGGCATGTCCGAAGTGTCGACCTATGTCTCGGCCAGCCCCGCCCGTCCGGCGCCCCCGGGCACGGCGGGCTTCCCGCAGCCCGGCCGGCGCGTGGCGGTGCTGGGTGACGACGGCGCGCCCGTGCCGCGCGGCGAGCCCGGGCAACTGGCCGTCGATGCGCAGGATCCGGGCCTGATGCTGGGCTACTGGCGGGCCGAGGCGGAGACGGCGGCGCGGTTTCAGGCGGGTTGGTTCCAGACCGGCGACATGGTGACGATGGAGCCGGGTGGCGCGATCCGTTACCTGGGCCGCGACGACGACATGCTGAACGCCGGCGGGTTCCGTGTCTCGCCGCTTGAGGTGGAGCGCGCCTTCGACGCCCATTCCGGCATCACCGAAAGCGCCGCGGTCGAACTGCCCGTGCGCGAGGGGGTGAGCGTGATCGCGCTCTTCTACGTGGCCGCCGACGCCCCGCTGGACGACGCCGCGCTTGCCGCTCACGGCGCCGAACGGCTGGCACGCTACAAGCAGCCGCGGCTCTTTCTCGCCCGCGACGCGCTGCCCAAGGGGCCCAACAACAAGCTCAATCGCCGCGCCCTGCGCGAGGGCTGGAAGGAGGGCGCATGATCCGCCTCGACGTCTTCTCGGATCCGATCTGCCCGTGGTGCTATGTCGGCAAGGCCGGTCTTGACGCCGCGTTGGAGGCAAGGCCGGACCACGACTTCACCGTCGAATGGCACCCGTTCATGCTGAACCCCGAGATGCCGGCGGGCGGGATGGACCGCGCCGATTACCTGGAGGCGAAGTTCGGCGGCAAGGACGGGACCGTGAAGGCGATGCTGCCTGTCCAGCAGGCGGCCGAGGCGGCGGGCATTCCGCTTGATTTCGCCGCGCAGACGCGCGTTCCCTCGACGCTTGACGCGCATCGGCTGATCCATTGGGCGGGGCTGGAGGGACGGCAGAACGCTGTCGTCAGCGCGCTTTTCCGCGCCTATTTCGTCGAGGGCGCCGATATCGGTGACCGGGCGGTGCTGGTGGGGATCGCCGGCAAGACCGGGCTCGACAGCGAGATGATCGACCGTCTCTTGCAGGGAGATGGGGATGTGGCCGAGATCCGTGCCCGCGACAGCGAGATCCGTGCCCGCGGGCTGCGCGGGGTGCCCGCCTTCATCATCGATGGCCAGCATGTCCTGCACGGCGCGCAACCGAAAGAGGTCTGGCTGCAGGTGATCGACGAGCTGGCGGGCCGCGCATGAGCCTGGCAAGCGAGGCCCCGGCGCGGATGCGCTTTGGCGAATTCATCGCGCTTCTCGCGCTCCTTTTCGCCACGGTCGCCTTCTCCATCGACGCGATGCTGCCGGTGCTCGCGCAGATCGGAACGGAGCTTGCCCCCCTGGACCCCGGTCGCGCGCAGCTGGTGATCACCGTCTTCGTGTTGGGGTTGGGGCTGGGCACGTTTCTGTCGGGCCCCCTGTCCGACCGTTTTGGCCGCAAGCCGGTGATCCTGACCGGCATCGCAATCTACATGACCGCTGCCACCGTCGCCGCCACCTCGGAAAGCCTGGAGATGCTGCTGGCCGCGCGGTTCGTGCAGGGGTTGGGGGCGGCGGCGCCACGGGTTGTGGCACAGGCGCTGGTGCGGGACCTCTATGTGGGTCGGCACATGGCGCGGGTGATGTCATTCGCGATGGCGGTCTTCGTGCTGGTCCCCGCGGTTGCGCCGCTGATCGGCGCCTATATCGCCGCAGGCTTCGGCTGGCGCGCGATCTTCTGGAGCTTTCTGTTCTTCGGCGTCATCTCGGGCACCTGGCTGGCGATGCGCCAGCCCGAAACCCTGCCCCCCGACCGCCGCCGCCCGCTGCATCCCGCAGATCTCTGGGCCGCGCTGCGCGAGGTCTTGGGGAACGCCCGCGTGCGGCTCTTCCTGCTGGCGCTGTCGCTGTGCTTTGCCCCGATGTTCGCCTGGCTGGCCAGCGTCGCGCTGATCTTCGACGAGACCTTCGGCCGCGGTCCGGAGTTTCCCTACTGGTTCGCGCTGGTCGCGGTCATGTCGGCGCCGGCCAGCCTGATCAACGCGCAACTCGTCGTTCGGCTGGGGATGCAGCGGCTGATCTCGGTCGCGCTGGGGGTGCAGATCGCCACCGCGCTGATCTTTCTGGTGCTCACGATGGCGGGCGTAGTCGTCTTTCCGGTGTTCGTGGTCTTCATGTGGCTTCAGTTCTTCTCGATCGGGCTGATCTTCGGAAATCTGAACGCGCTGGCGCTGGAGCCGTTGGGTCATGTCGCGGGCATGGCGACCTCGGTCATGGGGGGCGTGTCGACGATGGCGGCGGCCCTCATCGCCACCCCCATCGCGCGCGCCTTCGACGGCACCGCCGGCCCCCTGGCGGCCGGGGCGCTGGTCTGCGCGGCGCTGGCGCTTCTCTGCGTGCGGCTGGCGGCGCGGCGCTCGATCTAGGGTCAGTTGTAGAATCAGTTTCGGGGTCAGTCGGGCTGGCGGTATTCCGCGCGTAGCCGGTCCCGCTGGCTCGCCAGCCAGAAGGCGGTGATCAGAACGGGCGCGGTCGCCACCTCGCCCGTGTCGATCAGCTCGAGCAGCCGCGCGAAAGAGATCACATGCGTGCGGATATCCTCGGCCTCGCTTTCAAGGCCGCCGCCGCTGCGCCCACCGTCCGACAGCTTGGCGATGCCGACATAGGCATAGATATATTCGCTGACCGCCGCCGGGCTGGGGTAGAAGGACGGCACAGGCAGAAGCGCGCGCAATTCCAGCGCGGCCTCTTCCTGCGTCTCGCGGCGGGCGGCCTCTTCGGGCGTCTCGCCGGCGTCGATGCGGCCGGCCACGGTTTCCAGCGCCCAGGGGTTCCGGTCGCCCCGCGCCTGAAGCCCGTAGCGATACTGTTCGACCAGCAGGACCAGATCGCGCACCGGATCGTAAGGCAGCACCGTCACCGCATCGGCCATGATGAAGGCCGCCCTGGTCACCGGCCGGCTCAGCCCGCCGTCGAAACGGCGAAAACGCAGGTCCGACTCCTCGACCCCGAAGAAGCCGGTATAGGGCGCGCGCTGGCGCGCCAGTTGCACGTCGTCATCGGCTGGCGTGCGGCGAAGCTGGGCGGGCGCAGGTTGCGCGCGTGCGCGGTTGCGGCTGGTGACGCGGGCTTCCAGCATCTTGTAGCGCGCGCGGATATGGCGGGGCTCCGTCTGCGGGATCAGCGCCATCACCTCGGCCGCGGTGGCGGTGGACACCTCGCCCCAGTCGCGGACCCAGTCCTGCAGTGCCCAGGGCGCGCCGGGGCGCCATTCGGCGGGATCGGGGCGATAGATCTGCGCCTCGACCACACCGCCGGCGGTGGTGACGCTGACCGTCGCCAGTTCGTAGCCGAAGACGCGCTCGTAGGCATCGAGCCGGGCGCGGGCCACCGGATCGGGGCGCAGCAGCATTCCCTCGGCCTCGGCGCCCGGCGCGGGCTGGCAGAGGGGGAAGACCTGCACCTCGCCACTCGGGCTGACGGCATGGGTGACGGCGTGCCCCTGAAGCGTGGCAGGCTCCAGCGTCATCGTCCGTGTGCCGGCGACGGCGCGCAGAAGCGGGGGATGGCGAAGCGTTCCGAATACGAAAAGCGGGGTCATGGGGGGCTTTGTTGCAGAAGTTCAGCGCGCCGGCCGGCGCCCTTGGAGCATCTGCAATAACAGCCACAGCGCGTTGCCCGCAACCAGCCCCCCGCTACCCGGCGGCGCACGGAACACCGGAACGCCCCCTACGGCAAGAAACCGCCAGAGCTGGCCGAGCGCCCCCCCGGACCGCGCGAAAGCCAGCCGATACCCGGGAAAATCAGGCGGGCCGGCGCAGCGTGATCTGCGTGACGTCGCAAATGCCCGAATGAAAGGCCGCCGCGCAGCCGGTCAGGTAGAATTCCCACATCCGGCGGAAGCGGTCGTCGAATCCCATGGTCTGGATCCGTTCCCACCGATCAAGGAAGGTTTCATGCCAGCGCCGCAGCGTCTGGCTGTAGCTTTCGCCGAACTCAAGCGATCCGCGCGTCTCCAGCCCGGCGCGCGCGGCTTCGGTCTGCAGCCGCCCGGGCGAGATCAGCATACCGCCGGGGAAGATGTATTTCTGAATGAAATCGACCCCCTTCCGATAGGTCTCGAAGCGCGAATCCGGCACGGTGATGATCTGCAGCGTCGCCAGGCGCCCGGGTTTCAGCCGTTCGCGCACCGTGTCGAAATAGACGGGCCAGTATTTCTCGCCCACCGCCTCGAACATCTCGATCGAGGCGATGGCGTCGTACTGCCCGCGTTCGTCGCGATAGTCCTGCAACTTGATCTCGACCCGGTCCGACAGGCCCGCGCGGCGCATGCGCGCGACGGCGAAATCGTGCTGCGCCTGGCTGATCGTCAGCCCGGTCACCCTGAGCCCGCGCTTGCCGGCGGCGTATTCGGCAAAGCCGCCCCAGCCGCAGCCGATCTCCAGCACATGATCGCCCTCCTGCAACTTCAGCGAGTCGACCAGCTGGGCGTATTTCTGCTCCTGCGCGCGTTCGAGGCTTTCCTGACCCGTGCGGAACAGCGCCGACGAATAGGTCATGCTGTCATCCAGCCAGAGCCCGTAGAACTCGTTGCCCAGATCATAGTGGTAGGCGATATTCCTGCGCGCCTGGGTCTTCGTGTTGCCGCGCAACCAGTGGCGGATGCGTTCATAGAGCCGCACCAGCGCCATGCCGCCAAAGCCTTCGTAAACCTCGGAATTGTCTGTGGTGACAACATCCATGAAGGTCTGCAGGTCCGGGGTCGACCACCAGCCCTCCAGATAGGCCTCGGAAAAGCCCAGATCCCCCTCCCGGATCAGGCGGGCGATGCAGTCGGGATTGTGGATGGTGATTTCCGCCGCGGGGCCGGGTTTCTGCCCCTGTGCCCGAAACCGCCGCCCGTCAGGCAGGACAAAGTCGAGACGGCCGTAGTTCAGCTTGCTGGCCTGGGCAAAAGCCTGCCGGAAATAGCGCGGAAGGCCACCCTGCCCCTCGGTGCTGGTCAGAACGTGCATCTTTTCTCTCGATCTCGCCGCTCAGAATTGATGACAGCGTATTGCACAGGGATGGTTTCGCAACGGAAAAATCATCCGGCCTTGCGGCGTTCATAGGCATCCAGTGCCCGGTTGCGCCCTTCCGCCAGGTCAATCAACCGCTCGGGATAGGGGGCTTGCGGATCCAGGTTCCAGGACCGGGGTGCGGCGTCGAAGAAGGCGCGCGCCTCCGGATCCGGTTCGCTCGAAAACTCGGCGATGAAGCGTCGCTGGTAGCGGCGTTCGGGGTCGAACTTCTCCAACTGCGTCGCGGGATTGAAGACGCGGAAATAGGGGGCGGCGTCGGGGCCCGACCCCGCGGTCCACTGCCACCCCATCGCGTTCGAGGCGGGGTCCCAGTCGATCAGACATTCCTCGAACCACTTCAGCCCCACTTTCCAGTGCGTCATTAGATGTTTGGTAAGGTAAGAGGCGACGATCATCCGGGCGCGGTTGTGCATCGTGCCGGTCACATACATCTCGCGCATGCCGGCATCGACAAAGGGCTCGCCCGTCATGCCGCGACGCCAGCGCTCGGCATCGGCATTGTCCTCGCGCCACGGGAAGTCATCCCATTCCGACCGCCAGTTCGCGCGGGTGATCTGCGGCGTGTGAAAGATCAGGTGATGCGCGAAATCGCGCCACACCAGTTCCTTGAGGAAGTGCTCGGCGCCCTTGTGGCCGCGGTCCTGCTCCAGGATGCGTTGCGTGCGCGACCAGATCCGCCGCGGGCCGATCTCTCCCCAGGCCAGGTTCTCCGACAGCCGCGAGGTGGCCTCCCGCCCCGGGAAATCGCGCGCCTGCCGATACTCCTCGACCGGGCCATCCAGAAACGCGTCGAGCTTCGCCTCGGCCTCGGCAGATCCGATCCTGGCGTGGCGCGCGACGACCTGCGCGCCGCGGTTCATCGCCGCGCCCAGCTTCCACTCGGCCAGCCGGTCCGACTCGGGCCAGCTTTCCGGCGCGGTCAGGCGCTTGGGCGCCGGGCACGGATCCGGCACCCCACGCGCAGAAAGCGCCTTCCAGAACGGGCTGTAGACCTTGTAATGCCCGCCCTCCCCGGTTTCGACCTGCCAGGGTTCGATCAGCGTATGGCCGGCAAAGCTGCGCGCCTCGATCCCGTCCTCGCGCAATGCCTGCTTGATGCCACTGTCACGTTTGCGCGCCGGGGCGTCGTAAAGCCGCCCCCACCAGACCCCGGTCGCGCCCGTCTCGGCGATCACCTCTCGCAGCGCCTTCAGGGCGGGGCCGCGGCGCAGGATCAGACGCGCCCCGTGCTTCTTCAGCGTTTCGGAAAAAACCGACAGCCCCTCGCCCAGACGCCAGCGGGGCGCCGCGCCCATCCCGGTGACGCTGTCATCGGCGATGAAGACCGGGATGAGGGGCCGGCCGGTCGCGGCAGCTTCACTCAGCATCGGATTGTCATCGAGCCGCAAGTCGCGGCGAAACCAGAGGATCAGGGGCTGCATGGGCGGTCCGGGTTGCCTGTCACAGGACGCGATCTAGCGCCCGGATCAGCCGGTCAACCTCTGCCTCGGTGGTGTAATGCACGAAACTCAGCCGCAGCACGCCGTGATCGAGCTCGACGCCCTGCGCGGCAAGGGCGCGGTTGGCATAGAAAGACCCGCCCCCGGCCATGATCCCCTCGCCGGCCAGCGCCTGCGCCAGATCGGCACCGGGCCGTTGGGCGAGGACGGCGACGGTCGGCGCGCGCCCTTCGGCCCGGCGCGGCCCCAGAAGGCGCAGGTCGTTGCGCGCGGCCAGGTGGTCCAGCAGCGGTTGCAGCAGCCGCGTCTCATGCCCGCGCATCAGATCATGGACCAGCGCCGCGCGGCCCTTGGCATCCCGCCCCTCGCCCCCGTGGCGGGCGGCGAGCGCATCGACATAATCCGCCATCCCGGCGCTGGCGGCGATCTGGGCGTGGTCCGGCCCGGCGGGGGTGAAGCGCTTGTAGAGCACCTCGGCATTGAAATAATGCGCCTGGTTGGGCAGCCGCATCCCCAGATCGCGGCGGATCACCATGATCCCCTGATGCGGCCCATAGGTCTTGTAGGCCGAAAACAGGTAGATATCGGCCCCCAGCGCGCCCACATCCGGCAGCCCGTGCGGCGCGTAGCTGACCCCATCGACACAGACCACCGCGCCGACCTGATGCGCCATCGCGGCAATCTCGGCCACGGGGTTCACCTCGGCCACGACATTCGAGCAATGGGGGAAGCAGACGAGCTTCACGCGCTCGTCCAGCAGCGCCTCCAGCCGCTCCAGCGGCAGATGCCCGGTCTGCGGATCCAGCGTCCATTCGCGCAGCTCGATCCCCTCGGCTTCCAGCCGCCGCCAGGGGCCGGTGTTGGCCTCATGGTCCTGGTCGGTCACGATGATCGCATCGCCGGGCTTGAGGTGCTGACGGAACGCCTGTGCCAGCACATAGGTATTCGCGCTGGTGGAGGGGCCAAAGCTGACCTCGTCGCTTTCGACCCCCATCATGGCCGCCAGCCGGCTGCGCGCCTCGTCCATCTCCTCGCCCGCCAGGCGCGAGGCGTCATAGGGCCCGTAGGGCTGCACCTTGCGCTGCCGGTAGAAGCGCGTCAGCCGGTCGATGACCGCGCCGCAGGTGAAACTGCCGCCCGCATTCTCGAAGAATGCCTGCCCCTCCAGCGGCGCCTCGGCAAAGGCCGGGAACTGCGCGCGCACGAAATCGATGTCCAGTTTCATCCGAATCTCCCTCGTTTGGCCGCAACTTAGGCCGACACCGCAGCAAGCGACAGCCCCCCGATAACGGCACGCAAGGCAGCCGCGCGCATCGCCTTCGGCCCGGTCCGGCCCGGTCCGGCCCGGCGTGGTCTCCAACCGCCCCGCGTCGCACAAACCGGGCGACCCGCCGGCGAACGGCCCACCGTTTGCCATACGTTTGCCATACGTTTGCCATACGTTTGCCATACGCTTGCCATACGCGAATTGGCGGGCATATTCCCTGTAAAACAAAGCGCCGCCACCCGTTTCGCCCCCCTTCGCGCCAGACCCTGCGCGCGCCGCGTCAAGCTTTCATCAACCTTCCGGCGCGCTCTGCACCGCGACGAAAAGGCCCCCAACCTGGCGGTTCGGGGACTTGAGTTGGCGATGCCCGGACCCTATATTCGGGCTGTTCTCGGCAACGGGGGCTATGGACATAAACGCGCTCGTAATAAGCGGATCGGACCCGGGGGCGGTACCCG
>CAZKSE010000123.1:0-11398 GCA_964555305.1 uncultured Rhodobacter sp. | reverse complement strand
CTCGGGGATCGGCAGCATGATGATGGTGCCGTTGAGCTGCGGGTTGATCCCCAGCCCCGACTCACGGATCGCCTTTTCGACCTTGCCGACCATCGACTTGTCCCAGACGTTGATGGTCACCATCCGCGGCTCGGGGACGTTAACGGTGCCCAGCTGGTTGATCGGCGTCATCTGGCCGTAGGATTCGACCTGGATAGGCTCCAGCATCGAGGCCGAGGCTCGCCCGGTCCGCAGCGAGCCGAATTCCGTACGAAGCGCCGCCAGCGCCCCGTCCATCCGCCGCTTGAGGTCGTCGATGTCGATATCGATGTCGTCGGACATGTCTTTCCTGCACCTTGTCTGTTGCCGCCCGGGCATGCCGCCCCAGGCTGCGAGCGCTCACACGGATTTGTCCAGATCCTCTACACAAACCCTGTCACAAAAGCCACACCCATCAATCCTGAACGCGCGTGTATGTGCCTTCGCCGCGCAGGATTCCGCGGAACCCACCGGGCTCGTCCAGCGAGAAGACGATGATCGGCAGATTGTTGTCACGCGCCAGCGCGATCGCCGAGGCATCCATGACATTCAGATGCTTCGCCAGAACCTCGTCGTAGCTGACGGTCTCGTAGCGTGTCGCGTCGGTATGCTGACGCGGATCCTTGTCGTAGACCCCATCGACTTTGGTGCCCTTGAAGATCGCCTCGCAAGCCATTTCACTTGCTCGTAAAGTCGCTGCCGTGTCGGTGGTGAAGTACGGGTTTCCGGTGCCCGCGGCAAAGATGCAGACCCGCTTCTTTTCCAGATGGCGCACCGCTCGACGTCGGATGTAGGGCTCGCAGACCTGGTCCATCGGGATCGCGCTTATCACCCGCGTGAACACGCCCATCGCCTCGAGCGAAGCTTGCATGGCCAGCGCGTTCATCACCGTCGCCAGCATTCCCATGTAGTCGGCGGTCGTCCGCTCCATTCCCTGGGCCGAGCCCTGCAGGCCGCGGAAGATGTTGCCGCCGCCGATCACCATGCAGATCTCGACGCCCAGATCATGGACGGATTTCACTTCTTCGGCGATACGCTTCACGGTGGGCGGGTGCAGCCCGTAGCCCTGATCACCCATCAGCGCCTCGCCCGAAATCTTCAACATGACACGGCGATAAGTGACAGGGGCTTTGGTCTGCATGCGGGCCTTTCCTGCCCGGCGGGCCGGAAAGGGCCATCGCACCGGGTCATCAACTGGAGGGTGTTTCAATCGCGCGGAAAATGTCGGAAAAGACCGCCGGGTTCAACGGTCAATCCACGCCCTGGCCTGTTTCCGCTCCGCGATGACAAATCATGCCCCCTGACGCGTCGTTCCTGCCCGATCCTGCCCGCCCGGTACTCATTGCCGGACCGACGGCGAGCGGCAAATCGGCATTCGCCCTAGGCATCGCCGAGGTGCAAGGACGCGTGATCATCAATGCCGACGCGCTGCAGGTCCACGATACGTGGCAAGTCCTGAGCGCCCGTCCCGGCCCCGAGGATCTGGACCGCGCACCACATCTTCTTTATGGCCATGTCCCCCGTGAAGCGGCGTATTCGGTGGGACACTGGCTGCGCGAGGTCGCGGACCTGCTGATCCCTCACCCGACCGCGATCATCGTGGGCGGCACCGGCCTCTATCTCAGCGCCCTCACCCAAGGTCTGGCAAAGATCCCGCCGATACCCGCCCATGTTCGGGCTGAAGCCGATGCGCTGCTGCGCGACCGGGGTCCGCACGCGCTGCTCCGGGACCTGGATCCCGCGACCACCGCGCGGATCGATCACCAGAACCCCGCCCGGATCCAGCGCGCCTGGGAGGTCTTGCGCGCAACCGGACGAGGCCTCGCGGACTGGCACACACGAAACGATCCGCCGGTTCTGCCGCTCGACCAGGCCACCGCACTGCTGATGATGCCTGACCGCGACTGGCTTACCGAGCGAATCGACCGCAGATTCGCCGCGATGCTGCGCAACGGCGCACTGGAGGAAGCGCGCGCCGCCTTGCCCCATTGGCCGCACGCCGAGGGGGATGCGCCCCTGCCCCCCTGGACCCGGGCCATCGGCGCGGCTGAACTGATCGCGCATCTTCGGGGCCAGATGTCGCTGGCCGAGGCCAAGGCCGCCGCAACACTTGCCACGCGGCAATACGCAAAGCGGCAGCGGACCTGGTTCCGGAACCGGATGAAAGAATGGCAACAGATCGCCCCCGACTGAACCCCGAGTCGTATTTCTGCAACGTCTGAAAGCGCTTCTCCCGAATAGTTAGGGCGATTCTGTCACTTTTCCGTTGGCGCATCGCCGTGAGGCGCCTAACCTGCCAGCGAAGCAACAGGCAGTCCGGCATGACCCTCGTCCCCGAAACACCCAGCGCCCTGCGCCTGACCCCGATCGCGCGGCTGGCCGCCGGCGGGCGCTGGAGGGTGGAGGCGATGCGCTCGCTGCGCGAGGCGATCTTGCTATGGTTCACCCAGGGTCAGGGCCGCATCACCATCGCCGGTACGACGCGCGGCTACGGCCCGCACAATGCGATCTTCATCCCGCCCGGCACGATGCACGGCTTCGAAATGACCTCGCGCGTGCAAGGCACCGCTGTCTTCTTCGGACGCGACCACGGGCTCGATCTGCCCGATACCGTGCATGTGCTGCGCCCGCGTGATCCGGTCTCGCAGAAGGAACTGGTCGGCATTCTGGAAAACATCCAGCGCGAACTGGAGGGCAATCGCCCCGGCGCCGCGCGGGCCGCACAGCACCACTTGGGACTGCTCAGTGTGTGGCTGGATCGTCAGATCCTCCGCACGGGCGCCCCCGATCCGCTGCCCGGCCGCTCGGCCGCCGCGCAACGCCTGGTCGCGCGCTATTCGGCGCTGCTCGAACGGGACTTTCGCACGAATCCAACGGTCGGCAACTATGCCGCCGCACTTGGCGTGACGCCCACCCACCTAAGCCGGGCCTGCCGCGCGACCTGCGGGCGTAGCGCCCATATGCTGCTGGAAGACCGCGTGCTGTTCGAGGCGCGGCGCCTGCTGAGCGAAACCCGGCTGCCGGTCAAGGCCGTGGCCGAGCATCTGGGCTATAACTCGGCCGGCTACTTTACCCGCGCCTTCCAGAAGGCTGCGGGCGTGACACCCTCAGCCTTCCGCAAGCATCCGGGTCGGCTACCGGTCGTCCCACAAGGCTGAGACCAACTGTTTCGCTACCGCTAATCTATCGGAATTATCTTTCTACGCCAGACAGTTGTCGGCGCGCGCAAATTTGTGCGCTCTCCCCCTCAGGTCAACCGGCGTCCAGGATCACACGCACGTATTGCGTGGTCTCAGCAAAAGGGGGCACGCCGCCGTGGCGTTGAACCGCCTCTGGCCCGGCGTTGTAGGCCGCCAGCGCCAGGCGCCAGTTGCCGAAGCGGTCATACATCATCCGCAGATAACGCGCGCCGCCTTCCAGATTCTGGCGCGGATCGTCGGGATCGACCCGCAGAAGCCGCGCGGTATCGGGCATCAATTGCGCCAGTCCCCGGGCCCCCTTGGGAGAGACCGCGGTTGGATTCCAGCGGCTTTCCTGATGCACGAGGCGCAAGAACAGATCCTCGGGTATGTTGTGGCGGCGCGCGGCAGCACGGGCCATGTCGAGGAACGGCCCGGGATTCGGCCCGGTGTAGCGCGGCGCGCGGGCATCCACCGGCTGCGGCAGGTTGGGCAGGTGTCGCTCCGAGGCGGAATATTGCCGCGACAGCCGCGTATCCATCAGCCGCGCGACCGGGTCGCCGGTGGAACTGGCCCCCAGCCGCAGCCCGTTCGCCGCCGCAGGTGCCACGGCCAGCGAAGCTGAAACTGCAAGCGTGAGAATGGCGATGATCGGATGCATGCCGCACCTCCTCGCAACTGTCCCGGCGCGGTCCACCCCCGGTCGGACGGCCGCGCGTTCCCTCTACCTGAACCCTTGTGCCGGGATTCGGCCCGTCAGGCAAGCCGTGCGGCAAACCCCCTGTCAGACCCGGCGCAGTCGTGCTACCGGAAGGCGAGCACAGATTCGACGGGAGAGCGCGGCATGGCAGGTTCGGTCAACAAGGTCATTCTCATCGGCAACCTGGGCCGCGACCCCGAGGTGCGGACCTTCCCCGATGGCGGCAAGATCTGCAACCTGCGTATCGCCACGTCCGAGACATGGCGCGACAAGGCCTCGGGCGAGCGGCGCGAGCGGACCGAGTGGCACAATGTCGTACTGCGCGGCGACGGGCTGGTGCGCGTGGCCGAGCAGTATCTGCGCAAAGGCTCCAAGGTCTATGTCGAGGGTACGTTGCAGACCCGCAAATGGCAGGATCAGTCCGGTCAGGATCGCTATTCGACCGATGTCGTGGTGGCGGGTATCGGCGGGACGCTGACGATGCTGGACGGCCGCGGCGAGGGCGGCGGCGGTGGCGGCGGCTCCAGCGGCGGTTTCGACCGCGGCCCGGCCGACATGGATGACGAGATCCCGTTCTGACCCGGCGCCAGCAGGCACCCCTCGGAGGCCTTGACGGAACCGGGGCCGGGCGCTAGAGCACGCCGTGGGCGGGTATGATGTAATGGTAGCCTGTCAGCTTCCCAAGCTGAACGCGCGGGTTCGATTCCCGCTACCCGCTCCATCTGCGATCTTCATCAACAAGACGCCTTGACGCGCACCGGGTTCCAGGCGCGCGTTTCGTCGTCTTCCCCGTGACGATTACAGCGCCACTGGCAGGGCCCGCCCCCGGCAAGGGTCTAGCGCGCGGCATCGAGCAGGGCGCGCAGCGCGTCGGGTGGGACATCGGCGGTAACGAAAGCGCGGCCGATGTCATGGGCGAGGATGAAGCGCATCTGCCCTTCGACTACCTTCTTGTCCTGCCCCATAAGCTCGATCAGCGCAGCACTGTCGGGCAGAGCGCCCGGAATGTCGGCCAGCCGGCGCTGCATCCCCATCGTCTGCAGATGCGCCGCCACCCGGCTGGGGGCTTCCTGCGGGCAAAGGCCCAGCCGCGCAGACAGATCGAAGGCCAGCTGACAGCCGATCGCTACCCCCTCGCCATGCAGCAGGCGGTCGGAATAGCCTGTCGCGGCTTCGAGCGCATGGCCGAAGGTATGACCCAGATTGAGCAGCGCGCGCTCGCCCGTCTCGGTCTCGTCGCGCGCAACGATACCGGCCTTCATCGCAACCGAGCGGCGCACGGCCTCCTGGCGCAGAGCGCGGTCGCCGGCCGCCAGTGCCGGGCCGTGGCGCTCGAGCCAGTTGAAGAAACCGGCATCCCCCAGCAGGCCGTATTTCACCACCTCGGCATAGCCCGCGCGAAAATCGCGACCCGGCAGGGTGTCGAGGAGCGCGATATCCGCCAGCACAAGGCTGGGCTGGTGAAAGGCGCCGACCAGGTTCTTGCCCTGCGCAGTGTTGATCCCGGTCTTGCCACCGACGGAGCTGTCCACTTGCGCCAGAAGGCTCGTGGGGATCTGAACGTAGCGCACCCCGCGGCGCAGGATTGCCGCGGCAAAGCCCGCCAGATCGCCGATCACCCCGCCGCCGAGCGCGATGACCACATCACCGCGTTCGACCTGTGCTTCCAGTAGCCATTCGACAGCGCGGGAAAGCTGCGCCCAGCATTTCGTCCCCTCGCCCGGGGGCAGGGACAGGGCCTGCATGGCGATTCCGTCGGCGGCCAGCCCGATCTTGAGCGTTTCTAGATGCAGTGCAGCCACGCGTTCCTCGGTCAGGACGGCGACACGCGGGCGGTTGAGAAGCGGCCCGACCTCGGCCCCCGCGCGGTCCAGCAGTCCGGTGCCGATCCGGACCTCGTAGCGTCGCGCGCCCAGTTCGACGGGAACGGTATCGATGGGGAGAGGATCGGTTGGGCGGTCGGTCACGCGGACACCTCAGGCGGGGGGCAGAACGTCGGGGCGGGTGGCAAGCGCAGCGCGCACCTGCGCGGCCGTCTCCTCGATCGAGGCGTCGGGCGCGACCTCGACCATCAGTTCGGCCTGGGCATAGGCGGGCTCGCGCGCGGCCATGAGTTCGGCCAGCGTGCGGCGCGGGTCGGGGGTGCGCAGCAAGGGCCGGGTATCCTTGCGGCGCACGCGGCTCCACAGCAGGTCGAGCCCTGCCTTCAGCCAGACCGCTACGCCCAGTTCGTGAATCAGCGCCCGCGTCTCGGCATTGAGGAAGGCCCCGCCCCCCACCGACAGGATACCGGGCGGCCCCTTCAGCAGGCGCGCGATCACCTGCGCTTCCTTGGCGCGGAAGAAGGGCTCGCCGTCGCGCGCGAAGATTTCGGCGATCGTGGCATTGGCGGCCTGCTCGATCTCGGCATCCGAATCAAGAAACGGGACGGCGAGGCTGCGCGCCAGTTCGCCCCCCACTGCGGTCTTGCCCGCGCCCATCATTCCGACCATCACCACGGTCTTCCTGAGCCTGCCGCGCCTGCCTGCTGCCATTCTGGCCCGTCGTTCCCTGTCCTGTTTGCGCGGACGGTCACGCCCGGGCAGGTTTTCTCTCACATCCGCATTCAATGGCGTGATCTTGCCGCACATACCATATATAAATCGAACAAGAATGGCAGGGGCGGTCCCGGCAAGGGGCGCAGACCCCGTCCGAACACAGGAAGGCCCGAGCACAGAATGCCCCGTAACGTCGACCGCCCCGGCTTCTTCGGCTATCTTTTCCGCGCGCTCTTCATCCTGCTTCTGATTGCCGGGCTCGGCTTTCTGGCCTTCGCCTATTTCGGCGATCTGAACGTGCCAACCGAACCGCGCAGCCTGCCGGTCGACCTGGGTAACGGTTAGCCCCGATGGGCAGCGGCGCGGCACTTCACGGGCAGGCACGGCGCGCCCTTGCGGCTGCGCTAAGCACTTTTCTTTGCACCTCGCCGCTGGCCGCCGAAGGCCCGCTGTCGGCGATCGACTGGTTGCAGGAGACGCTGCTCGTCCCCGATCCCAGTGGGCTTTACCCGGTAACGCCGCCCACGGGCGATGCCTGGATCGACGGGGCGATCACCATGCGCCCGCTCGACCGGGTGCACCCGGATGCGGTGGGTCTTTTCCCGCCCGCCCGCGTGGGGCTTGCGCGCGATTTCTGGGGCCCCAGCACCGCCGAGGAGTTGGCGCCGCTGGTTGCGGCCCTTCCCGGTGACACCCTGCCCGCCTTGCGCACGCTGGCCTACCGACTGTTGCTGGCCGAATTCGACGCCCCGCGGGGCGCCTCGCCCGAGGCGCAGGGATCGCCGCTGCTGGCGGCGCGAATCGACAAGCTCTATGAATTCGGTGCGCTCGACCAGGCGCTGGCGCTTCTCGAGACGCTCGATTCGCGCGACACGGGGTTGAAGCTGCGCTGGCTGGAGATCGCGCTCTTGCTGGGTGATGAGGCGCCGGTCTGCGAACGCGCGCTGGCCGGCAGCGGCCCCTTTCCCTTCGAGGCGGCGCAGATCTATTGTCAGGCGCGCAACGGCGACTGGCCCGGCGCCGAGGCCGCCTTCGACACCGCGACCGAGGACGGTACCCTGACGCCGCCCTACGACACGCTCCTCGCGCGCTTTCTCGAGGTCGAGGGGCATGTCGACTCCGAACCGCTGGGGCCCATCGCCGGCCTGCCCATGCAGCTGAGCCCGCTGGCCTGGCGCGTCCTTGAAGCGATCGGCGAGCCGGTGGCGACGCATGGGCTGCCGGTGGCCTTTGCCCATGCCGATCTGCGCGGCACCGTCGGCTGGCGCGCGCAGATCGAGGCGGCGGAACGGCTGGTGCGGTCGGGCGCGTTGGCGCCCAACCGGCTGCTGGGGCTTTATACCGAGCGCGCAGCGGCGGCCTCGGGCGGGATCTGGGACCGGGTGCGGGCGGTGCAGCGGCTCGATGCGGCGCTGACGGCGGACGACCCCGATGCCATCGCCACCGCGCTCCTGGCCGCCTGGGTGCAGATGGCCTCGGCCGAGCTGGAGATGGCGCTGGTGACGCTTTTCGCCGAGCCGTTGCGCGACGTGCCGCTGTCCGGGCCGGCCGCACAGGTCGCGCAAGCGGTCGCCTATCTGTCTGACACCTATGAGGAACGCGCGCTGGAGGAAGCCGACGAGGGGCCGCGCGCGCAGCTTCTGGCGGCAATTGCTAGGGGTCTCGCGCCCGAGCCCGACGAGAGCCGCGATCCGACCGAAGCCGCGGTGGCCGAGGCCTTTGCCGAGGATCCCGAACTGCCCGCCGCAGCGCAGGAACGCCTGGCCGAGGGGCGGCGCGGCGAGGAGGTGTTGCGCGTGCTGGGCCGGATCGGTAGCGGCAGCGACCCTCGGATGCTGGGCGAGGGGCTGGTGTTGCTGCGCCACCTGGGGTTCGAGGATATCGCCCGACGCACGGCGTTGCAGGCGCTTTTGCTGGAACGGCGGGGCTGAGCCATGCCCGCGCTGCCCGTGCCCGACGCCCGGCGCATCGCCACCTTCCTTGAGGCGATGGCCGCGGAGAGCGGCGCGGCGCGCAACACCTTGCTGGCCTACGGGCGCGATCTGCGCGACGCCGCGGAATGGCTGGCGGCGCGCGGCAGCGGGCTGGAGACGGCCGCGCGCGAACAGATCGAGGGCTACCTGATCGCGCTCGATGCGGCGGGGATGTCGCGGGCGACGCGGGCACGGCGGCTATCGGCGCTCAAACGGTTCTTTCGATTTGCGATGGACGAGGGGTGGCGCGTCGATCATCCGGCCTTGCGCATCGACGGGCCGGGGCGGGCGCAGCGGCTGCCGGGCACGCTGACCGAGTCCGAGGTCGCGGCGCTGCTGGAGGCGGCGCGCAATCATGGGCCCGACGCGGCGGCGCGGGCGCGCAATGCCTGCCTGTTCGAGCTTCTCTACGCGACCGGATTGCGCGTGTCGGAACTGGTCGGGCTGCCGCATGCGGCGCTGCGCGGCGCGCCCGAGATGGTGCTGGTACGCGGCAAGGGCGGCAAGGACCGGATGGTGCCGCTGTCGGATGCGGCGCGGGCAGCGGTGGCGATCTGGCTGGCGCATCGCGACCGGGCCGAAGCGGCCGCGACCAATGCAGGAAGGCCCGGATCGAAGTTCCTGTTTCCCGCGCGCGGGGCCGAGGGGCATCTGAGCCGGGTGCGGTTTCACGCGCTGGTCAAGGAGGTGGCGGCCCGCGCCGGGATCGATCCTGACCGCGTCAGCCCGCATGTGCTGCGCCATGCCTTTGCCACGCATCTGCTGGCGGGCGGCGCGGATCTGCGGGTGATTCAGATGCTCCTGGGACATGCGGACCTGTCCTCGACCGAGATCTATACGCATGTGCTGGACGAGCGGCTGCGCGATCTGGTGATGGCGCACCACCCGCTGACACGCGAGGGCGGGCGGAACGGTTGACGAAACCTTGACGCGGCGCGCGCGGGGTCTGGCGCCAACCCGGACGAAGGGCGCTGATTGCCCTTAGAATGCTGGGATTTCGTGTGCCAGCCGGCGTATGGCAAACGTATGGCAAGCGTATGGCAAACGTATGGCAAACGTATGGCACTTCGCCCGAAGATCGCGCATCCGCGGCCGTTCGAAGCCCGCCCGGGATCGGGTGACGTGCCGGCGCGCCCGGGGCCGTTCGACGTGAAGAACGCGCGGGCGGGTCCACAGCACGCAGTCTCTGGAGACGATGAGGGCCGGCAGCGCCCGCGGACCGCGGGTGGGTGGGTGGGGCGGTTCGCGGGCGCTGCCGGTTCAGGCGCGCTCGCGCCAGCGGTCGCGGGCCTGAAGCGACCAGTAGGTCAGCTGCGCCGCTGCCAGCCCCGCCGGCCCGCCCGCCCAGTCGAGACCCCAGGGCGCGAAGGCGTCGATCCGGTCGGAGCTGCCCAGAACCGCCTCGGCCACGACGGTGCCGCCGATGGCGGTGGTGTTCAGCCCGTGGCCGCCGAAGGCCGTGCAGTGAAAGGCCCCCGGACCCAGCCGGCCGATCTGCGGCATCAGGTGGCGGGCGTAGGACATCAGCCCCGACCACGCGAGCTCGGTCCGCAGGGGTGCGAGCTGCGGGTAGACCGTCAGCATCTCTTGGCGCAGCTGGCGGGTGATGCCGGCGGTGTCGGTGGCGCGCGTGGTGATCCGCCCGCCCCAGAGCAGCCGGTCGCCGCCGGCGACCAGCCGGTAATAGTCGCCCGCCCGCCGGTCGTCGCCGACCGCGTGGCGGGTGCGGATCGCGCTGGCCAGCAGGTCGGGCGCGGCCTCGCTGATCATCACATAGGTGGCGATGGGCAGCATCGCGCGGCGCATCCGCGGCACAAGCCGGCCGGTGTAGCCGCCCGTGGCGACGACGATCTGCGGCGCCTCGGCCCGGCCGTGCGGCGTGTCCACGGCCTTCACCGGCCCGTCCAAGGTCACCGCCTGCGCCGGGCTCATCTCGAAGAGGCGCCCGCCCAGCCGCTCCACCTCGGCGGCGATGCCGCGCAGGGTGTTGAGCGGGTGAATATGAAAGGCCTGCCGGTCCAGAAGTCCGTGCCGGTAGCGGCTGCTGACCAGATGCGCGCCGATGGCCGCCCGGTCGAGGTAGTCGAGCTGGCCCGGCACCGCCTCGGCGCGCAGATCGTCGCCCGGCTCGTGACGGCGCATCCGCAGGATCCCCGGCACCGGGTCGGCGCCCGGGATCTCCAGATCGCCGATCGCCGCGCGCATGATCTCCACCCCCTCGGCCGAGAGGGCCTGCACGTCGGCCGCATGGGATGCGCCGACGCGCGCCCGGATCGCCGCCGCGCCGCAGGCAAAGCCCGCCGAGACGAAACCGCCGTTGCGCCCCGAGGCCCCCCAGCCGAGGGCGCGCGCCTCGATCACCACGGGACGCATCCCCGCCCGAGCCAGCGCCAATGCGGTGAAGAGCCCGGCAAAACCGCCGCCGACGATCAGGCAATCGCCCTGCACCCGGCCGCGCAGCGCGGGGCGCTCGGCGGTGTCGGTCAGGGTGCGGCTGTACCAGGTGTCGGGATAGGCAGGCATGGCTCCTCCGGGTGGGTTCTGCACCGCTCTAGCCCGCGGGACGCGCAGGCGAAAGGGTGGCGGGGCTTTTCCTTTCCTGCGCATCGGCATAGATAATCGGGGCCCCTTGCACGAAGGATCATCATGCCGCGTTCGCGTCCGGTTGTCGGGATCATCGGCAACAGCCACATGATCAATGACCAGTACCCCGCCCATGCCGGCGGCACGATGAACAGTCAGGCCGTGGCCGAGGTGGCCGAGGCGCTGCCGCTGCTGATCCCGTGCGATCCGCGGTATGTGTCGGTGAACGAGTTGCTGGAGGTCTGCGACGGCTTCCTGCTGACCGGCGGGCGGCCCAATGTCCACCCCGAGGAATATGGCGAGCCCGAGACGCCCGCCCACGGCGCCTTCGACCGCGGGCGCGATGCGATCGCGCTGCCGCTGGTGCGCGCCTGCGTGGAGCGCGGCCAGCCCTTTTTCGGTGTCTGC
>CAZKSE010000122.1:0-11464 GCA_964555305.1 uncultured Rhodobacter sp. | reverse complement strand
TCCTCGGCGATGACATCGGCATCCTTCTTGCGGAGCGCGACGATGGTCTTGAAGGCCTTGCCGTCGTAGCCGCGGCCCTTCAGTTCCGCCATGACCTCTTTCTGCTGGTCGGCGACATCCTTTTTCTCAGCTTCGAGCTGCTCGTAGCGCTCGACGAACTGGCGCAGCTCGTCCGCCGTGACCGCATAGCTGTTCGCGTTATCCTTGGCCATTTCCACTTTCCCATTATGAATGCCACATTTTCGCAAGAATAATTGAAAAGCTGGTTTTTCACAAGCCGGGTAACGCAGTTTCCTGTGGATTGCCAGCCGCGGAAGCCTCGTGCTTGGCGCGCAGGATGCGGCCGAGATCGAGGGCGCTCACCTCGATGGCGCCGTGCCGAACGGCGAGGGCGCGTTTCGACTTGCAGATGTCGAAATGTTCGTGGGATGTGCCGGCCTTCTGGATCCAGCGGCGGTCGACACCGATACGCGCGGCCATCTCGAGGAGTTCCTCGCGCGTATCGGCGACCATGTGGCACATCATCATCCGGCGAAAAGGGTGTCGCGCCGGGTCGACATAGACAGCCATCAGAATTCCAGGGAATCGATTTCGAGATCCCAGTCGGCCTCCATTTCCTGGCGGATCGTGTTGTATTCTCCAGCCATGAGCTCGGCGCGCTGCTTGCGCGAAAGGTCGGCATCGAGGACGCGGAAGGCCATCCAGGTCTCGGCCAGCTGCGTGTCGTCGAGCGACTTCACGAAGTCGGCCCACTGGGCGCGGCCGCCAAATTCCATCACCCGACCCGCGAAGCTCTTCAGCAGCAGGGTGTCGCGGCCCGGCTCCATCAGCTCGAAGCTGCATTCCAACTCGCCGTCCATCTCCAGCAGGTCGACGTGATCCTCAACCCACGGGGCCAATGCTTTTTCACAAGCGCGGTGAAAGATCGACGGATCGTTGTCGACCAGTTCGTTCCAGCGCTCATCATGATCGCGGGAGACTTCGGCGCCATCCCGAACGCGGCCGCTCTGGTTCCAGCTGAAGTTCATCCGGATATCCCAGCCAGGGAAATGGGTGTCGCCTTCGCGGTGCAGGCTGCGTGCCATCAGTTCGACGATCATGCCAGCGCGGGACGTGCGGGGAAGGCGGTATTCGCCAGAGGCGTCGAGCGCGATGGCGAGTTCGGAGCGCAGATCCTCTTTCTGGGCGGGAGCCTGGGGAAGGATCTGCTCAATCGGCGCGGGGGCCGAGGGGAAGATGGCCTCTTCGAGGAAGAGAAGTGGAAGGGGGAGTTGCTCGGGCCGGTGGCCGGCTTCGGTATCGACGACGCGGCGGATGCGCGGCTGGCTGTTGGTCACTGCAGACATTGTTACGGTCCTCATCCTGATTGCACGAATCACCCTAGCCTCGGTTACTGAAAATTCAGAGAGGCTTTTTCTCTCACCCATCGTTAAGCCGAAGCACACCCGCCAATCAACTTTTTTTCGCACGGTTGCCACAAGATTTATGCGTATGAGTTGAGACAAGTTCATCAAAGCCGATTTTCTCAACCAGCATTGGAGAATCCCCCTCCTGACCCGACCCCCGTAGAGGTAACCGCGCAACACATCAGGACTTCCGAGCGCATTTTTTCGCATGGTGCGTTGCGGGCTGGTCGCTTCTCGCTATCCTGCACTTATTCGCAAACCTGGAGATTCCCGATGCGCAAGACCGCCCTCCTGGCTGCCGTTCTCGCGGCTCTGCCTCTCGCCGCTCTCGCGCAGACCAATACTGCTGTGACCTCCTACGAGTTCCAGCGCCTCGCGATCGACGGCGAGCGCGTCGAGACCCAGGGGTTGCGGTATGATATGTCCGGACACTACGCGTCCGGCATCCAGTTCGATGGCGCCCTGCGCGCCGGAGAGGCCGACGGCATCGCCGTGCGCCTGGCCTCGTTCGATCTACGTTACATGTGGAATGGCGCGATCGGACCGCAGGCCGGCTACGAGCATGCACGCGTCGGCGACCTCACGGCGGAACGCATTACCGTTGGCCTCGCTGCCGCGCACGACCTCGATGTCGTGACGACCTTCTCCGCCGCCCTGGTATCCGATGTCGACGCCTTCGGTGACGATGTCACCGCGAGCCTCAATGCCGAGCGCAAGGTCGGTAACGGCTTCACCGTCTATAGCGGCCTGCGCCTTGATCGCGTCGAGGGCATGATCGGAGGTAGCGCCTCGGTCGGGTCCCGCTACGGTCTGGGCCGCGGCGTCTTCCTGGACGGCCGCGCCGAGTATGAGCGCGTCAATGGCGACAGCCGGCAGGCAATCGCGGTCGGTGTGGGTTTCTCCTTCTGATCCATGAGGACGCATCTGGCTTCGCCTCCGGGCGGCGAGGTCACGTTCCCTCCCTGCCGATTCGCCCGTCACGCCGGAAAAGCCCCGGAAATTCCTGTTGATCCGCGATCCCGAAGGCTTGTGTGGCGCCGCCCCTGCCGCGGCGCCCGCGCGCAGGGCGTGGCCTGGGCGCGCAGGATAACGCTTTGATCACGCGCGAGAACATGCCAACCTGCAGATATCTAGGGCTAACCGCAACAGCTTGTGGTATACAGCTTAAACCCTTCAAGATCGGCGAAGAGCAGGAAATGCTTGCCTGGGGGCCCTGTTGGTGGCATTCCTTTCTTGAGGTAATTGCGCCAGAAGACCAAAGTTACGCCAAATGGCTGCGTTTTTACCCTGAAGCATAACAGAACCCGAAACCGGGTCACGAATGAGGGCAGAGCATGCGGCCAGCACCGGCTGAACGGGATCTATCCCCCCTCGAAGCGCTGAAACTCGACGCCACCCGGCTCGGGGCAGCGCTCGATGAGCATATTCGCCGCCATTTCGCGCCTGACCGAAGAAAGACCCTGCGAAGCTTTTCCGCCGCGGAGGCGGCGCATCTGCTTGGCGTCACCACCGCGCATCTGCGCACGATGCGCCACCGCGGCAAGCTACCCGATGTCGGCTCGGAGGATTCCCGGCGCAGCCTGCAGTTCACTGCCGAGGAGATCGACCAGATCCGGCAAGCCCTGGGTGCGACGGGCCGCAAGAAGGATCGCTACCTGCCGCGCCGATCCGATGGCGAGGCGCTCCAGGTCGTCGCGGTCTCTTCCTTCAAGGGCGGATCCGGCAAGACCTCGGTGACCGCCCATCTCGCCGCCTATTTCGCGCTCGCCGGTTACCGCGTCCTGGTCATCGACCTCGACCCCCAGGCGAGCCTTTCGACCATCCTTGGCATCGACCCGGAGGTCGAGCTGCGCAGTTCGGGCACAATCTATGACGCCATCCGCTTCGACGAGCCACGGGCGATGTCGGACGTGGTTCAGCACAGCTTCTTCCACAACATCGACATCGCGCCGGCCGGCCTGATCCTCTCGGAGTTCGAGCAATATGCGGCTTTTCACGCACGCGATGCAACCGGGGCAGAGCCCTGGTTTACGCGGCTCTCTTCCGCGATCCAGTCCGTCGAGGGCGATTACGACCTTGTCCTCATTGACTGCCCGCCCTCACTTGGGTTCCTGACCCTATCAGCCATGGTCGCGGCAACCGGACTGCTCGTTCCCGTCGTTCCGAACATGATCGACGTCGCTTCGCTGGCGCAGTTCACGCGCATGTCGTCAGATCTCATGGAGGTTCTCGGCGAGTTCGGCGCGAATTTCGACTATGACTTCGTGCGCTACGTCATCACCCGCCACGAGCCCACCGATGCGCCGCAGGCGCAGCTCGCGGCCTTCCTGCGCATGCAGTTCGAGTCCCGCGTCCTCGCCGCGACCTTCTTGAAGTCGACGGTGGTCGCCGATGCCGGCATGACCAACCAGACGATTTACGAGATCCGACGCTCGGATGTGACCCGCACCGCATACGATCGGGCGCGCGAGAGCTTCGATGCGGTGGGTGTCGAGGTCGAGACGCTTCTGCACCGCGCCTGGGGGAGGGAGTGATGGCCCGCAAGAACCTTTTCGCACCTCCAACGGGTCCTTCATCGGGGAGCGAAGCCCCCTCCCCTGCCCCGCGCCCGGCGGCCGGCACAGGTCCGCTCGCTCTGATGCGGCAGGACCTGAAGAACATGGTGCGAGATATTCGCACGGATTTGATCGACGACTCCGCCTATGCGGACCGCATCCCGGGCGCAGACACTGAACTCGACGAACTCATCGACAGCATTCGCGAACGCGGACAGCTGGTCCCGGCGCTGGTCCGCCCGAGCGCCGAAGATCCGAAGCGGTTCGAGATCGTCTACGGCCGGCGCCGCCTGGCTGCCGCGCGCGAACTCGACCAGCCGCTGAAAGCTGTCGTCCATGATCTCGATGACATCGAGGCGCTCATCGCGCAGGGGGCCGAGAACAATCGCCGCCTGGATCCATCCTTCATCGACAAGGCGGTCTTCGCGCATCGCCTGAGCGCGCAGGGGGAGCATACTTCGGAGGTGATCGCGGAGATCCTCGCTGTCCATCGCTCGATCCTGTCGCGCATGGGAAAGATCGTGGCCGCGCTCGGCGAGCCGCTCATCCTGTCGATCGGCTCATGCCACGGTATCGGCCGGCGCCCCTGGGAGGAGCTTGCCGACGAGGTGACACTCCTTGCGGCGAAGAACCTGCCGCTCGGCGAAGTCGACTTTTCACAGGACACGGACGAGGATCGTTTCACCGCCTTCCGATCGCATGTGAAGCGACGCCTCGCACGGGCGCATGTCGACGAGGCGCCGACCGACGCGCCCAAGGAGGCTCCGGATGGGCCGGCGGTGAAGCGCGTGAAGCTCAAGTTTGGCCGGCGCCGCAAGGGCGCGGTCTATCTCGATCGCAACAGCCGCGGCGTGAACCTGCGCTTCATCCGTGGCGAAGACACCGACGGGTTCGATGAATGGCTGTCCGAGAATGTCGACGACGTTCTCGGAAACATCCGCGATCTCTGGCTGCGTGCACAACCGCGGCCCGAGGAGAAAGAGTGATGCAACCAGAGAAAGGAGGCGCCAGAACGATGCCAGAATAGAAAGAGCCCCCCGAGACGCTAATCCCGAGAGGCCCGAAGCTTAAGCTTGACACCTAAAGCTTTACCAGCCTCCACCAGCCTGTCAACAACCGATTCGGTCGGACTGGCTGTTTGCGTCCTGAAATCGGCACAAAGACCGCAATCGCGGCCCTGAGGCGGGCCGGGGAAGGCTCTCGCACGGGCATCCGGCGAGCAGAAATGACATCGAGCAGCATGAAGACGACCGGCCGGGCGGATGCCTGGGCCGCATACAACGCCTTGCGCGTTTGCCGGCGCCAGCTCGGGCTCGGGCCCGGAGTGATGCACAGCCTGCAGGCGATCCTGTCCTTCCTTCCCGAACACGGATCGACGATCGTGCATGCCGCGAACCGGACGATCTCCGAGCGGGCCGCCTGTTCCGACCGCTCCCTGAGGCGCCACGTCGGTGAGCTTGAGACGGCCGGTCTTCTGCGGCGCGTAACCTCTCCCAATGGCAAGCGCTACCGTCTGCGCGACCCGGAGGGCGATGATCTGGTCTTCGGTCTCGATGTTACGCCGCTCCTCGATCGCCTGGCCGAGCTCCTCGCGCGCGTCCAGTTCCTGCGTGACATCCAAGATCGGCTGAGGCTCCTCAAGCAGCGCATCCTCGCCGCGCTCCACCGCCGCATCGAAGCCGGTCAGGAACTCACCGAGGAGGCCGACGCGGAGATCCGTCGCGAACTCCGCCGCCAGAAGGATCCGGAAGCGCTCGCCAGGCTCGCCGCTGAAATCGAAGCGCCACTGAGCGAGACGCCGGATCTGTCCGCCAGCGGCGGCCAATCTGTCCGCCACATACAGACTCTCCAGAAAGAAGATCTGATGAAAGAGGGCAGCGACGCGGCGCAAGAAAACATCCAGACGGAGCGCCGGAAGGAAAGCTCGATTAGCCGAGAAGAGATCGGGCTTGAGGAGATCCTGCGCTCCTGCCCGGAAGCTGTGAGCTTCGCGCCGGCGCCGATCAGGTCCAGAGAGGATTTGCTGTCCTTCGGCTGGTCGCTGGGATCGCTGGCCGGGATCCCTGAAACCTTGATGCGGCAGGCCGCGGCAGCCAAGGGCCTCGAGGCGGTGGTCCTGGCCGTCCTGTGCATCGTTCAGCGTGGCGGTGCGATCCGCAATGCACCAGGCTATTTCCGAACCCTCTTCTTCGGACCGAAAGCTGTTGGCTTCTCTCCCGTGGGCATGCTGAGAAGCAGCGCACCGAGGGGGAGCGACACATGCTGCTGCGTAAACGATGCGCCCAAAATGTTCGGTTTGACCGCGGTCAAACCGTGCAAATGTCGATCTGGCGCAAAGATGCCAAGGAGTCCCGGCGCATCCTCCCCGCACTGACTTCCGGTCAAAATGTCTGCTTTGACCGCGGTCAAACCGTGCAAAATGGCGACGCGCTCCCGCGGGGCGGCACTCCCGGCCCCCCCGTGTCATGCCCTCCTTCCATCCAGAATGTCTGCTTTGACCGCGGTCAAAGCGAACAGAATCCGCTTTGGCACCACGTTGTCGATGATTTCTGTGTCGCATCGCCGCTGCACGTCGTGGCCAAAGTGTTCGGTTTGACCGCGGTCAAACCGAACAATCTGAGTGAGCGTCTTCCCTCAGCAGTTCCCGGCTTTCCTGAAGCCGGCCGCCCGGGCTTCGGCCTCGGAGCCGAAGGTCACCCAGTTGCGTTCCGCGACCCGAGAATAGGATGGACAGTTCGGCAGGTGGTAAATGTGCGAGTTTCGATTTCCGATGATCGGCGAGCCCGCCTCGGGCGTCTTGCCCGGTGCAGCTTCGGGAGATGCTGCGACTTGTCCCCGCCCCACCGTATGCGGCGGAAAGGCCCGGCCCTGGACGCGTCCGTCGATCTTCACCCAGACCGGGATATGGTCGGAGACATGCGCCCGCGCCTCTTCGTGCGTGATGCCCAGCACACGATGCGGGAATTCGAGCCGACCAAAGTCGAGGATGGGCAGCTCGGCGCCAGCGGGCACCCAGATATTGTCGTAGAGATTGGCGAAACGGCCGTCGATCGTCGAGATCGTTGTCGCGCCCTCCTGAATCAGCGGATACATCGCCGCGCCGAGCGGCGCCCAGGCGGGGTTCGTCGGGGCCAGGTTGAAGTCGCCCATCAGGAGGATCGGCAGATCAGGGAAGGCCTCGGAGAGCCAGTCGTAGTAGCCGCGCAGCGCCTGGGCCTCGGCCTGCCTCTGCGCAACGGAATTGCCGTAGATCGCATGGATCGAGGTGGCAACGAAGCGAAAGCCGCTGGCACTCTGGAAGACCGCCGAGAACGGTTCGCGGGCAAAGACATCCCGGCTGTCGATGAAAACAGCCTCACCGCCCTCCAGGACGAAGCGATCCGTGCGCCAGGTGAAGCAATACATCTCCCGGTAACTGCCGCGGCCAACCAGGTGCGAGCAGGTCTTGAGCCATTCGGCACCCGTCGCGCCTTCGAGGGCGCGGCGAAACCGCTCGATCCCCTCTTCGTTCATGACCTCCTGCACGGCGATGAAGTCGAAATGTGACCCGACCACGCCAAGTGCGGCGAAATCCTTGCCGTTGTTCCAGCCCAGATGCTGGATGTTCCACGAGGCGATGCGTTCCTGCGCGTAACCGAGTTGCGGCAGCAGGATCACAACCCACATCACGATGAGCAGGACGCGCGCTCTGAATTTCATGATTGCTACTCCGAAAGCCGACGTTTTGCAGTCGCGTTTTCGCACGCGTGGGAATCGGCCTGACCGGCAGGGGGCGGGGTCATAAGGTGCGCCCCCACGAGGATGCGCAACGGATCGTCTGAGCCGTCTTCCGAGATCACCAGGTATTGCCCGTTGCCGAAGGGGGAGCCCGGTGACCCGCGGCGCAGAACGCGCCCATGCAGGACGACATCGACACGCAGAACCGCGACCGGATGGGCAGACGGGTCCAGGTAGGGCCAGGCGCGCGGATCATGCGCCATGGCGGTCGGCAGGGCGGAGAACGTCGCCGGGTAGCGCCGGCGCAGCAGCCGGCGGAGCGCCTGCGCGCGCCGCACCGATTGCCGGTCGCTTTTCGTGCTCGTGCGGATCAGGAGCTCGCCAAGCGCCTGTCCGGCATCGCCCCGCCCCCAATTGCGCCGGCGCAGGCTGTCGATGAGAAACAGCGTCGATACCCACCGCCGCGCCGCCCCGGGATTTCCGGGCAGAACGTGGCGCTCGGAGATCGTCCGCTGGATCAGGGCGCGGCACAGAAGGCGCAGATCGTGGCCCATCTCGTCGATGCCGTCGTCGCCCCGCGCCTCCTGCCGAAGCGCGTGGTGAAGCAGCTGGCGCAGGTCGCGCGAATGTCGTGGGGATCGGCTCATCGCTGATGCGTCACGGCGCCTGCGCGTTGACGGCGTTCGACATGGAAGGCGCTGGCCGGGATATCGACATCTTTTCGCATGTCCTTCAGCGTGATGCGGGTCGATTTCCCCATGTCGTCGACCAGGACCCAGCCATGGAGACGCACCGGATTGCGCTCGAAGATGAGATGGAGTTGCCCGAGGCGCGGATCGCGGGCGTCCTGCAAATGCACGACGGTCAGCCCGGAAACCTCGCGCACGCCGACGACGCCGCCGGCGCGGGTCAGGTCGATGTTGCGCTCGAGCAGGATGCTCAGCGACGTGTGCCGCAATGGATAGACGGTGGGCTCGGACCGGCCGCGCTCATCGAAGACATTGACCGATCCCGAAGCGGCGATGACCAGGATGTTGGTCGGCGCGTCATAGTCGAAGCGCATCCGCCCCGGGCGGTGGATCTGGATCTTGCCGGTGCTGGTCGTTCCGTCGGGGTTGAGCTGCTCGAAGCGCGCCTCGGCCTGGGTGAAGGCCTGAAGGTAGGACGACACCTCCCCCAGACTGAGCGGAGCAGCCTCCGCCCGGTCGGGCGCGCCGAGGCTTGCCAGGGCGAGAAAGCCGAGGGTGGAGAGGCGCAGGGCCTTGCGGCGTGTCAGCATGACGAACTCCCGGGAAATGTGTAACAAGATTTTCGCAAGATTACCGTATTGCCATTTAACGAGCAATGGAAACGTGTGAAAAAATCTTGTGATACCGTGCCGGGCCTCTGTGTTGCAGCAGGATAGGGCGGAGACGGTTGTCGGCTATCGAACGGACATGCGAGAAAAACGAACAGCTGGTCAGTTCGGTCCGATCACCGGTCCGCGGCTCGACGAAAGCTCCATCGTCGGCGCCCAGATCGCCTTTGCCGCCCGGCGCAGGAAATCGTCGCGGCCCTCATCGGGCCGCTCGGCGCGCAGGGATGCCAGGCGCGTGGCGAATTTCGCCGCCGGCAGCTCCTGCACGATCCGTGCCCGGTTCAGCTTCCGGTAGTCGCTGCGCAGCATTATGTAGAACGGGCGCTTGTCGAGATTGCTGGCGTTGATCGCCACCGGCCCCACGGGGCTCTGGGCCTCGATCCAGGCATGGATCGTCCAGGGATCGCGCAGATGCCGGAAATGCCCGCCGAGGCAGGAATAGGGCCCGGCCTGTCCGGCCTGATGGAGATGGTCGAGCATCTCGGTCGTCTCGAAGAAGCAGGTGCCGCCCTCGGCCTTCCAGAGCGCGCCCACGCCGCTCTCCACGGCCTGCATGATCGGCATCATCACCGCAGCCGCCTCGGGGCCCACCAGGTTGACGGCGATGCGCCGCCCGGCATCCACGGCCGCCTGGGCCTGCGCCATGGCCTCGACCATGGCCTCATGCCGGCGCACGACCGACATCCGGTAGTAGGGCAGGGGGGTCATGAGCTCTCGGGGCCGGATTTCCGGCGCGCCGGGACGGCGGCATCGAGAAAGCGCCAAGCGCCCGGCGGAACCTCTCCCGCCGGCAGCTCGATCGCCGCGGCGATGATCGCGGTCATCTCGCGACGTTCCGCGTCGAACGCGCTTGCCCGCGCGCGCAGGCCTCTCAGCTCGGCTTCCGCGGCCGGGGTGTCGAGCCCGAGCTCGCGACGGCGCATCTCGATGGCGATCCGGACCCGCTCCCGGGTCAGGCCGAGATGCCGCGCGATACTGCCCCCTTCGATACCCGCCAACTGCAGGGCGTGGGCCACGGCACGGTGATCGGCGAGATGGAACCGTTCCTGGGCCGCATTGGCGGCACGGATCGCACTGCGCGCCGCACCCGCCTCGGCCTCGCTGAGCGGCCCCAGGAGCCGCTGGAGCGCGCCCATGGGCATTTCCGGGTCCAGGGGTGTCGGAACGCCCTCTCGGGCCTCCTGGGCCGCCTGAGCGGCTTCTGCGGCCAGCATCTCGCTGTAGCGCCGCGCGATAAGCGCCGTGCGCGCCAGGCGCGCACGGCGCTCGAGTTCGGCATGCAGGATGTCATACCGCTCGGCGGCGCCGTGGCGCTGCCAGATCACCTGCTCGCCAGGCGACCGAAGCAGATCGCGCAGGCAATGCGTGCCGGCGCTGCCCGTCCTGTCCTCATCGGCGTAGAAAAAGCCCTGGATCTGTGCGCGCGCAAACTCCGTCTGCGCCTCGGCCACGAGCCAGAGCGCGGGATCCGGTCGCGCCGCGATGCGCGCCGCGCTTTTCGATCGCACACCCCTCACAGCGAGAACTCCCCCGCCCCGGACCGCGGGGCCAGCTCGAGCGCATCGCGCGCCTCCTCCAGCGTCTCGCGCAGCCGCGCAGCCATGAATTCGATGAAGCCCGGCTTGTCGAATGTGCGGGCGAGCCGGTCCTTCGGCAGGAAGCGGATCATCTCGTCGCGGAACCCCTGTGCCTGCACGACCTCCTCGGCCCGCTCGATCGCCGTGTCGAGCGCGCCGGCATAATCCTCGATGCCATAGTCGCCGATCTTGGCCTGCACGAGCTCGGGCGCGATCTCGACGCGGCCCTGGCGCAGCCACTGGATGTCCCAGATGTCGCGGTGGCGGATATGGCTGGCGAGCGTCACCGGGAAGGAGATCAGCTTGTCGGCGAGGATCTCGCGCTTGCTCTCGACGCGGACCAGGATGTCCTCGTAGCCGGTCGGCAGGAAGTCGTAGTTGCGCTCCAGCGGCAGGACCTCGGCGTCATGCGCCGGGATATTCGCAATCTCGAACTTGATCCGCTGCCGGGGCAGGTCGGGCCGGTCGGGGCTGGTGACGACCGAGATCTGCCAGCGGTCGATGTTGATCCCCTCGTGGCCGGGCGAATTGCGCGTCTCGCGCGGCGCCTTGACCTTCACCTCGAGCCCGTAGCGCTCGCCGAGATAGTGCTCGAGCGTCGCGGCGATCTCCTTGAGACGCGCGTTCGAGAAGTCGCGGCCGCCGACGAAGTCCAGGTCCTCGCTGTATCGGTGCGAACCATGACAGAGCCGCAGCGAGGTGCCGCCCTGGAAGACGAGGTCCTTCAGGAGGCCCTGGCGGTCCAGCGCGAAGAGGATGTCGTAATGCAGAAGCTCCTTCTCGATCACCGGGCGGATTCCGGCGCGGGTCGGATTTTCCATCGCCTGATCGACAAGTTTGTTGAAGTTGGCG
>CAZKSE010000121.1:0-11471 GCA_964555305.1 uncultured Rhodobacter sp. | reverse complement strand
CATGCTCCTTGAATGAAGGGGCACTCTACCTTTTAACACACTTTTTCACAACTGCACGGAATGCTTGGCACCTGTGCGAATTTGCAGTCGACGCAGCGTCACCGTCTCAGATTGGCGGAGTCACCTGCTCGCCTGCGCGGGTGTTCCGCCCGATCAGCCTGCGCGAGAGCGCATCGGCCAACTCATTCCCTGGTTGTCCGGCATGGCCACGCACCCAGCGCAGGTCCACCCGGCGCGCTGCGGCAAGGGCGTCGATTTCGCGCCACAGATCGGCGTTCTTGACGGCAGAGCCGGAGCTTGTCCGCCAGCCGCGCGCCTTCCAGCCTGGAAGCCATTCGCGCAGGCCCTTCACCGAGTATTCGCTGTCGCTGAAAATGGAGATCGCGCCGCCGGCTGGCGCCAGGGCCAGCGCCTCGCGGAGCGCGGTGAGTTCCATCTGGTTGTTGGTCGTCGCAGCGGCACCGCCCCAGAAATGGCTCTCGCGCGCAACGATATCGCCCGCCATCTCGCGCAGCACGACACCCCAGCCTCCCGGCCCGGGATTGCCACTGCAGGCACCATCGGTGAATGCCACGAGCCTCATCACGCCGCCCGCATCTCGAGAAGCGACGCCAGCCGGGCATCGGTCATTGCGGGGCCGACACCGAAGAAGGGGCGGTCAGCCAGTTCAGGGTGGACGCTGCGAAGATACTCGAGCGCGGCATCGAGGCCGATTTCGGGCCGGCGCAGGATGGTGGCGTGCAGCCGGCGCACCCGCGTGTAGGAGCCCACGACGGGATGACCAGAAAGAAATTCGATGACTTCCTGGCTTGCAAAGAGGTCCTGCGGGATCGAGAGAGCATAGGGCAGTCCGCCCTCCTCAATCACTGAGAACCGGACGGCGCGATCCCCGAGTGCGCGGCGCGCCTCGCAGATCAGATCCCCGTAGAGTTCCCGATCGCCGCCCACCAGCCGCTCCTGAACGGCGCGCCAGTCCTGGTCGAAATGTTCGCCGCGCACCCGGATGGTGAAGCCTCCGGCGATCAGCACGAACTTGCGCAGCGGCACGCAGGCACCGACCAGCTCGACCGACAGCCGCTCGGTCGCCGAGATCATCTCGGTCGAGGTCATGAGCCAGTGCAGGATCGAAGCCGACATGGGGCTCAGCCAGACCGGATCGGAGATCCGCCCGCGCAGTCCGCGTATGTAGGTCGCGTCCCTCTTTTTCGCACGACTGGCTGGAACGAGTATCGCGTCCAGATCGAGGACGCTGACAGGAGGCCGCATGGCACCATCGAGGTAAGTCATCGGACTCTCACTCGTGAACAAGGAATTACGCGACGTATAATAGGTTGATTCCCCCGCATCGCGCAACCCACGGGGGTATTGTCAAAGCAAAGAATGACTGTTTTCGGCGGCCGGTGTGGTCATTTTCCCCCATGAGACAATATCTCTTCCTCGAAAATTCGCGCAAGGCGGCCCGAACATGTCTTCCGGCCCTGCGGTCGCTCAGCGCTCTACAGGTGCCCGGATGGACCGCAGTATCCGATACACCGGCAGAGCCCCCCTGGCGTCCGTCGGCCGCCTGCCGCACTGGCAGACCGCCAGCGGCATGCGCAGATGAAGAGGGTAGGGTCGCGGAGGATAGAAGCGATCAACGCCGATCCGCCATACGGCCGCCAGCCGCCAGGCGACACCTCGCAGCCGATCCTGCGCATTTCCAGCCAGGGCTACAGGTCGGTGGGGCGTCAACGGAAGGTGTGGTCAGATCTACGCATTTTGCCGTTTCCTGCCGATAATACGCCCTCGGCCCGCATTATCGTCGACACAATATCGGGTAAGGCATGGCGGGCCCATTATGTCGGAGCGCACTCCATCGAAAGCCCACCCGCCAAAGCAGGGAAGCCGATCTCCTCGCGACGCGCCGCAACGAGATCGGTGATGCGCGCAACCAGATCATCGACACCCATTCCAACAAGATCAGGACGGCCCAGGTCGAGAACCGGAATACCGACCGCCTGCGCTAGACGGATCGCCTGACCTGTGCCGCCTCCCGCCCTGCCGCCGGGTGTCCAGCAGACCAGGACATCCGCCGGTCGATCGAAATTCGCGCCGAAAACCTGGGCGCCATTCCGGGTCATCAGGGACCGCGCAACGGGAGACAGGGCCGACGGTTTGGGGTGGAAGTTCTCCATCACCCGCTCGAACGTGTCCGAGATCTCGACAATGGCATCGGGGCGCACGGGATCGGGGCGGATCAGGAAGATCTCCTTGCCGCCACCCACGACGCGCGCGCCCGTCTCGAAGGCCGTATCCGCACCCCGCGCCCCGCCCGATCTGAGAAGGTAGCCCCTCTCGCCAAGAGCGCAGCCGATCTGCCGCATGAGCTGAAGGACGGTATCCGGCGTATCGCGCGCCCCCACGCCGGCATAGACGGGCTCCCAGTCGCCAGGTTCGGGTTCCGCGACCGTGACGCGGATCTGCACCTCACGGGCCGCCACGGGCGCCAGGCTCGCACGCACCATGCCATGCACCCGAGACCAGTCGAGACCGCCATGCCCGCATCCGGGCGGCGGCAGGGTCACGCTCCGGATCGTCCCGGGCGCGCGGTCCATCTCGGCCTGCAGGAAGCGCGACAGGTAGAGAAGACCGGAGCCCACCCAATCGATGCGTGAGGGGTTCTTCCAGTGAAGCTTGGTGGCCAGGTTGACGATGATCGGACCGCCCTCGACCCGGTGGAGGTGCAGCGTCCCCGGCGCAAACCGGCCGCTATCGCAGGCCCGCTTGTAGGGCTCCATCACCGACGGATAGGCTTCGCGGATGGCCTTGGCGACACCGGCGCCCATGACGCCCACGCAGTTGACCGTGTTGACCAGGACGTCGTCGGGCGAGGTGGCGATATCGAAATTCGGTTCGTAGGAAAACATGGCAAGCTCCCTCCAGCGGCCGGAAGGGCCGTGCGAAATTATGACGCAAATGAGCGGCTATCGCAATCGCCAGGCGCGTGATCGGATTGGATCATCTGAAGGAAGTGTCCCCGGCGACAAGGCGACTGGAAAGGCCGCCAGGGAGAAGAAACACGTCGATCAGCAGGTCCAGAGCTCGCCGCGGCTTACCGCCGTTTGCGCCCCGTTCGTGAATGTGCGGACGTAATAGATGCGGGAGATGCCGGACAAGCTGGAGCAGATGCTCGTCGCGATATCTGTCAGGTCGTTCCAGCTTGTGCCGAGTTCCGTCGAGAAATGACAGACATGGGCGCGCGTCAGCTCAGGAAAAATGGGAGCGGTGAGGTTCGAGGCGCTGACATTCGAAATGGATTCGCCAAGCACAGCCCCACACTGAGCGGTCGTCAATGTCGTCGCTGGCAGCGAAGAGCTCCTCGTGTGAAAGGTTAGAAACTGTGCCCTGTCGCGCACACCGATCACGAGATCGATGTTGGACGGCCAGGACCCCGGGCCGACCGAGCCGACAAGCCCGGAATGCATGCAGTCGAACTGCGTCGGGGGGGACATCGAGAAATGATACGCACAGATATGCGAGGCCATGGTGGCTTCGCAGGCGCCGACGCTTACCCCTGACGGGACCCGTGACAGAAAGGACTGCGCCCCCGATGTCAGCCACTCGCCCACCGTGTTGTGCGGGACCATCAGGGGCTGGCCAGTGTTGTTCGTCACCCGCCGACAGGCGCCATGCGCGGTGATCGTCTCGGTCCGCCCACTATCCACCCGTGTGGTTTGCGCCTGCGCGGCGATTGACGTATTTTCCCACGGCGCACCAAGGAGGGCGAGCGCGGCAGCCGAAGCAAAGAAAAGGCGGGAGATTGTCGTCGGTGTCACGGTCGCACCTATGGCTGGAGGTTTTGTGAAAATATATCACAGTCGATCGGAAACGCAATGCACAAGGGCGGCCGAAGCCGCCCCCGTATTTATTCACATGGTTTCATCAGCGCATGCTGATGAAGATGTCCCCGAAGGCGTGGGTGATCGGCTGGCCCGGCTGGTGCGCGCGGAGATCGCGGCGCAGCGCTTCGGTTGGGGTGGCAATATTCGCCTCGAACTGGACGTTGCGCAGGGCGTAGAAGCGGCTCGCGCCTCCCAGGTCGCGGATCACCCGGCGACCCGAATGGATGCGGGTATGCTCGTGCGCCATGAAGCGGATCTCATCCAGAACCAGATGCGATTCCAGGATCATGTTGATGATATCCAGCTGCTCGAAATTGTTAACCCGATTTCCCCGCGATGCCTCGATGACAGCCAGGCGGCGCCCCGGCGAATACTGGACAGATTCCACGCTGTCGAAGCGGCTGATGATGGCGCGGGCCACGGCTTCGGAATCGGCGAGGTAAGCGCGCGCGGCACCTTCATCAACCGGCCCCCGATACTTCCAGAAGCAGCCGAAAAGGCCAGAGTCGCACTGGATGTGCTGAACAGCCGAGGAATGGCCGGGGACGGTATTCGCCGTAGCAGTCATGGGCGCGGCCAGCGCGAGGATGACGGTCAGGGCGAGGGCGGGCAGGGAAAGGATCTTGTTCATCTTTGCGCTCCATTTTTTCTCTAAGGATAATGTAGCTCCTTTATCATTTTTTTCGCAATCCTGAAATGTGAAAAAGTTTCGCATTATCTTTCCTTGTCGATCACGCTTGCCTCTTCAATCAGGTGGCTGGGCTCGTTGCATCCGGCGAACTGGCTTTCATTTTCACAGTCGAAAAGGAATGCCGTGAGTGTGCCGATCTGCATATCGGGCGCCCTGTCGAGAGCGCTGGTCAGCGTCGGGATAACGGGTGTCACGGACCCCTCCCGAAGCGATAAGGGCCGTCATCCGCAGGTCACTAACCGTCAGGGTCGGCCGAATTCGACGCGCCCGGTAGATGGATCCGCAAAAAAACGAGCGAACCGGCGGGCCGATGAATTCCTCATCCGGTAGGGGCCTCAGTTCTCGGCGAACGGATCAAGCGGGTCACTGGTCCCGTAGGGGCTCGGCTCGGGCAGGCCTGACGACATATCAGCGGCGGCGCCGGCCTCGCTCTCGAAGCGGATCGACCCGATATCCTGCATCGCAGTCAGCTCGTCATGCGCGTTGCCCCGCCGCGCCAGAATCTGGAAGTCGTCGAGGCAAGCGATGGCGATCTTGTTGTGAAAATGATCGAGCGCGCGTTCGGTGACGGCCTCGTCGGACGCATCCGCCGGCACGCCCTCGACCATCATGTAATAGCTTCCGTCGATGAGGCAGGTGCCGTCATCGGCGCGATCCTCTTCGTCCAGGTCCTCGAAGTCGACAAGGCAGGATACCTCGACCACCGCAAGCAGGTCTTTCCGTTCGTCGCTCATTTCGCTGTCCTGTTTTCAGTGAATTGTGGCGCTGCCGATTTCATTCAACACGTCGATCCGCTCGATGCCGGCGGAAAGCTCTCTCTCGAGGCTAAGGGCGACATCGCCGGGCACCTCGATCACCACGACTTCGACCGCATCGGCCGCGTCGACAATCTCCGCGACATCCCGGATCTCCCCGGCAACCACCTCCATCCAGTCGGTGCGGCTGGTTTCCATGACATCGGCGACGGCATGCGCACTCTCGGGCGATAGGTGCAGCTCGACAGGGTCATGGAGCGACGCCTCGCGAATGCACTGAACCACCGCAACGGCGGCAGCCCGGGAGAGTTCATGATCGCGCACCAAGCCTCCTCGCCCGACGGGCTTCAACGGTGAAACCCTCAACCCCCCGGGACAGGTATGTTCGACGGTCGACGCTCGAGGAGGGATTCGCTCCCCGCCGCCCATTCCTGCATCGAGAGATGCGGGACCACCAGGGCGGTGCTGTTGTTGTTCGCGACCCTGCGACAGGCGTCGTGCGCGACGATGACGCGGGTCGAGCCCGAACCGACATTCGTTGTATCCGCCAAAGTCAGTTGAGGCGCCGCGGAAAGGGTAAGGCTCATCGCCGCAGAGGCGAGTAGGCTGGAAAAGCGGAGCATCCGGGTCACCGTTGCATTGTCTATGCGAAAATATATAGCAGTGCGGAGACGGATGCAAATAAACCTCACTGTGGCCCGGGTGTGACGTCGCCCTGCGGCGCCCACGCCTCCGCCGGCCGGTCACCATCGCCGAGCTCCAGGGCCTTCGCGATGGCCGTTTCAATAGCTTCCTGCCGGAAACGCTGCCATTCTCGCATCCGGTCCGCCTCGATCCGAATCTCGCGCTCGATGTCGCGGTCGCGGATCGCCGCCACCAGGTTGGTCATGTTCGATGCGAAGAATTCGTCATGCCGGGAACCTGCGACATGCGAGACTTCGTGAATCGCCTCGGCGATGAGCGTCTTCATCGAAGCTGGATCGCTCAGCTTGAAGCGGGTGCGGCCGGCGGCGTCGACCGGGTTGAGCAGAAGACCGTGAGCAATGCCGCAGATCGGCATGTGACAGGCCCGCATCTCCCGATCGAAGACGAAGCCCGTGACCCAGCGCGCATCGTCGCGGATGAGATCCGGCCGGATCTCGGCGAGCGCGCTCAGCGCATGCCGGCAGGCCGCTGTCCAGGCGCCATGCAGGATCTCGGCATTGCGCCCCTCATTGCCGGGCAGCATCCAGGTCTCGCCGCCATAGCGACCCACCACGGCACGCTGCGCCGGATGTGGATCGCCCACATGGATCGCCACCGGATAGAGAAGGCCGTAGCGGATGGTGCCCTGCCCCTCCAGGGACCGGCGCGCCATGCCCCCGGGCTCCGCGCTCATGCGCTGCGGTGTCGGACGCTCAACACAGCCCGAACCCTCCGGGCTTTCGGGCGCCGCAGGCCGCGGCCGCGCCTTCGCTGGCATCGGATGGCCGTCGGCCCCAACCGTGTGCTCGGTGGTGCGCAGATCCGTCTCGGGCTCGCGCGGCTTGCCGCGGAAGGCCGAAAGCCGCTCCGAACCGATGCGCTGGTAGAGCTCCTGCAGGAGATCGCGGAAGGGCGCACGGATCGCATCGCGGGACGCCGTCAGCACTTCGCGGGCCCGACCGGGAACCAGGTTAACCGTCACCTGGGCCGGGGTCGCGATGTAATCCTCATACATGGCCATCCCGTTCACCCGGATGACCGCCGTATTTTTCAAGGCCCGATCGCCTTCATTGACGAACAGGTCCGCCCAGGCGCCCTTCTCGTCCGCCAGGCTGTCGAAATGCCGGCCGAGACGCGACCAGCCGCGGAAGCGGCGCCAGCCATCGCCATCGGCCTCGGCAAAATTCGCCTCGTCCATGCGCGCCGGATAAATACCCTCGGGGGCGTTAATGTCGAGCCGGACATTGACGGTGGCGCGCAACGAGCTTTGCCGCAGGACTGTCTGCAGGCCGGCATAGATCGCATAGGCCTCGCGGGCCGGCATGCGCACCGAAACGGCGCAGCCCTTCACGCGGGAGGCGGCACCCTGGATCTCGTAAGAGGCCCCCTGCCCCGTGACGATGTAATCCTCCGACCGGATCCGGTAGCTGTCCTGCGAGAAACAGGTGAGAATGCGGGCCCGCCCGAAGCCGCCGATGCCGTCCTGGCCGGACTTGGTCGAGGCGCCGAGGCGCATGTAGACCGCCTCGACAGTCTGGCGCGACATGCCGCTGCCATTGTCGATCGTGTCGAGGACGAGCTGATCGCCCTCGAAGCGGGACCGGATGCGCACATGGTTCGCGCCCGCATCGAGCGCGTTCGACAGCAGCTCACGCCAGAACGCCGTGCGCCAGTTGCCATAAACAGAGTTGCGTTCGGAAACGAAGAAGCTCGACGGGACGGCGACCGACGGCATACATACCTCTTTTTCACAGGTTCACGCGCGCCTTGTGTCGCGCCTCACCGATGATCTTAGCATGCGCCCGCGAAAACTTTAGCCCCTGGATTGCGAAAAAATTGCATACTGCAGCTTCCCGCTTTCAGGCCGATCCGGCATACTTGCGAAAAATATGGAGTTCTTCATGATCCGGATTCTCGGACTGACCGGCTACCGCCAGACCGGCAAGAGCACGATCGCAGCCCACCTGAAGGCCGAGCATGGCTTCGTCGCCGTGCATGTCTTCGCCGGCGGTAAGGCGGCGACGGAGGCCTATTTCCGCCACCTGGGCGCCGATGAGGGGACCGCGCACCGCATGGCTCATGGCGACCTGCGCGACCAGCCCTCGCCCTTCCTGCCGCTGCGCACCGACCTGCCGGCCGGCGCCGCGCCCGAGCATCACTCGCCGCGCTTCTTCATGGAGATGTTCGGCAACTTCATGGGCGAGACGCTCGGCGCCGACTGGACCGCCGGGCTCGAGCTGAAGCGCATCCAGGCCGAGAACCCGGGCCGCGACATTCTCATCGAGTCGGTCGTCTACGAGGCCGAGGCGATCCGCGCTGCCGGCGGCACGATCATCCGCATCGACCGGCCGGGCACGTCAGGGCGCGGACTGAAGACCGATCGCGCCGTCGAGACGATCACGCCCGATGCGATCTTCACCAACGAGCACGCGGACGTTGCCTCCATGCTGGCCGAATTCGACCGGCGCTTCCTTGAAGTCGATCACGCGCTCTCGCTCTGAGGGGTGCGGGCGACACCTGAGGAATGGTCATCGAGGGGCGCCAGCGCGCCCCTCACTGCTTTCAGGCTGCTTTTTTCGCACGCTCCGACACGACAGCCGGCGGCTGACCGATGAGGGTCCCGTCGTAGGTGCGGCTGCCGACCGCGACGCGGGCGCGCGTCGCGTCGAGCATCCCGACGAAGTCGCCCTGAACGTAGTGGTGCGAGCCGATGATGATGACGCACATGATGTAGCCTCCCTGGTGGTGCATTGCGACGCAAGAGCGAAGCAGGTCCGACCATCTTTCGGCCGGGATCGCAGCCGCCTTCACGCGTGAAGGCGATGATAGGCACAAAGCCTTAACATCCGGTCGAGATCGACCGGAGGCCGGGCGATCACTGAGCGCGCAGCGCCTGCCTCCTGGCCTCCCGCTTGCGCGCCGCCGGCTCGATCACCAGTCGCCCGTAGAGCGACCACGCAAGGCCGCCGAGAAAGGCGCTGACCGCCAACAGGAAGAGGAGCGTCGTCGGGGTCTCGAGGACCATGTCCGGGGAGACCAGGAAAACCAGCGCCGCGGCGGGAACCAGCGCCACCCCCAGAACGATGCAGACCCGCGAGCGCATCAGCCAGCCAAGCGCGAGACTGGCGGCGGCGAGCAGGGCGAGGATCTCGAAGGGGAAGGGCATGGCGCGGCTCCGGCCTGGGTTTCATTCGTTGCGGCAAGCCTACCGGCCCCCGGTTCTTCCATCAAGATTTATTCGCATAACCAGTCCTTAAAGCTGTGGACCGACATTTTCTTTGCGGAACATGATTTTCCCACTTCCATTCTCTGGATGACCTGTATAATATTCCCGAACTCGACGGAGCCCTGCGCTCCGTGCCGGAGCAACCCCGAGCCCAGGCTCGCAACAGGAAAGGAGCACGACATGTCACGTATCGCGATAATTTCGTGCTTCGCCCCCATGTGCGAGACAGGCCGTTCCCATAATTTGGGGACCGTGTTCGGCTATCCGCGGAGCGGATGGTCGCAGGGAAGCGCACCGGCAGTTGGAGGCCTGATGGCCTGAAGACGAAGATGCCGGTTCTGCCAGTCCCCCAAGGTCTGGCTCCAGAAATCCGGCATCACCTTTCTTTCCGAGAACAGCGGTGTCGGTCGATCCAGGGAACGCTCCCTGATCGCGCTTTTTGACATCGCTGGTGGATGATCCCGCTTCCGGTAGAGACCGCGCGCCTTGCGCCTTCTCGATGACCTGGTTGCCAAGGGCGGGATCTGGTGTTCGGAGGCCCGCATTCGCGGATCCCCTTCGGACATTTGTGTATGGTCTCCCGGGCCGGCCGCGTGTCGGCCCGGGGACACCGAAATCACTATGGGACTCGGTCGGACAAAAAGGGGTTCAGGCCCCGCCGTGTCCCTGGCGGGCCGGCGCAAGCCGGTCCGGCGAATGACGCCCGCCAAGGGCGCGCGAACGAGCGCGCATGTCGGCGGGGCGTGCCTTTCTCCAAGGCCCGGTCGGGGCGTGGCGCAGTCTGGGAGCGCGTCCGGTTTGGGTCCGGAAGGGCGGAGGTTCGAATCCTCTCGCCCCGACCAAGGCCTTGAGGGTCGCAGAGCATCCCTAGCTCAACTGGATAGAGCGCCCGGCTTCGACCCGGGAGGTTCGGGGTTCGAATCCTCGGGGGTGCGCCAATTCAGACGGCCGCATGTCGTCGAGACATCGAAATTCGAGATCCCGGGCGGGACGCCGCCCAAGCACCTGGGTTGCCGGCCGGCGCCATGCGCATGGCGCCGGACCTGGAGGAAAGGGTGTGGGATCACGCGTAGCTCAGTGGGTAGAGCAGCCCGGGAAACCGGGGGTCGGTCGCGGGTTCGAGCCCCGCCGCATCGAGGTCACGACGGTGGCGTTCGCGGGTGTAGCTCAATGGCAGAGCTGTTGCCTTCCAAGCAGATGACGAGGGGCGAGACGGGAAAAGCGGGCTTCCAGTGGAAGGCCGCCCCGGCGAGCGGGCCGACCGTGGAGGCCCCGGAAAAATTCCCTTCACCCGCTCCAAACTCTCGCGTGGAGCGCGGCTACCGCCGCGGCCGCGCACCATGGGACTGTAGCTCAGCTGGTCAGAGCGCCTCGCTTACATCGAGGGTGTCGGGAGTTCGAATCTCTCCGGTCCTACCATCCATCCGCCGGCCGTGACGCTCGGCCATCGGGGCCATAGCTCAGTTGGGAGAGCGCCTGATTTGCATTCAGGAGGTCGCCGGTTCGACCCCGGCTGGCTCCACCAGACTTCAACGACGGGCGTCCGTAGCTCAACCGGATAGAGCAGCCGACTTCTAATCGGCAGGCTGATGGTTCGAGTCCATCCGGGCGCGCCACTTCCCCTTGGTGCCGTAGCTCAAAGGTAGAGCGCCGGGCTCATAACCCGGATGTTCCTGGTTCAAGTCCAGGCGCGCACCACCAGATCCTCCGCTGCGCGGGCCCTGCCCCGGCGGAAGGCCCGCCTTGGCCTGTGGCGGGAGAGCGCCGGTCCGGGGTGGAACCGCGGGGCCAGCGACAAGTCCGGTGCGCGCCGCGAGGGGGTGGCGCGCACCGGGGTCGGCCCGGGCCGCAACCCGGGCGGGCTAACGGGCCTCCTATTCAAGAACACGGGAGGCTGGCCGAGCGGGTGAGTGCCAGCTCGGGCCCCTTCCCGACGAAGGCTCCAGTGGAGCCTTCGAGGCGCGAACGGGCGGAGCCCTGGGGCGGCAGTCTTGATGGCGAGGCGCAGGAGCAGTGGCGGAGCGGTCGATCGCAGACGCCTTGAAAGCGTCCGGACCCGAGAGGGTTCCGTGGGTTCGAATCCCACCTGCTCCTCCATCGCCACGCCAATTCGCCTTTACCCGAAATTATCCGCGAGAACCGGACCGTTAGCCAAGTGGTTCAAGGCACCCGACTCTTAATACCAGAGGCGCGAGGCTTTGACTCGGCGGGCGATTCCCATTTCAGCGAGGGTG
>CAZKSE010000120.1:0-11869 GCA_964555305.1 uncultured Rhodobacter sp. | reverse complement strand
AGCTCGTAATAGGCCCACCAGGACCCCAGCGCGATGCCGATGGTCAGAAAGACCCAGGCCGCCAGCGTCCAGGGGCGGACCCAGCGGCCCCAGGCGGCATCGACCCGCCCTTCGATCAGCGCGGCGACCGCGAAGGAGAACGCCATCGAAAGGCCGACATAGCCGAGGTAGAGGAAGGGCGGATGCAGCGCCAGACCCGGATCTTGCAGAAGCGGGTTCAGATCGCGCCCGTCGAAGGGCGGAAAGACCGTCCGCGAAAACGGGTTCGACGTGAAGATCGTGAAGGCCATGAAGGCGGCCGCGATCGAGGATTGCACCGCCAGCACCCGCGCCTGCAGCGTGGCCGGCAGATTGCTCCCGAACCAGGCCGCGCAGGCGCCGAAAAGCGTGAGGATCAGCACCCACAGCAGCAGAGAGCCCTCGTGGTTCCCCCACACGCCCGAGATCTTGTAGATCATCGGCTTGGCGGTGTGCGAATTGTCCACGACCAGCGCCACCGAGAAATCCGAGGTGACGAAGGCCCAGGTCAGGGCGGCGAAACTGACCGCGACCAGCGCGAATTGCGCGCTGGCCATCGGATTGGCCGCAGCCATCCAGTCCCCCCATCCCTTGTGCGCGCCGACCAGGGGCACGACCGACTGGATGAGGGATACCGCGAAGGCGAGAATGAGGGCGAAATGTCCGAGCTCTACGATCATGCGAGGTTTTATAGCGGGCTTTCGCCCAGCGGCAAAGCGCCGGCAGCGGTAAAGACTGCGTCAGAGCAGCGCGGGCAGCGCACCCTTGGCCCCGGCAAGGCGTGTGCCCAAACGAAAGGCGCCCGGATCGACCGGGCGCCATCGTCGTTCAAGGACCGTGATAATCCGGCCCCGCAGGGCCCGGCGCCTGTTTTCGCCAGTCGTCCAACGCGGGGTTACTGCCGGCCTTGCGGTTGGCAGGGGCATGACTGGCGGCAGGATCGGGTGGCGCGGGCGCGCCGGATCGAATCACCGGCTTGTGCGACCGCAGGTGATGCGCTTCGCGCGCGCCGAAATAGAAGGCGACAACTGCGCCGAGCAGCCACCACAGCGGCTCGGGGACCTCGGTCAGGCCGCGCATCCGGCGGGCAAAGCCCTCGGGCTCGGCCATCGCGTAGATGAACAGCGCCAGCGTTCCCAGGGCCAGAAGCGGCCGTGGCAGCCGGTTCAGGCCGTTGACGAAGCCATCGAACCAGCCCTGCCGCGCATAGGCGAACTCGGCTGTTTGGCTGGCATGGGCCGACATGTAGGCGTCATGGCCCAGTTCCATCCGCCGCGTCTCGTTCGGGCGAAAGATCTCGGCCACACCGCCGACGGTCTGACCGAGCGCCACGGCTCCGGCGGCCCCGCCGCCCAGTAGCGCGCGCAATCCTCCTGCGATCATCCCCATGCCGCCGTCCTTTCGCGATGCTCGTTCAGGGTCAGGTGATAGCGGGCGCTGATGAACTCCTCCGCGCGGGCGATCCAGCCGCCCTTGCCGCCATCGCGGCGACGCGCATATTTCCGGCTGGCCGGGCGCGCATCGGCGAGGGTGTAGTAGTAGTCGCGCCGCGCAATCCCGTAGGCATCGGCCAGATGCCCAGGCGCAACCAAGGCCGCGGCCTGCGCGGCACGGATGGTCTGCGGGCCGATCGCGCCATCGACATCGATGTCATAGCCCATCTCGAGCAGCAGGCGCTGCAACACCCGGACCGCGTTGGCGCCGGCATTGACATACATGTCGAAGACCGAGGCGTGCAGCATCTCGGGCAGCGCGTCGATCCGGGGCTTGCGCCAGTAATGCTCGATGAAGATGTCCACCGCCTGATCGCGGGTCAGCGCGCGCACATCGGCCGCGTCGATCTGCCCGTCGCCGGTCAGGTCCAGCCCCAGCCGGCGCATGGTGTGGATGGTAACGCCGAAGTTCGTGGCCCCGCCGGGATCGGCGGGGTCGTCCACGAAGCCGCCCTCGCGGGCGACGATCTCTTCGGCAAGCTTGCGAATGTTGCGCATCCTGCCTCTCCGAATGGTGTTTCGGAGCAGGATGGAAAGAAGTGGTTGAAATCAGGACTCGCCAGCGGACGCTTCGTAAACCGGCATCTCGGCGCAGTCGGCGCCGGCCTCATGCGCCTCTTCCATCGCGACGAGCGAATCGGCCACTTCGCGCGGCATGTAGGTCTCGTCGTGCTTGGCGAGGACCTCGTGCGCCTCGAAGACACCATCGACCCAGCGGCCGGTCGCCACCGTCCCCTCGTTCTCGCCAAACAGGTCGGGCAGAATGCCGCGGAAGCGCGCCTCGACCGAAATGCAGTTATCGGTCACCCGAAAGAAGACCTCCTCGCCCTGGCCGCGGCGGATCGATCCGGCCTCGACCAGCCCACCCAGCCGGAAAACCTCGTTCGCGGGGGGCGGATCGGCCATGACCTGACTTGGCGAACGGAAGAAATTGATCCCGTCGCGCATGGCGTATCCGATAAGCGCCGTGGACAGCGTCAGCGACACTGCGGCGACCAGGATGATCTGGATTCTGCGCTTCTTCTTCAGGCCCTTCATGACCCCCTCACGGAAAGAGCGGCGGCGCCATCAGGCCCGCGGCCTCGTCAAAGCCCATCATCAGGTTCGCGTTCTGCAACGCCTGGCCCGAGGAGCCCTTGGTCAGGTTGTCGAGCGTTGCCACCACCATCGCGCGGCCCGGGCGCCGGTCGCCAACCACCCCTATATGCACGAAATTGGATCCGCGCACATCATGAGTCGAGGGGACTGCGCCAAAAGGAAGCACCTGAATGAAAGGCTCCTCGCTGTAGCGGGCGGACAAGACATCGTGAATGCGGGCAGGATCGCCCTTCAGCCACGCGCTGGCCAGGATCCCGCGGTTCATCGGCACCAGATGCGGCGTGAACTGGATGCGAACCTCCCGGCCCGCCGCGCGGCTCAGTTCCTGATCGAATTCGCCAAGGTGGCGATGCGTGCTGCCCACCGCATAGGGCTGCGTGCCCTCGGAGAGTTCGGCATGCAGCAGATTTTCCTTGAGCGCCCGGCCCGCGCCCGAAACACCACATTTCAGATCGAGGATGATCTCGTCGGCGTCGATCACACCCGCCTCGATCAGCGGCAGAAGGGCGTAGAGCCCGGTCGCCGCGTTGCAGCCGGTGCCGGCCACCAGGCGCGCCGCACGGATCTGGTCGCGGTAGAATTCGGTCAGCCCGTAAACCGCCTCGGCCTGAAGGTCGGGGGCGGCGTGCGGCTTGCCGTACCATTGCTGATAGGCGGCCGGGTCGCGCAGTCGGAAGTCGGCGGACAGATCGACGATGCGCAGATCGCCCGGCAACTCGCTGATGACGGCCTGGCTGGTCGCATGGGGCAGCGCGCAAAACGCCAGATCGATCGCCGATGGGTCCAGATCCTCGATCCGGGTGAGCCCCGGCAGGTCCAGATGGCGAAGGAACGGAAAGACCGAGGCCATCGACTGTCCCGCCTTCCGCTCGCCGGTCAGTGCCGCGACCTCGAAGCCCGGATGCGTGGCAATCAGGCGCACCAACTCTGCGCCCGTGTAGCCCGAAGCCCCCAGAATCGCGACCCGTTTGACCGACATGCCCGTCTCCTTACCGCAGCAGATGCACCGCACAGGGCGCATAGCGCACCACCCGCGCGGCCGTCGAGCCGTAAAGCGACGTGTCGCTGCGGTGCGTGGCCAGAACGATGCAATCCACCTGGTTGGCCTCGGCCCACTCGAGGATCTCGCGCGGGGCGTCGCCTTCGATCACGGAGACATCGCCGTTTTGCAAAGTGTCTGCCAGCCTTTGCAAATCTGCCTCGATGGCGCGGGTCAGCTCGTCCCTATAGCCCTCGGGCATGTAGTCGATGGCAAAGAAGGGGACGGGATCCATCACATGCAGAAGCGTGATCTTCGCCCCGGGATCGGCAAGCTTGCGTGCGGCGTCCAGTTCCTGCTTGGCGTCGTGCCCGGCCTCGTAGGCGACGGGCACCAGTATGTTGCGGTACATGCGGTTCCTCCTGATCCGTTGCCTTATAGTCTAGCAGCAAGCGGACGGTGGCAACATTGACTCAGGTCAGCCCCGGCGGCCCCGCGCCATTGCGCCCGCCCTTGGGGTCTTGCTATAAGCCAGCCAACAATATCTTGCGCATTGCACCAGCGAGGCCCCGGTGACCGACACCCCCGAGAACCCCGACGAGACCGAGGCGAAGAAGCCCTCGGGACCGACCGTCTCGATCACGCAGGAAATGCGCGCCTCGTATCTCGACTATGCGATGAGCGTGATCGTCAGCCGCGCCATCCCCGATCTGCGCGACGGCCTCAAGCCCGTGCATCGCCGCATCCTGTTCGCGATGTATGAATCCGGCAATACCCACGACAAGCCCTATCGCAAGTCGGCGCGCGCCGTGGGCGATACGATGGGGAAATACCACCCGCATGGCGACAGCGCGATCTACGATGCGCTGGTGCGGATGGCGCAGCCCTTCTCGATGTCGCTGAAGCTGCTGGACGGACAGGGCAACTTCGGCTCGATGGACGGCGACACCGCTGCGGCGATGCGCTACACCGAAGTGCGCATGGACCGGCCCGCGAACTTCCTGCTCGCCGATATTGAGAAGGATACGGTCAACTTTCAGGACAATTACGATGGCAAGGACCGCGAACCGACGGTCCTGCCCGCGCGTTTTCCGAACATGCTGGTCAACGGCGCAGGCGGCATCGCCGTCGGCATGGCCACCAACATCCCCCCCCACAACCTGGGCGAGGTGGTGGACGCCACGCTGGCGCTGATCGAAAACCCGGACCTGACCAGCGACGAGCTCATGCAATTCGTTCCTGCACCGGATTTCCCCACGGGTGGGCTGATCCTTGGCCGCTCGGGCGCGCGGAAGGCCTATCTGGAAGGGCGCGGCTCGGTCGTGATCCGGGCAAAGACCCATATCGAGGAATTGCGCAAGGACCGTTACGCGATCATCGTCGACGAGATACCCTACCAGGTGAACAAGTCCACGATGGTCGAAAGGATCGCCGACTCCGTCCGCGAGAAGAAGATCGAGGGTATCGCCCATGTCGCCGACGAATCCGACCGCGTCGGTGTGCGCGTGGTGATCGAGCTGAAGCGCGACGCGACCCCCGATGTGGTGCTGAACCAGCTTTTCAGGTTCACACCGATGCAGACATCGTTCGGATGCAACATGCTGGCGCTGAACGGCGGCCGGCCCGAGCAGTTGACGTTGCGCGACTTCCTGACCCATTTCGTCACCTTCCGCGAGGAGGTCGTCACCCGCCGCACCGCGTTCGAACTTAACAAAGCGCGGGAGCGCAGCCATGTCCTCTGCGGGCTGGCCGTCGCGGTCTCGAACGTCGACGAGGTGGTGGCGACCATCCGCGCCTCGGCAGATCCAGCGGAAGCGCGCGAGAAGCTGATGACCCGCCGCTGGCCGGCCGAGGACATCGCCCCCTACATCCGGCTGATCGACGACCCCAGCCACACGATGAACGAGGACGGCACCTACAACCTCAGCGAAATCCAGGCCCGCGCCATTCTGGAGCTGCGCCTCCAGCGCCTGACCGCGATGGGCGTCAAGGAAGTCACCGACGAGCTGGAGGAACTGGCCGCCAAGATCCGCGACTACCTAGACATCCTGCGCTCGCGCGCGCGGATCATGGAGATCATCGCGAACGAGCTGCGCGAGGTGCGCGAGCTGTTCGCCGTTCCTCGCCGGACCGAGATCGTCGATTGGGCCGGCGACATGGACGACGAGGACCTGATCGAGCGCGAGGACATGGTGGTGACGATCACCCAGTCCGGCTACATCAAGCGCACGCCGCTGGCCGAGTTCCGCGCCCAGCGGCGCGGCGGCAAGGGCCTCAGCTCGATGTCGACGAAGGAAGACGACGTGGTCACCACGCTCTTCGTCGCCAATACGCACACGAACCTTCTCTTCTTCACCACCGACGGGATGGTTTACAAACTTAAGTGCTGGCGCCTGCCGCTCGCCGGCCGCAGCGCGCGCGGCAAGGCGGTCATCAACATCCTGCCGATTGCCACCGGGATCAGCGTCGCGGCCCTGATGCCCGTCGACGCACCCGAGGAGGATTGGGGCAAGCTGCAGATCTTCTTCGCCACCTCCGCTGGGGATGTACGGCGCAACGCGCTTTCGGATTTCACCAACGTGATGCGCAACGGCAAGATCGCGATGCGCCTGCCCGAGGGCGTGAGCCTGGTCAACGCCCGCATCTGCGACGAGGGCGACGACGTGATGCTGGTCACCGCGCTCGGCCGCGCCATCCGTTTCCCGACGACCGACGTCCGCGTCTTCAAGGGCCGCGATTCGACCGGCGTGCGTGGCATTCGTCTGGCCGAGGGCGACCGCGTCGTGTCGATGGCCGTGATCCGCCATTTCGAGGCCACGCCAGAGGAACGGGCCGCCTACCTGAAGCAGCGCCGCCTGATGGCCGGCAGCACCGAAGAGGTGGAGGCCGAGGAAGACGAAGCCGAGACCGAGATCGGCCAGCTGTCGCCCGAACGCTATGCCGAGATGTCCGCGGCCGAGGATCTGCTGCTGACGATCACCGCGGGCGGCTTGGGCAAGCTGACCTCCAGCCACGATTACCGGGTGACGAACCGCGGCGGGCAGGGCGTGCGCGCCACCGACAACGCGCGGCGCGGGGGCGCACTGGTCGCCGCGTTCCCGGTCGAGATGGCCGATCAGGTGATGCTGGTGACCTCGGGCGGGCAGTCGATCCGCGTGCCGATCGACGGCATTCGGTTCCTGTCGCGCATCGGCGGCGGGGTCAGGGTGCTGAATCTGAACGGCACCGGCGAGGAGGTCGTTTCGGTCGCGCGGATCGCCGATCAGGGCGACGAGGAGTAAGCGACGCGACCCGGGCCGACGCGTGGCCCGGGTCTTCGACCGTTTCGACCATTAAGATCTGCATCGCGGCTGCACGGGTCATCCAATTGGCGTGATCCAACAACGCGCGCCCAATCCCTGGGCGCGGTGCATCGGGCAAGGTGGCGAGAAACACGACCTCGCCCATGCGGTTTTCCGGGTGAAGGCGCAGACCCACGATGCCGATCAGCCGGCCTTCCTCCACCGTCAGCCAGGATCCCTGGGGCCTCTCGTTCAGAAGGGCGGCTATGTCGGCGCGCTGGCGGACTTGCCACCCAACGGGATGGAAAGCATCCTAAACCAAACCCCGGCACCGACCGGTCAATCTGGTCGAAAACGGGCATCCATGCCACTCTGACAAGATCCGGCATCGCCGCCTGGCAGGACGGCTTGAAAGGGATGATCCGATGAGTGGTCACGGATTCCCGAGCGAGTGGTTCAATACCGCGTGCGCGAGCGTTCACGCGACGGCAGCTCACCGACATGGTCAAACGCGCCCGAGGGGGCGGTGCGGCGGGCGGTGTCGTCGAGATTGCCCTTCCCCTCGCTTGCGTCCGGATCGTCGGGATGCAGCGGGGCGCCGTCTTCCATCATTTCGTTATTGCCGGTCTCGCCCGCCTCTTTGAGTTCCATCGCCTTTTCGGCCAGTTGGCGCTGGCTGGGTGCATCCTTCTCGGCATCGGCGGGCTGCCCGCCACCGCGGGCGTCGCGCTCTTCCATTGCGCGGGTCAGCGCAGCGTGGAGATAGTCGCGCTTGGTGACGGTACCCTCGTTGCCGCGGGCGGGGGTCGCACCGGCAGGCGCGGCTTTCGAGCGCGCCTCGCGGCCCTGCCGGTCGGAGATGTCGCGGGCACGGTTGCGGCGGGAACGCAGGCGGCTGATCAAGTCGGAAAGCTCGCGATCCGAGAGCTCGGCCAGCTTGGGTTTGCGCGCCTGGTTGGCCATTTCCAGCTCGTCGGCGTCCAGCGCGCGCCGCTCCTCGACGGTGGCTGCGGGATGCGCTTCTCGGCTCTTGTCGGGCATCGGTCCTCGCCTTTCTTCTGTCGCGTCACAGGGGAAACATCGCGCGCAGGCTTCGGTTCCGCCGGTGGGCGCTTCTGCCGCAAGCAGGCCCGTCGCGACGCTCTCGGTGATCCAGATCAAGGTCGCGGGGACGGGCGCGGTGCATTCTCGGGCCGCACCAACCCGAGAGGACATGATGACCCACACGCCGCATGAGTTGGCCGAGGATTTTCCCGAGTTCGCCGAAAAGCTGCACGGCCTGAAGGTGAGTGATCCCCGTTTCGCCCGACTCGCCGAGGAGTATCACGAGCTTAACCGCGCCATCCACCGCGCCGAGACGAATGTGGAGCCGGTTTCAGAGAGCTACGAGGCCGAACTGCGTCGCAAGCGGGTCGAGTTGAAGGACGCTATCGCGCGCCTTTTGCGCGCGGGATGAGGCGATCAGCGGGTCTGTGTGCGGGCGGCGCGCAGACCCGCGGCCGCGTTTACCGCCGCGCAAGAAACCCCGCCTAGACTGGGCGCTCAGCTTCACAGGCGGGCGCCATGAACCTTTACCATTGCATGATCGACCTGAAGCACGATGCCAAGGCGTTGCTCTTTGCTTCGGCGCTGGATCAATGGCTGACGCTTCTGCGGGATCAGGGGCGGATCGGCACCTGGCGGCTCTTCCGACGCAAGCTGAACCTGGCCGGGCCGGGCTGCGCCGACTTCCTGCTGGAAATCGAGGTCGCCGATCTGGCGCAGCTGGATGCAGCCTTCCATTTCCTGGCCGAGGCCGATGACGAGGCGCATCGCCGCTACGAGCAGATGCACCAGCATGTCGCGCATGTGGAATACGGCCTCTACCGGCCCTATCCCGACCCCGAGGGCGCCGAGCGACTGGCGCTGATCTGAGACCTCCCACGGGCGCGCTGTGCGCTGATGCGCGCGGTCTGTGGAACCCTGCGCAATTGCCCCCGGCGGCGCGATCCTATCTTGCGGTCCAGCGCCACAACCCGGCGTTCACCGGAGGAAGTTTCATGACCAACGTATCGATCCTCGTGGCCCGCATCCTGCTGGCCATCCTGTTCATCGTGGCCGGGCTGGGCAAGCTGGGCGACGTCCAGGGCTTTGGCGCCTACATGGCGACCGGCGGCATCCCGGCCTTCCTGGCCTGGCCGGTGGTCCTGTTCGAGATCCTGGCCGGAGTCGCGATCCTGGTAGGTTTTCAGACCCGTGCCGCGGCGCTGGGACTGGGCGCGTTCTGTCTGGTCTCGGGCCTGCTCTATCATTTCGATCCGGCCGATCAGATGCAGATGAACGCGCTCATGAAGAACCTCGGCCTGACCGGCGGGTATCTGCTGCTGGCGATGATTGGCGCCGGGCGGCTGTCGATTGACGCCAAACTGGGCCGCGCCGAGCCGTTACCGGCCTGACCCGCGGCCGGTTCACCGGAAACGGGGGCGCGCCGGCCGACCCCATCGAGGGGCCGGCCGGCGCGTGCCCGGGCCAGTGCCCGCGCCCAAAGCGCCCGAACCCCGCTGCAGCGCCCCTTTTCTTCGGCCCTCCGCGCCGCTAGATGAGCGCCATGAGCGACGCGTTGCATATCATCGGCGGCGGCATGGCCGGATCCGAAGCCGCCTGGCAAGCGGCGGAAGCAGGGGTGCAGGTCGTCATCCACGAAATGCGCCCGAGCGTCGGCACCTTTGCCCACCGCACCGGCGATCTTGCCGAGATGGTCTGTTCGAACTCTTTCCGATCGGACGATGACGAGCAGAACGCCGTCGGCCTCCTGCACTGGGAAATGCGCGCGGCGGGCGGGCTGATCATGCAAATGGCCGACGCCCATGCGCTGCCGGCGGGCGGTGCCCTGGCGGTGGACCGTGACCTCTTTGCCCGCGCGGTCACCGAACGGCTGCGCGCCCACCCGCGGGTCCGCGTCGAACCGGGCGAGATCGCCGATTTGCCGCGTGAAGGGCAGTGGATCATCGCCACCGGGCCGCTCACCTCGGACGGGCTGGCGCAGGCGATCCGCACTGAAACAGGGGCCGAGGCGCTGGCCTTTTTCGATGCGATCGCGCCCATCGTGCATTTCGATTCGATCGACCTCGCCAAGGCCTGGTTCCAGTCGCGCTACGACAAGGGCGAGACCGAGGAGCAGCGCAAGGCCTATCTGAATTGCCCGATGGATCGCGCCACCTATGAGGCCTTCATCGACGCGATCCTCGCCGCCCCGAAAACCGAATTCCATGAAGGCGAGACGGCCGGTTACTTCGACGGCTGCCTGCCGATCGAGGTGATGGCCGAGCGCGGGCGCGAAACCTTGCGGCACGGGCCGATGAAGCCGGTGGGCCTGACCAACCCCCATCAGCCCGACGTGAAACCCTATGCGGTGGTGCAACTGCGCCGGGATAATGCGCTGGGGACGCTCTACAACATCGTCGGCTTCCAAACGAAGATGAAATACGGCGCGCAGACCGAGGTCTTCCGCATGATCCCGGGGTTGGAGAACGCGGCCTTCGCCCGTCTGGGCGGGATCCATCGCAACACGTTCCTCAACTCTCCCACGCTGCTCGATGACCAGATGCGCCTCCGCTCGCGGCCGAACATCCGCTTCGCCGGTCAGATCACCGGAGTCGAGGGCTATGTCGAATCGGCCGCGATGGGGCTTGTCGCCGGCCGGATGGCCGCGGCCGAGATCCGCGGCCAGACCCTGCCGCCGCCGCCGCGCGAAACGGCGATGGGGGCGCTGATCCATCACATCACCGGCGGGGCCGAGGCAAAGACGTTCCAGCCGATGAACGTCAACTTCGGCCTGTTCCCGCCCATTGATGCGAAGGGCGGCCGGCGCGGGCGCAAGGATCGTTACCTTGCCTATACCGACCGCGCCAAGGCCGCGTTCCGGGAATGGCTGGGCTGATCACCCGTTTCGCGCCCTCGCCCACGGGGCCGTTGCATCTGGGCCATGCGTTTTCGGCGCTCACCGCCTGGGACCTGGCGCAGACGGCCGGGGGGCGCTTCCTGCTCAGGATCGAGGATATCGACACTGCCCGCGCCAAACCCGAATGGGAGCGCGGTATCTACGGGGACCTGCACTGGCTGGGGCTGGACTGGCCCGAACCCGTCATGCGGCAGTCCGAGCGGCTGAGCAGCTATGCAGCGGCGCTGGAACGTCTGGAGGCGCTGGGGCTGGTCTATGCCTGCACCTGCACACGCGCCGATATCCGCGCCGCCCTTTCGGCCCCGCAGGAAGGCGCGCAAACCCTCGGCCCCGATGGGCCGGTCTATCCGGGCACCTGCCGCCATGCGCGGCATCCGCAGGCGGGGGCGGCGATCCGTCTGGACATGGGCGCGGCCATGGCGCGCGTGGGCGGCCTCGTCAGTTTTGCCGAGACGGGGCCGGTCTATCCGGGTCAGCATGTCTTCGACAGCGCGATGATGATCGAGCAGATCGGCGATGTCGTCCTGGCGCGGCGGGATATCGGCACGTCCTATCATCTGGCGGTGGTGGTCGATGATGCGGCGCAGGGCGTCACGGTGGTCACGCGCGGCGCGGATCTGTTCGCCGCCACGGCGATCCATGTCCTGTTGCAGCGGCTTCTGGACCTGCCGCTGCCCACCTATCATCATCACCGGCTTATTCGCGACGACGCCGGAAAGCGGCTGGCGAAGCGCGACGACGCCCGGGCGCTGGCGCTTTACCGCGCGCAGGGGCTGCACCCGGCCGCGATACGGTCGCTGGTGGGGCTGGAGCCGGCGAGGTCCGGCTTGTCGGGGTCGATGCCGACGGTCTAGGATGCGAAACCGCAACCACGGTCCGGAGCCGATGATCCCCATTCGCCGTCTTGCCTCCTACGGCGCCTTTCTGGCCGGCGCGCTGGCGCTGACGGGCTGCGGCCGGCCCGATGCGGCCGCGGCGCCAAGGCTGCTCAGCCCTGCGGAACTCGCCGCCCTGACGGCCGAGGCCGAAGCCTCCGCGCCCGAAGATGCCGCGCTCGACG
>CAZKSE010000119.1:0-11925 GCA_964555305.1 uncultured Rhodobacter sp. | reverse complement strand
GGGTGGTCCGGCTGATGGGTCTGCAAAAGCGCCAGACCCGGCTTTTCGGCCCGTCCCGCGCGCCCCGCGACCTGCCGGATCAACTGGAACGTCCGCTCGGCCGCACGCAGGTCCGCGCCGTGCAGGCCCAGGTCGGCATCGATCGCGCCGACAAGCGTCAGCAGCGGAAAATTGTGCCCCTTGGCGACCAGCTGCGTGCCGATGACGATATCGGCTTCGCCCGCCGCAATCGCGTCGATCTGCGCCTTCAACGCCCGCGACGAGCCGAACAGGTCCGAGGAAAGCACCGCCACGCGTGCCTCGGGAAAGGTCGCGCGCGCCTCTTCCTCCAGCCGCTCGACGCCGGGGCCGACAGCCGCCATGCGCCCCGCCACGCCGCAGGCGGGGCATGTCTCCGGCACCGGGGCGGTCGCGCCGCATTGGTGGCACATGAGCCGTTTGAGAAAGCGATGCTCGACCATGCGCGCGTCGCAGTCGGCGCATTGGATCTGATGCCCGCACCCGCGGCAGACCGTGACCGGCGCGTAACCGCGGCGATTGAGGAACAGAAGCGATTGTTCGCCCGCCAGCAAACGGGCCTCGATGGCGCGTTTCAGGCTGGGCGAGATCCAGCGCCCCGAGGGCATCTCTTCGCCGCGCAGGTCTATGGCCTTCATTTCCGGAAGTTCCGCCACGCCAAAGCGCGCCGGCAGGTCGAGCCGGGCATATTTGCCGCTCTCGGCGTTCACCCAGCTTTCCAGCGACGGCGTGGCCGAGGCCAGAACGACCTGCGCACCCACGATCGACGCTCGCAACACCGCCATGTCCCGCGCGTTGTATAGAACGCCATCCTCCTGCTTGTAGCTGGTGTCGTGTTCCTCATCGACGACGATCAGGCCCAGGTCGCGGTAAGGCAGGAAAAGCGCCGAGCGCGCGCCGACAATGAGCTGCGCGCCGCCCTGCCCGACCATCCGCCAGAGCCGGCGCCGCTCGGTCAGCGTGACGCCTGAATGCCATTCGGCCGGCCGCGCGCCAAAACGTTCTTCAACCCGGGTCAGGAACTGGGCGGTCAGCGCGATCTCGGGCAGCAGGACCAGCGCCTGGTGGCCGGCACGCAGGCAGGCGGCGACGGCCTCCATGTAGACCTCGGTCTTGCCCGACCCGGTAACACCCTTCAGCAGCGTCACGCCGAATGCGCCCGTACCCGCCTGCAATGTCTCGGCCGCCGCGCGCTGATCGTCGGACAGCACCATACCGGCACGGGCAGGATCGAGCCGCGGATAGGGCGTATCGACCGGGGCCTCGACCTCGATCAATCCACCGCGCGCGGCCAGCGTCTGCACGACCGAGGGACTGACACCTGCCGCGCGCGTGATCTCGGTGATGGTGAGCGCCGCGCCGCCGTAGGCGTCGAAAGCATCCAGGACCCGAGCGCGCGCGTCGGTCATCCGCACCGGCGGGTCGCCCGCCAGGTAGACCTTGCGCATCCGCGGCGCATCGAAAAGCCCCGGCGCGCGCGTCGCCAGCCAGAGCATCAGTGCCATCGGCGTCAGCGTGTACTCCGCCGCGCGGCTCAGGAAGGCGCGCAGCTCGTCGCGCATCGGCGGCACGTCCAGAACCCGCAGCACCGGGCGCAGCTTCGCCACCGGCAAATCGCTCTCCGGCCCGCCCCAGACCACGCCCAGCACCTTGCGCGGACCCAGCGGCACCTCGACGAAATCGCCCGTTCGCGCGCCGGTCTCGGGCGCGCGGTAATCCAGCACGCGGTCGATCGGCTGCGTGGTGAGGACGGCAAGCGGCGCGTCGGGGGGAAAGTGGCGGACCTCGTCCGGGACCATGCGGCTGTCGGGGCTTTCGGGCGGATGGGACATCAGGTATGACGCCGGGCGAACCCCACCGCAACCCATGAGCGAGCCATGAAATTCTTTGTCGATACCGCCGATGTGGCGGCGATTGCCGAACTCAACGATCTGGGCATGGTCGATGGCGTGACCACCAACCCCTCGCTGATCCTGAAATCCGGCCGCGACATCCTCGAGGTCACGAAGGAGATCTGCGACATCGTCTCGGGCCCCGTCTCGGCCGAGGTCGTGGCGCTGAAAGCCGATGAGATGATCGCCGAGGGCCGCAGACTGGCCGAGATCGCGCCGAACATCACCGTCAAGCTGCCGCTCACCTGGGACGGGCTGAAGGCCTGCAAGGTGCTGACCGGCGAAGGGCGCATGGTCAATGTCACCCTCTGCTTCTCGGTCAACCAGGCGCTGATCGCGGCCAAGGCCGGCGCCACCTTCATCTCTCCTTTCATCGGCCGGCTCGATGACATCAACCTCGACGGAATGGAACTGATCCGCGACATCCGTCAGGTCTACGACAACTACGGCTTCGAGACCGAGATCCTCGCCGCCTCGATCCGCACGGTGAACCATGTGGCGCAAGCCGCGCTCATCGGCGCCGACGTGATGACCGCCCCGCCCGAGGTGATCCGCAAACTGGCCAGCCACCCGCTGACCGATGCAGGGCTGGCACAGTTCCTGAAGGACTGGGAAAAAACGGGTCAGAAAATTCTCTGACCTGATATAGGGTCGGCCAAACGAAAAAGATATGAGGCAGTCATGGCAGTCACCGAACACGCCGAACCGGCGCGTGCCGTCAGCGATTGGCGCGCGCGCGTCTTGGCCGACCCCACCCTGATCCTGGACGATCCGGCGCTGATGCGCGCCCTGGTCGAGAGGGCGGAAGGCGATGTGGGCAGCAACGTCGTCGATCTGCGGGCGATGGCGATGGCTCGGCTCGAGGCGCAGCTGACCAAGCTGCAGGGCACGCATGACGCCGTCGTCGCCGCCGCCTATGAGAACGTCGCCGCCACCAATCAGATGCACCGCGCGGTCGAGGCGATCCTTTCCGCCCCGGATTTCGATACCCTCATCCAGATCCTTGAGGGTGAACTGGCCGACATCCTGCAGATCGATGCCGTGCGTCTGGTGCTGGAGGATGCCGGCGCCCCGGCGCCCGGGATGCGCGACACCGTCATCGCCATGCAGCCCCCGGGCTTCATCGTCGATTACATGCGCCAGAGCCGGAACGCGCCCGCCCGCCGGATCGTCCTGCGCCAGGCCGTCCCGTTCGAGGGCGATCTCTACGGCGCGCTCGGCGGCGCGATCCACTCCGAAGCGCTGATGCGCCTGGACCTGGGCCGCGGCCGGGGCGACGCGATGCTGGCCCTGGGCTCGCGCGATGCGCAGCACTACAAGCCCGGGCAGGCCACCGACCTCATGGCCTTCTTCACGGGCGTCGTGGAAAAGGTGCTGCGCCGCTGGCTGGGATGAGCGACGACCTGCCGGCGATCAGCCCCGCGCTGCGCCAGGCGCTGGTCGACTGGCTGCAGGGGATGGCCGCGCTGCAGGATGCGGCCGATCACACGATCACCGCCTATCGCACCGATGTCGCCGGGTTTCTGGCCTTCCTCGCCGGGCACCACGGCGGCGCGGCGGGCATGGCACAGCTGCGTGCCGTCACGCAATCGGATCTGCGCAGCTGGATGGCGGCGGCGCGGGCGCGCGGCGTCGGACCCCGCTCGCTGGCGCGTGCCCTCTCGGCGATGAAGTCCTTCGCCCGCTGGCTGGCCGAACGCGAGCCCGGCTTCGATCCCGATGTCTTCCTTGCCGCGCGCGCCCCACGCCACGCCCGCCCCCTGCCCCGGCCGCTCAGTGAAACCGACGCCCGCAAGGTGCTTGAAACCGTCAGCGACGACCACCCCGAGGACTGGATCCGCGCCCGTGACGCCGCCGTCGTCACGCTGCTTTACGGCTGCGGCTTGCGCATCTCCGAAGCCCTCGGCCTGACCGGGCGCGACAAGAACCTGGGCGCCAGCCTGCGCATCCGCGGCAAGGGCGGCAAGGAACGGCTGGTGCCGGTGCTCCCCGCGGCCGCCGAAGCCGTCGCCGACTACGCCCGGCTCTGCCCCTGGCCGCTGGACCCGTCCGAGCCGCTCTTTCGCGGTGCCCGGGGCGGCCCGCTCAACCCCCGCCTCGTCGCCCGCGCGATGGAGGGCGCGCGCCTGCGCCTTGGCCTGCCCGCCACCGCCACGCCCCATGCCCTGCGCCATTCCTTCGCCACGCATCTGCTGGCTGCCGGAGGAGATCTGCGCGCGATCCAGGAACTTCTCGGCCACGCCTCGCTGTCGACCACCCAGATCTACACGGGCGTCGACAGCGCCCGCCTGATGCAGGCCTATCGCGCCGCGCATCCGCGCGCGACCTCGGATGGGGCGGGCGAACGGTTGCGCGACCGGCCGAACTGAGCAAGAAGAGGGCAATGTACGAGACTTGGCGCGCCTATTCGGTCCATCTGTTCACCGCCACTGGCGCGGTCTTCTCCATGCTCGCGATGCTCGCCGCGGTCGAGGGGCAGTGGAGCCTGATGTTCCTATGGCTGGTCGTGGCCTTCATCGTGGACGGGATCGACGGCCCGCTGGCGCGGCGCTACCACGTCAAGACCAAGGCGCCGATCATCGACGGCGCGCTTCTGGATCTGATCATCGACTACCTCACCTATGTCTTTATCCCGGCCTTCGCGCTTTTCCAGTCGGGGCTTCTGCCCGGCTGGACCGGCTGGGCGGCGATCATCGTCATCACCTTCGCGTCGGTCCTCTATTTCGCCGACACCAGGATGAAGACCGCCGACAATTCCTTCTCCGGCTTTCCGGCCTGCTGGAACATGGTCGCTGTCGTCGTCTTCGCCACACGCCCGGATTTCTGGATCATCCTCGGCCTGGTCGTGATCCTGGCGGTGTCGATGTTCGTGCAGGTGAAATTCGTCCATCCAGTGCGCACCGTGCGCTGGCGGATGATCACCCTGCCGACGGCGGTGCTCTGGACCCTGCTCGCGGGCTGGTCGGCCTGGGCGGATTTCTCCCAGCCCGCATTCGTGACCTGGGGGCTGATCGTCACCTCCGTCTACCTGATCGTCGTGGGCGCAGTCCAACAGGCGACCGAGACCTCGGACACGATGCGCCCGCGCCCCAGCCTCTTCGTGCGCCGCCGAAAATACTGACGCGAGAACCGGCGCGCGACACTTGAACCAGCGCGCACCCCGGATCACCCGCTCGCGCCGGGGCTATATCCAATTATTTCATTACGGTTAATTTTTCGAATTTATCCATTTTGAACAGATGCTTGCGGAAGCGTCCGTATGCGGACGCCTCTCCGCACACCCACTTTCGCGGACCACCGCGCCCTCAGAGCCGCGTCAGGGCGACCCCGGCGACGATCAGCATCGCCGCGACCACCTTGCCCCGGTCCATCCGCTCGCCGAAGATCACCCACCCCAAGAGCACCGCGAACAGGATCGAGGTTTCGCGCAGCGCCCCCACCAGCGGGATTGGCGCCTTCGTCATCGCCCAGACCGCGATCGCATAGGCCAGGAACGAGGCTGCCGCCGCCGCCAGCCCCAACGCCCAGGCCCGGCCATCGGCCCGCAACACGCCCCGGCCCTTCAACGCCAGTGCCGCCGGCGTGTAGAAGACCGCCGACAGGATCATCAGCCAGGACACATAGCCCAACGGCTCGCCCCAGACCCGCGCCCCCAACCCGTCGGCCAGCGTGTAGCCTGCCGTCGCGCAGGCCGTCCCCAGCGCGAAGGGCAGCAACCGCCGCGATTCTCCGTTATGGAACACCCCCCGCGCCATCAACGCGATCCCGCCCCCCAGAACCAGAATGCCGGCGATCTCAGCGCCCGAGAGCGGATCGCTCAGGGCGAATATTCCGATAACCAGAACGATCATCGGCGCCGCCCCACGCGCGATCGGATACACCCGGCTCAGGTCGCCCTGCTCGTAGGCATAGGCCAGGAACAACTGATAAGCCATGTGGATCAACCCCGAGGCCAGCAACCACGGCCAGACCTCGGCTGGCGGCAGCGGAAAGAACGGAATGATCGCCAGCCCGATCACCGCATGACCGACCGACAGCAGGAACATCGAAGTCTGCTTCGACAGCCCGGTCTTGACCACGGCGTTCCAGCCCGCGTGCAGCACCGCCGCCAGCATCACGGCAAGAAAGACGGAAAGGCTCATTCACACTGCTCGACAGCTTTCGCCCCCGGCGTCAGATCACAATTCGATGACAGAGCCAAGTGGCGACTGACACGCCAGCGCGGTATGCGAAGCCAGACGTTTGACTTGAGCCCGCGATAGCCCGCGACCAAGCGGCCAGGGCGCGCGCCAACCCTGCGTAACCCGGTTAACAAAACCCTTCAATCACGGAAATAATAAATCACTTCCAACAGCTTGATCAACGGTCCACGCGTGGACCAGCGACGATGATCAGCAGAAACAGCCTCGGCAGGAGCCATATGAGCGACCTTTCCCGGCAAGATCAGGCTTGCGCGGCGCCAGCGAGCCGCAGCCGGATCGGACCGGTGGCGCGGCAGGCCCGAACCGGCTGGCCCCGTTGCGTGACCGCGATCAGACCCTCATCCTGAAGGGCGGCAGCCTCGGCGCGGACCGCCGGCATCAGCGCGCGCCAGTCCGCTCCGAACCGGCGCGCGGGCTCGGAGGGGCAGAAACTCCGCTCCGGTCCGCGCGCCTGCGCCAGGTCCAGGATCGCCGCCCGGATCGCCTCAGCCGAGGGCGTCATCGCACCGCTTGCAGGTCCCCGGATGGGCATGGCTGCCGACATCGGGCAGGATCTTCCAGCAGCGCTGGCATTTCGCGCCCTCGGCTTTCTCGAACTCGACCCCGACGCCCGGAACCTCGGGCAGGCGGAACGCTTCGGCCGGGATCGGGTCAGCGGTCAGCACGATGTCCGAGGTGATGCAGATATCGGCGAAATCCACGGTCTTCAGCGCCGTCAGCATCTCCTCGTCGCGGACATGGACGACGGGCGCCGCTTCAAGGCTCGCCCCGATCACCTTGTCCCGGCGCTGGAACTCCAGCGCCGCAGTCACAGCCCGGCGCGCCTGCCGGATGCCGGCCCATTTCTTCGCCAGCGCCGGATCCAGCCAGTCACGCGGCGTCTGCGGGAAATCCTGCAGATGGACCGAGCTGTCTTCGCCCGGGAAGCGCGAGAGCCAGACATCCTCCATCGTGAAGACCAGCAGCGGCGCAAGCCAGGTCGTCAGCCGGTGGAACAGCAGGTCCAGCACCGTCCGCGCCGCCCGCCGACGCCGGCTGCCCGGCGCGTCGCAATAAAGCGCATCCTTGCGGACATCGAAGTAATACGCCGACAGGTCCGAGGTCGCGAAGGTGAAGAGCTTCTGGAACACGCCCTGGTAGTCATAGGCCGCGTAGCCCTCGCGCACCTGGCCGTCCAGTTCCGCCAGCCGGTGCAGCACCCAGCGCTCCAGTTCGGGCATTTCGGCTGGCTCCAGTCGCTCGGCGGGGTCCCAGTCCTTCAGATTGGCAACCAAAAACCGCAGCGTGTTGCGCAGCCGGCGGTAGCTGTCCGCAACGCCTTTCAGGATCTCCTTGCCGATGCGCAGATCGACCGTGTAATCGGACTGCGCCACCCACAGCCGCAGGATATCGGCGCCATACTGGTCGATCACCTCCTGCGGGGCGACGGTGTTACCCAGCGATTTGGACATCTTCATGCCCTTCTCGTCGAGGGTAAACCCGTGGGTCAACACACCGCGATAGGGCGCGCGCCCCTTCGTCCCGCAGGCCTGCAGCATCGAGGAATGGAACCAGCCGCGGTGCTGGTCGGTCCCTTCAAGGTATAGGTCTGCAATCCCGTCCTCGGTCCCGTCGTCACGGTCGCGGAGAACGAAGGCATGGGTCGACCCCGAGTCGAACCAGACATCGAGAATGTCAAAAACCTGCTCATAGGTATCCGGGTCGTGCAGCCCGTCAAGGATCCGCTCCTTGAGATCTGCCACATACCAGACATCCGCCCCTTCGGCCTCGAAGGCCGCAACGATCCGCTCGTTTACCTGCGGATCTCGCAGGAGGAAGTCGGTGTCGGTCGGCTTGGCGCCTTTCTTCACGAAACAGGTCAACGGCACGCCCCAGGCCCGCTGACGTGACAAAACCCAGTCCGGACGCGCGGCAATCATCGAATGCAGCCGATTGCGTCCCGAAGGCGGGGTCCATTGCACCAGACTGTCGATGGAAGTCAGCGCGCGCGCGCGGATCGTGTCGCCGTGATCGCCCATGCCGTCGTCCAGCTTGCGGTCGATGGCCACGAACCATTGCGGTGTATTGCGATAGATCACCGGCGCCTTCGAACGCCAGGAATGCGGGTAGCTGTGACGATACTTGCCCTTGGCGAAAAGCGCGCCAGCATAGGCCAGCTGCTTGATGACCGACACATTCGCGGGGCCTTCCTTGCCCTCGGACGTGATGATGTGCTGGCCGCCGAAAAGCGGCAGGTCGGCGCGGAAACTGCCGTCTTCCATCACGTTGTACGTCATCGACAGGCCATGCTTCTGACCGAGCGCATAGTCGTCGTCGCCATGGCTGGGCGCGGTGTGCACGAAGCCGGTGCCGGCGTCGTCGGTGACATGTTCGCCGGGCAGCATCGGGACGTCATAGTCCCATTCTCCATCCGTCCCTTCCGCACTACGCAAGGGGTGGGCGAGGGTCAGGGTCTTCAATTCATCGGCCGAGACGGCGCGCAGCTTCTCGAAAGCAGCACCCTTCGCGGCGGCGAAGACGCTGCCGGCCAGCGCATCGGCCATGAGCAGCGTCTCACCCACCCGCGCGGTGCTGCCGTCGGGCGCCTCGGTCACGCGATAGAGGCCGTAGTCGATCTCGGGATTGAAGGCCACGGCACGGTTTTGCGGGAGGGTCCAGGGGGTCGTGGTCCAGATGAGGATCGAAGCGCCATCAAGCGCGCCGTCGACCGTTTTGAACCGCACCCAGACCTGGTGGCTGGTATGTTCGTGATACTCGACCTCGGCCTCGGCCAGCGCGGTCTTTTCGACAGGCGACCACATCACCGGCTTCGACCCCTGGTAGAGCGTTCCGTTCATCAGGAACGTCATGAAGTCGGACGCGATCACCGCTTCGGCGTGGTAGTCCATCGTCAGATAGGGCTGGTCCCAGTTACCGATCACGCCGAGGCGCTTGAACTCCTCGCGTTGGACCTCGATCCAGTGCTCGGCGAAACGGCGGCATTCCTGCCGGAAAGCGACCGTATCGACCTCATCCTTGTTCAAGCCCTTGGCGCGATACTGCTCCTCGATCTTCCATTCGATCGGCAGGCCGTGGCAGTCCCAGCCGGGCACATAGCGCGCGTCATGACCCATCATCTGCCGCGAACGGACGACGAAGTCCTTCAGCACCTTGTTCAGCGCGTGGCCGATATGCAGATGCCCGTTCGCATAGGGGGGGCCGTCATGCAGCGTGAAGGGGACTCGCCCCGCCTTTTCGCGCAACTGGTCGTATATGCGCATCCGTTCCCAGCGGGCCAGCCATTCAGGCTCGCGCTGGGGCAGTCCGGCACGCATCGGAAACTCGGTGTCCGGCAAGAACAGCGTGTCGCGGTAGTCGATTGTCGGGGTGGAAGTGTCGGCGGGCATGGGCAAACCTTTGGCGGAATCAGGGGCGGCGGCGGCGGTGCGAGGCGTCAGCACCTTGTCCCGGCAACTCGGTCAGAGTGCCGGGCGACTAATTCGGGGGATCGCCACGAGAAGGGTCCACATGGCCGGCCTTATAGGCCTGCGTCGGGCGCGGGTCCAGAGGTGAGGCAATGCTGCGAAAAACGCTTGCATTCTCTGCGGATGCGAAGAACATTACCACATGAAAGCAAATGCCGAATCGCTCCAGCCGACCCTGCTGGAAATTCCCTCGGGCAAGGATTACTACGAGCGCTCGCTCACCGTGGCTCTGTTACGTGCACGCGAGGTGACGATGCGGCGCTTCAAGCGCTTTGCCGATGCCCATGACCTGACGCTGCCGCAATGGCGGGTGATGCGGGCTCTCGCCGACGGCGAGCCGCTGGACGCAGGCACCCTTTGCCAACGCTGCGTCATACTGCCGCCGTCGCTCACCCGCATCCTGCGCGCGCTCTGCGAACGGGGGCTGATCTCCTCGGTTCCAAGTGCCGATGCCCGCAGGCATACGGTGGCGCTGACGCCGAAGGGCAAGGCACTCTTCGACACCCTTGTCGTCCAGTCCGAGGGCACCCGACGCGAGATAGACGAAGCTTTCGGCGCGGAACGAATGCATCTGCTGCTGGATCTGCTCAACGATCTGCGGATCGTGACCGAGGCCCTGCCCGAACGCGAGATCCCGCGGCCCGAAGCCGCGGAATAGCCCCGCTCAGGCGCGCCCAGCAGTAGCCGACAGAGTTCGCGAATCGACGCCGATCGAACGCAGCGCGGCGTGCCACTGCGCCTCGCCCGGCTGATCGACGAAGATCAGCGCTTCTTGCCCATCACAGGTGAGCCAGGCGTTCTGCGCGATCTCATCTTCGAGTTGCCCTTCGCCCCATCCGGCGTAGCCTAGAGCCAGAAGCCAGGCGGAGGGGCCCTGCCCTTGCCCGATTGCCAACAACACCTCGGTCGAGGCAGAGAGCGCCAACCCCTCGGGAAGCGGTTGCGAGGGGCCGGGATCGGCCAGGTCGCTGCGATGCAGCACGAATCCGCGCGCGGGTTCCACCGGGCCACCCAGCAGGACCGGGCGATCCTCGGTCAGTCCGGTGGCATCGATAGACAACTGATCGAGCACCTCACGAACACGCAACTGCGGCACGGGACGGTTGACGACCAGTCCAAACGCCCCCTCGCTCGAATGCGCGCAGAGATAGATCAGACTGCGCTCGAAACGCGGATCACCCATCGCGGGGGTCGAGATCAGCATCTTGCCTGTCAGGTCGAAAGCCATGGATCGAGTGTGCAGCGCGCGGCCATGAAAGCCAAGGGGGGATGCAGCCGGCGGGCAAGGGCGCCGGCTGCTTCGCTCAGATGTGACTTCACCCTGGCTGCGAGCCTGCTAAGCAGACACTCATGCCGATGATCCGCCGCCGCACCCTCCTGCCGCTGATAGCCCTTGCCGCCGTCTGTGTTGCCGATGCCGCAACTGTTCCGTCTGCTGCCGCGCAACAGGCAGGCAGGCTGCCCCCGCAGATCACCCATGCCGAATTGCGCCCCGGCTGGCAGGCGGAGAACGGCGTGCATGTCGCCGCACTGCATCTGAGGTTGGCCGACGGCTGGAAGACCTACTGGCGCATTCCGGGAGATGCCGGGATCGCGCCGCAGTTCGACTGGACGCGCTCGCAGAACGCGGCATCGGTCCGGGCGCGCTGGCCCCGGCCCGTGGTCTTCGAGCAGAACGGTTTTCGCAGCATCGGCTACGAGAACGAACTCGTCCTGCCGCTTGAGGTGACGCCGCGGCGCGCCGACCGGCCGGTGGCCCTGCAGGGCAAGATCACCATTGGCATTTGCCAGGACATCTGCGTGCCGGTCGATCTGTCGCTGGCACAGGTCCTGCGCGGCTCCGGCGCCCCCGATGCGCTGATCGCAGGTGCCCTGCGGCAGGGGTCAGAGCCCGCGGCGGCCGCTGGACTGGGCCGGGTCGTTTGCCGGATCACGCCCGGCAGTGACGGGGTCGAACTCGAACTGCGCGCCCAACTTCCACGTCAGCGAGGGCAAGAGACGCTGGTGATGGAACTGCCCGGCACCGAGTATTGGCTGAGCCAAGCGAGCACCCGGCGCGAAGGGGGGGAGCTTATCGCGCAGGCGCTCGTCCGCGGCATCGGGAACGGCCCTGTGGGGATCGAGCGCGCGTCGGTTGCGTTCACTATCCTGACCGAGGACCGGATGTTGACGCACCGCGGGTGCAGCGGCGGTTAAGCCTTCCGTCCCGCCGCACCGCCACCGCGCTTCGCGCGGGCAACGCCGGCAGTGCCGGCCAGCCACAGGAGCAGCAGCCCCACCCCCACGGCGACGACAAACGCGGCGAGCGTCGCACCCGCGCCCTCGAGGTCCGGGATCAGCCAGTTGGCA
>CAZKSE010000118.1:0-11980 GCA_964555305.1 uncultured Rhodobacter sp. | reverse complement strand
GACGAAGATCTGCAACCAGACCGAAGGAGCCGAATCACTCCCACTCGATCATCAATAGAGAAAAAAATCATAGTAAAAACAGCATATTGTAATTATACCTATTTTATATGCCATGAAAAATACCACACTCAAATTTTTGGGGTGCCATCTGACGATTCCCGGACCACGGCCGCCGCATCAAGCCAGGCCAACGTTTCCGGGTCGCGGGCGGCAATGCGGGCCAGCAGCTCACGCACCAGGCAGGCCATGCTCATACCGTGCGCCTCCGCAACGGCGGCCGCCTCAGCCTTCACGGCGGCTGCCACTCTGGCACTGACGGTTACCACAGGCATGGGTTAACCCTCCCTACCCTTCCGCTCGATGGCCTCCGGCACCGTCTCGCCAGGGCGCAGGCCGTACAGCTCGCGTGCATTGGTCGTGGTGGGAACCGGCGGCAGGTCGTCGCAGGGACCATCATCGTCCAGGAAAACGGGTTCTTCTGGATAGTCTGTCATGGGAGCACCTTTGTAGTCAGAATGGCAATCAGGACAACCTTGCCGCACCTTGGCGCTGCCGGAGGCTGTCCGCCCAACCAGCAAGGGCATCAATCTCGTCTGACAGCGCTTCCGGCCTTGGCAGAGGACGGTTCAACGCTGCGGCAGCGCTATGCAGCAACTCAGAGCAGCGGCCGAATCCGTCCCGCATAGTCTCGCAATCAGGAACAGTGATCGGGGTCAGCCTGACCAAGCCCGCCGTTTTCACCTCATTGGACAGCCGCCGGATCACATGCCCGACCACTTCTTCAACCGCAATCTCCCACGTATCGCGCAATGTTCCAGCGATGGATTTGACGGACTTGCGCCAATCGTCCTCATTGCCTTGCTCGAAATGATAGCGTTCGTTCGCAAGCTGGGTGCGCAGACTTGTGGTGATGTCGCTGACCCGGCGCGCTTTGAATGGCGGTTCATTACGGCAAAACCCGGCCTTATCAGCACCTCGGCTGACGGAGCTAATCGCCACCTGGGGCTTGGGCTGAGCATCGCCGGCCGCGCGATCCAGCTCAAATAGAAACGCAAGATCATGGGTGAAGACGATGACCTGGCGATGAGCGGCTTCAGCAATCAGACGCTTGGCGACGGCTTCTCGGTGCATATGGTCGAGCGAGGAAACGGGATCGTCAAAGACGATGCCGGATTTGTTTTCGGTGGTGGCAAGTTCAGCCATAAACGCGGCCAAGGCAACGCAGCGATGCTCGCCTTCGCTCAAGACCTGCCCCACTGCGGCAGTGGGCTTCCGTGTAAGTGCGACCTTGAAGCGAGGAATGCCCTGCACGCTGTTTTGCTGGCGAAGCTCCACTGCGAGGCCAGTAATCTCGAAACTCGCCACTTCGCGAGCGAACTGCGCGCGAAGTGCGTCTGTCACCAAAGCCTGAGCAATCTCGGTGCTCTTAGTGGTGATTCGGTTGGTGGTAGTGTCCCGTTGCGCCGCTTCAAGCCGTGCGATTTGCTTGAGGCGTTCGATTTCGGCGAGAACATCGGCTTTGATGCCGCCAAGCCACTGACGATCCGCAAGCTCGGCTTTTTCGGCGAGCAGCGCGGTGCGGGCTGGGGAATCAGCCTCCGCAGCAAGGGCGTTCGCCCGCGCGTCGATGTCCGCTCCTTGATCGACCAACGCCTGACGCGAATACGCAACAACGGGCGTGGCAAAAGCGACGGCAGGGTCTGCGTGGTGTCGTCTAATCTGGCGATGACACCACAGGGCACGCAGGGCCGCGCCCCTGATCTCCACCGCCAAGGCATCCTGACGCAATTCGTCGCGAGTGGTGGCTACGATGCTCGCAAGCTCGGTCAACGAAATAGCCTCGCCCTCAAACGTAGCCAATGCCCTCTCGTATGCGGCGCGCGCAGCCTCGGCACGTTGCTGGCTGTCGTCGCGAACAAAAGCCTCGAAACGATTGAGCCGATCTGCAGCAACGGGGGTCAACTCCTGCTGGCAAAGCACGCAAACGCTACCGGGATCAGTGACAGGGAAGCGCTGGTCGGGATAGGCTTCTGCGTCGGAGAATGCTCGTGCACTCGCCCATAGAGCCTGCCAAACTTCCGACCCGATCTGCGGCAACGGCTCGTCTCGGAAAAGCGCGCCGGACGCAGCTTCCGCCGCCCGTCGCGCAGCGGCGCTGTCAGCAGCAAGGCGACGCAGGTTGTTGGCAGCATCATCGCCGATTGAAGCGAACAGCCGATCAAGGCGCGCAATGTGCCCATCAACTTTGGCCTTCAACGCCGCAAGCTGGCGCGCTGCGCGAGCCGGATCACCAGCAAGGTCTGCTGTAAGCTGGGCTAACCGGTCTTGTTCTGCTTGCGTGAGCGTGGCCAGCGCCTCAACCGTCGCCGGAGCGGTGTTGGCCGTGAGCCCGGCCATAACCCTACCGACTGCCGTTTCCCGGTTGCAAGCCGGCGTCCTGATTGCTTCGGGTGTTTGCGCCTTTATCTGCGTAATATCGGCGGCCACCTTGTCCTTGACCGACCGACAGAGTTGTGCCAGCGCACCAAGCAGTTTGAGTGGGAACGGCGTGTAAGCCACGTCATTCGTTTCATCGACATGGACATTCGCCGTGCGGGAGTCGAAAACGCTGATGGCCGAAAGCGCGGTGTCGGCGGCCTGCCCAAGTTGCCAAGCGCAGGTACGGTTCTGTCCGCTGATCGCGTACTCAATCGTGGCGCACGGCGTACCCGGCGCGGCATCATAGATGTCGGGTACGATCTCCTCGGCGCGACCAGGCATACGAGCGCGGCAAACCTTTTTCAGTACCCGCGCATAGCCGGATTTACCGGATCCGTTGTCACCATAGATGATGGTCAGACCTGTACGGTGGAGCGTCAGCCGTTGGCCGGAGGCCAAGGCATTGACATGCCGGACTCCATGCACCTGCCGCAGGTAGACTTCCCCCTGATCGCGGTTCGGGTCACGTAGGTGTCCCGCCTCCAGCGGAACCGCTGGGTTGCCCCCCTTGCAGATGGCAACCAGTTCATCGATCTCGGCCGGTCCCAAGGTTGGCTGCGTTGCAAGTCGGCGCAATGCGTCGCGTTGCCAGTCCGGACTATCTGCAGACCACGCAAGGATGTTGGCTAGCGCCTCCGCTTCTGTCGTCATACAACTTTACCCCCCGATCAGTTCCTTCTAGCCACCAAGCGTCTCTAGATGGTCGTTGTCGGCACCGATGACACGTCATCACTCAGACCAAATCATCCAGGAAGACAGGTCCTTTTGGATAACCACTCATGGCGCCACCGAACAAGTAAGGGTCTCCAGGAGCCTTCATGCCTTAACGTGTCTTGTACTCGCGAATACGTGTGTGCTCGATGAGAAGGGGCATCGTGGCCAGAGTGAAGACCTTGCCATCAGTGGCCTGTAGGAGCCGCCGCATATCCTCGCGGCGGACCTTGAAGCCACGCCCTGCGATGCAGGCAATAACGTCGTAATCCATCCGACTCTCGTCGCGTAACGTGCGCAGGCGCTGCACGCGGGCCACCTTGTCGCGGGCCGTACCGTCGTCCTCGGTCAGCTTGGCCTCGATGAGGGCAACCGGGTTGAACTCATCAGGAATGATGAAGTCGGGGGCTTGGTCAAAGCCGTTGATGCGCTCCGCACGCTTGGTCTCGCGGAAACTAACTTTCGCAGCGGTCAACACATCCTTGATAGCTCCTTCGACAATTTCGCCCACACGCTCGCTCACGGCATCGCGATGTGATGCAAATGGGCGACCAAGAAAACGTTCGTAGAGTAAAACCGCGTAGGGCACCCCGAGGTCCGCAATCGGCTGCAGACTTTTGATGCCTTCCTTCGTATCCACTTTGTCGAGGCGGTGTAGGACCGCAAGGTTCTCGGGGCCAGCCCCCATCATGAGTGTTTCGACGCCAGCCTGAATCATGGCCCGTAAGCGTTGGTCGGCCAGTGTCGTCCCAAGGGGCCGAGGGGTCAGCGGATTTAGCCGGATGTTACGGTCTATGGTGCGAGCCGGTCCCTGATCGACGCGAATACCCGTGCGCTCGGTCGTCACGTAGGCCCACTCAGGCGGGGTAAAACCAAGAATGGCTCAGAAGACGATGAAGGAGATCGGGGCAGCAACTACAGCAGCTTCAACGCTGGCTGCGGTCACTGTAGTGAAGTCGTTGGTTGCCCTCTTCAGGGCTTGATAACCCTTTTCGAAAGTGGCGTAGTCGGTGAAACCATCACCTTTCGGCATTTCGAGGAAGCTGGACTGCAGCTCCCCAAATACTTCATCGACCAACGCGTCAAAAGACAGCGATGGATCTGCATAGTCGGCCTCAAAACGCAACGGCATTGGCTTGTTCCTGATTATCATTGTTCTTACGCTGGATGCCGACCGTCCCGACCGGTTGCCCCTCCTCCAGGGCTGCGCGCACGTCTTCGATTGTAGCGATGCCGTCCATGGCTTGGCGGATGGCTTCCAGCTTCTCGGCTGTTGGCCTTGATGTCCTCCAGACCGGCCGCAGATTCCAAATCGCCATGCGGGCAATGTGCCCGAAGGCGATACACCGGATGTCGCCGGCTGTCGGTTTCATACCAGCAGCAGTCAACTGGGCCAGTTCCTTCGTCATCAGCGCCGCAAGCTGCGCGGCATTTTCGACCAGGGTGTGGCGCGGTGCACGCCCAGTGTCGCGGCAAACAAATACTGTATCGACGATGGATGAGCCAGTGCCATTAATATGAATCGAACCGCCCATCTCTGCCGGGCAAGGCAACGAGGCCGAGCAGGTCAGGCCAGCATCGAGGATGCCCATGGCGGCTGCAAGATAGGCTTCTTGCTTGTTGTGGTGGTACGTGAAGACTAGCGGCGCACCTGGCTTGAGGGCTGCAGCCATCCTCCGATAAACAGCAGCTAATCCTTCGGCAAAGTGCTCGATATCGCGCTCGGCCGTCTCGTTGCCGGTCAACTCGTCAGCATGCCGCGTAGTCTCCAACTCTAAGCCTGGGAACTCCCCACCCATCAGCTTGCGCAACCATACATAGCAGAATTGCATCAGCTCACCGTACTGCACCATGCCGAAGTAAGGCGGATCGGTGAACACGGCATCAAGGCTGCGCAACGCAAGCTCGGCTTCGGTCGATGAGGCACAGCGAATGTCGATAGACCGCATGGGCTCGTCAGGCCGGTGCGGGTGTTTCTCCCCTATCCACTCGCCCGCGATGTAGTGTGTGGTTTTTTTCTTGCCGTTGAACATCACTTCAAAGGGCTCGGTGCAATACCGCTTGGCCTTAGCGTACTTCTCTGTGATGTTCACCCACCCCCCGGACCCGACGGGATTGCCGCCGCCGTTGCGGATACCAAGGAAATTTGATTCCACCTGCACATAGCCTACGGGGAATCCATGAATCGAGAACACGTCTAGCGACTTAAGAGCCATCGTGTCGTACCGACACAGCATGTTTTGGTAGCGCAACAAGTCGGAGAAATTGGTAGCCAGCGCGCGGCGGATACGCTGATCTTTCACGCTCGCGATATAGCGGGCACTGGTCTCCAGAGCGAGAAGCTGTCGGGAGTTGAACAGCTCTCGGAAGCGCTCATAGCCCCAACGGTGCAGCCGCGAGCTTTCGTCCCCCTCAGGGATGAGGTCATCAGGCACAAAGGATGGACGCATCCGCTTCCATGTGCCCACTGCCGCTTCAACGCGAGCCAGATCATCGGCGTCAGGTTTCTTGAATAACCGCCCTGGCCGGTCTCGAAGGTCGGGGTTGTAGTACTCCATAGCGAAAAGCCGATGTGTCGGCGGACCATCGCCATGGAACGGCGCAACATTCACATGCCCGCAGTGCGGGCAAGCGCACTTGTTGCGCTTCACCGGCCCTTCGGTCTTGAGCTGCGCTCCGCAACCACACTTGCCAGGGTTCTTCGGGTCTGCAACCTCGTTGAGGTCGCCGCATGAGTGGCACACCAGCACATAAGCCGGGTGCCGGGAATCCTTGGCCACCGTATAACCGGGGAACAGATCGAAGCCATTACCGCAGGCGCTGCAGGTGCCGGTTTTGACCCACAGGAAATACTTAACGTCAGCATCTGTGCGGCCCGTCACCGGACAGCGCGTCTTGTAGAAGTTGCCAATCGCCTGCTCAAGGTGCCTAGCTAGACGGTCTGTTGCCTTCTCGTAGGCCCCGAGGTCGAGCGCGTCGATTTCCTCGCGCACCACCCAGGCTGACATCGGATTGATATCCAAGCCAACGACGTTACAACCCAGGCGGTTCGCCTCCAGCAGCGGCGTCCCCCCTCCCATGAAGGGATCCGCAATAGTGCGGCCCTCAAAGTGGTTGCTGTTGTAGTAGCTATGCTCGACCGGCGCGTTTCCAAACTCCGACAGGAGCAAGCCGCGAAAGAGCGTGCCCGGCCGACGGGCGAACCACTTATGTACGGCGATGATTGGCCGGTAATTCTGTTGAATCTGCTTCTCGCGCAGCGCAAGTGCTGCGATGAAGCTGATGCTGTAGTTTTCTTCGATGCTCATGGCCCACTACTTATGCTTGCTCGGTGGCACTACACCACAGTGCTTATAGATCGTCGTACGCGACACCCCGTACTCACGGGCTAACTCAGCGACACTGGTTTCCGGGTCACGCAAGAGAGCCTTGATTTGCCTAATCTGCTTGGCATCCAGCTTGGGCTTCCTGCCACCCACACGACCACGCGCGCGAGCAGCAGCTAGACCGGCTTTGGTACGTTCCCGGATCAAATTTCGTTCAAATTCAGCCAAAGCGGCAAAAACATGGAAGACTAGTTTGCCTGCTGCATTACCCGTCTCAATTTTCTCGGCGATGCTCTCGAAGCCGATCCCCCTCTGCTCAAGCTCAGTCACAATATGAACGAGGTCAGGCAGGCTGCGACCGAGACGATCCAGCCGCCAGACAACCAACGTGTCACCTGCCCGCAAGGCTTTCAAGCAATGCTCGAACTCCGGGCGATCGCCGCTCTTGCCACTGGCCATCTCCTCATAGATGGCACTAACCCCTACGCGCTGTAGGGCATCCCGTTGCAAGTCAAGGTTCTGATCGTCGGTCGATACTCGGGCGTAACCGATCCGTTGATTCATGAACAGTTGTCAGACGTTGAAAAATGAACGGGAATCTTAACACCGGAGGAGCTCGACAGCACCAAATTTCTCTTCGATCCACAACCGCTCACGAAACCACCGTTTTCTGAACAGGTTGAGCATCTTGGGCTGTCGTGACGGTACGGTCCCCTCTGGGACCGTACCCGTAGCGAGGTAACACACATGACAGCTATCTGGACCTTTGAGGCCGGGCGACTGGAAGCCCGCGATGAGGGAGGCAAGCTGCTGCGATGGTGGTTAGCCGATGAGGAGACAGGCCAGCCGCTGGCCGGCTTGCTGAACCAAACGCATAGCCTGAGTTGGCTGCTGCTGTGGCCATTGTTGGACGCCAAGAGGGAAGGGCGACGACGAGAGCGACTTTAGCGGCTAAAAGGAACAGGGGCGACCACAGAGCCGCCCCTACTCTGCGCGTCAGCTCGCCAGCCTTGCGCGTACAGCGTTGATAGCCTCTTGGAAGTCGGCCTGCGTGGCCTGGCCGGTGGCGGCCTGGTAGAACACAACCACAAACATGTTGGCGACAGCCTCAGCCAATGGCGAGAGCTGCTGCGCCGCTGCTTGGTCGATCCAGTCCAGGCCTGCGAGCTGTTCGGCTGCGTGATGCACTGCTTGTGTTGCTTGGGTAGCATGTAGGGTTGCCATGATTCACCTCTCTATCAGGTGTTGAGTGGAAGTGTCGGCCGGTTGCCCCCGGCCGGCGCGCTTTATCGGCTGCCTCGGTAGAAGCCCATCAGATCCCCGAGCGGCGTGTTCTGGCTGGCCGCAATCGAACGAATGGCAGGCTTCGCTGGCCGGTCGTCCTCGCTATCAGCGGCCCTATCCGGACGATCCACGAAGGCAGCAATTTCCGCCTCTGCATCCAGCCCCGTTGCTGGATCGTCTACCGGTTCAAAGCTCACTTCCGCATCGGGCTTAGTAGCGTCGAGCCGATCCAAGCAGTCGAAAAATCCTGGTTGCATCGTTACACCTCCGGCTTTTGGTTCTTGCTGTCGCGATTGACGAAGCTGGCCACCTCATCATTCTCATTGCTCGGCGACACCTGCGATTCCGGCGACTGCTGCGACTCGTCGGCTCCACCAAGGCTGTTGTTGTCGAACGAAGGGGAAGGAATGCTTTCGCGGATAGAAGCCGCCAAGCGACCGCCTGCCGTTTGATCCACCTTCTCCTTGAACTTCTCGGAAGCCATCGAGGCAGTGCCTTTCGCCAGGTTGCCAGCAGTTCCCGCCGCCAAACTCGCAGCGCGCATGACGCCACCGCCCGAGCTTCCGCCGAAGCCAGCGGCTTGTGAAAGGGGCGTGCTGGTACCGGCATCACCACGACTGCCGCCACCACCGCCATTGCCGCCGCCAAAGCTGGTCATAGGACCACCACCACCGCTCGACAAGGAGGATTGCGCTTTCTCGAAAGCCGCCTTGATCGCGGATGCCCCGCCGGTGGCCCCGGCGGCCGCACCCATAACGGCCCGGCCGGCCATAGCAGCGCCACCGGTCGCCATGCTGGCCGCCGTCATGGCTGCACCGACCGCCGCCCCTGCACCGAAGCTACCAATCCCACCGGCCGCGCCGATACCACCACCCGATACCAAGCCGGAAATCATGGGCGGAACCTTGTTGACCAGGAACAGCAAGATGACCGAGACAACCAGCATCACGGCCAGCTCTTGGGACGCCATGTTCTCGCTGATCTGCGAGTAGTAGTGCGTGATGAACTCTCTGCCGATGGCGACCAGGAGCACCATCGCCAGCAGTTGCGCCGCCACCCCGAGCACAGTCTTGTAGTAGTTGATCGCCATGTCCGAGGTCCAACGCGATCCGCCGAAGCCCAGGAAGAACACGCCGGCGTATAGCAGAATCCAGGCCGAGGCGAGCAACAGCAGCAGGTTGACCGAAATCAGCGCCAGGACGAACAGGACAGCCAGGGCCATCAGTTCCATCACCAAAGCCGTCGCCATCTGTCGCCAGCTCAGCTCCGACGTGGCCTCGACCGTGCGGTTGTACAGCTCGAAGCCAAGATCGAGGATGCTGGACGGTCCAAGGTTGCTGCTAGAAAGCCCGCCGGCTTGCGCCCCGAGGGTTTGCAATGACTGGACGATGGTGCCGGCGATGTTCATGCCCTGGTTTGCGTTCGTCAGCAGCCACCAGAAAAAACCGGTGAAGATCGTGAAGCGGACGAACTCCGCGAAGAACTCGCCAATGTCGGCCTTGCGCAAGGCCATCATGCCGAAGGTCCAAACCATCGAGATCACTACCAGCGTCCAGAACAGCCGACTTGCGGCTGCCTCGATGGCCGGCCCCCATGTCGATGCTGCGCTGTGAAAGCGATCCAGTACCTCATCCATGATGTTGCTGCTGGACAGCTCCTGAGCCATTGCTGGCTCGGACAGCATGACGACGGCCATCACTCCAAGGCCGCTAAAGACTATGCGTTTCATGCGATGGCCTCCCCTCAATACCGGTCGGGGGAACTGGGCTTAAATTCCCATTTCCGCATGTTCTGAGCCTTCTCGAAGGACCGGCAAGCCTCGGTGAAGGCTTGCCGGTTCGCTTCGCTGCGAAGTTCGCTGATGACCTGCTGGAAGGCTTCTGGGGCGCACGTAGCCGCGTTTGGCTCCGGGATCGTTTCCCGCCCACAACCGACCAAGGCAACAACCGCCGCAAATGGAATCATCTTTTTCATGGCTGCCCCTTAGTAGCGATCTGCTGAGCTAGGTTTGTACGTCCAGGTGCGCATCTGTTGCTCCCTGGCATCCCCTCGCGCTTCTGCGTCAAGCTCGGCCGCGATCCGCGCAGCTTCCGCTGTCTGCTGTGCAGTCAACATGGAACGGATCTGCAAAAGCTGGTTGGCCTGCTGGCTGGCGAGCTGGTTGGCGTAGCCGAGCGCCTGCATCTGGCCTTCTGCGCCTTGGGCACGGGACTGGAGCTGCTCCAGGGTGCGGGCGTCGGCCTGCAAGGCGTCCTGCTGCTGTTTAAGCGTGCGAAAAAGGGCATCGTTGGCGCGTTTCTGGCTTTCGCTTGCCAGCCGGCGGTTCTCTTCCATCGCAGCCCGCTCGGCATCGGTGCAGCCGCCTGAGCCGTTGAAGCAGGGCGAGCCACGGTAGTAGGCCACGTCCTGAAACTTCGCCAGATAGGTGTCGATGCTGCCGAGCTGGTTCTGGTAGTAATCCAGCGTGTCCATAGCAGCCCGCAGGTTGTCCATCGTGCGGGTAGCCTGGTCCCAGATATAGGCCGCCGGGGCCATCGTGTTGCGGAGCTGATTTTCGTACTGCTGGAGCTGGGTCTGGTACTGCTCGATCTGTTTGAGCGTCTGCGCGACCGACTCCATTGCGGTCATGACGTTTTGCGTCAGGTTCCCGCCGTCGATCACAGGAATGCCGGCCTGGGCGGGCACGGTGATTACGCTGCCAGCGATTGCGACAGCGAGCGCGGCTTTAGCCGCTAAAAAGCGGGCGTGTTTCATGGTCAAGTTCCTCGATGTGATGAGCGGCTAAGCTGCACCGGCCTGCTGCCTTGTCGGCAACTGGTGGTGTTGGGCCATCACAGAGACAGCACGCCGTATGACTGTCCCGGTACCCGACCTGGGCGACACCGTTGCGCCCGGCCTTACGTTTGGTTGAACATCGGTGTGAAGATCAACACGCACCCGCGTGACGATCTACGTGCCCAAGGGCACGATTTAGCAGACTCTAAACATCCTCCCAAGGGTTGATAATGCTCAGTCTAGGCGCCCTCTCCGCCGGAAATGCCATCATGGCCGAAATCGTCATCGACTGCGCCCCTTGCCTTTCTCCTGGCGTTTTGCCTTCTTGGCCTCCATCTGTGCCCGTAGCCGCGCCTCGCGCTGCTCCAGTTCGGACGGCACCTGCTTCTGCACCTTGGCCGGTGTCGGTACTTGCGCCGGCCGCTGGGCCTCGCCGTCGATATGCAGGCCGTCGAGCTGACCCAGCGTGCGCAGGCCGTGCCGGCGTTGCGGCGGCGGTTTCTGGCCGACTGCCGGCACGCCTGGCCGGCGCTTGGCCTGGGCCTTTATGGCCTCGGCCTGCCGCCTACTCTCCAGGATCGGATCGGTGAAGCTGATGGGGAGTTGGGCATCTGCAGCGGCTCGAATCACGGCCGCCTTGAACTCGATTGAGCCAGTCACGGTGATGCGCTCGCCGTAACGTTCCATCGCCAGACGCAGCGCAGCCTGTACGCCGTCGTGGTCGAGCTCGCGGGATACTTGCAGCCTGTCGCCATCGTCGCGCACGGCCGATCTACCGGCCCGGTAGATGATCGTGCCCTTCTTGGTGACGTTGTCAATCACGGAAGTATGGCCCGGCTTGGCCTGATCCTCACGCTGACCCTGGCCGGTGACTGTGTTGCCCTTGAGCGCCTGGGAAGCCTCCCGGGCGCGCAGGGCATCTAGGGCCTGGCCGTCGCCCATCTTTGCCTCCTGCTTGAGCCAGTCCGCCCACGTGCGCCGGCTGTGCGCCAGGTAGATCGCCTGGCGCTCCTGACCATGGCGCTTGTGGATCACCTCCAGCTCGGCCCGCAGCGCGACGCTGACCTGGCTGTACAACAGCCGCTTGGTCAGACGGCCATCGGTTAGATGCTTGATCGCCGCTCGCTTTGTGGCCGCCGCCTTCTTGGCGTTCTCCACGGCCTTATCTTTCCGGCGCTTGGCCTCGGCCAGTGCACCGGTCCTGGCCGCCGTGAGGCCCTGTTGCGCGTCCTTGTACCGGGCGTATAGCTCAGTTGTGTCGATGCGCAGGCGCACCGGCCGCCCCTTCCGGTAGCTTCGCTGGACCTGTTGCACCGCCTGGCGCTCGGGCGCGGACTCGAAGACTCCTAGCCGCTTCTCCAAAGCCGGCTTGGACAGGTTCCGGGCAAGAGTACTCGCCTTGACCG
>CAZKSE010000117.1:0-12038 GCA_964555305.1 uncultured Rhodobacter sp. | reverse complement strand
GTTCTGGAGACCGCAGGCCTCAGCTATGATGACATGCGCGGTGTCGACTATGTCTCGTATTCCGATGCGGTCGGCCTTCTTCAGGACGGCAATGCCGAGATCTTCACGCTGGGCACGACGGTCCCTGCCTCGTCGATCATGGATCTCGCGAATTCGACCCGGATCACGCTCGTGCCCCTGACCGAGGAGTTCATCGGCCGCATGCGCGATGAGATCAACCCGGGCTACGCTTCACTGATCGTGCCCGGCGGCAGCTATCCCGGTCAGGACGAGGACGTGATCGTCGTGGGCTATCAGACCCAGCTGATCGGTCGCTGCGATCTGGACGACAACGTGGTGACCACGCTCCTAGAGAAGATGTGGGAGAACAAGGGCGATCTGGCCGCGATCAACGCGGTGATGAACGACATGACCATCGAGTCGATGTCGGACGAGGGCGGCGTACCCTTGCACTCGGCAGCGCGTGCCTTCTACGAGGCAAACGCCGGTCAGTAAGACCCTGATCCATCGTGCGGGCTGACCTTCGGGTCAGCCCCTGCACACTTCCAAAGATCGGACACGCGCAATGCTGCCAGCAAGTGCCTGGCTTCGATACCTGACCACCGCGGTGGCGGTATCGATGAGCCTGTTTCACCTCTACGTCGCCTGGTACGGCCCGCCCAATGCCTTCACGCTGCGGGCGACACACTTCGGCTTTGCGTTGGCGCTTGCCTATCTCGCCTTGCCGATGACGGCAAACCGGCAGGGAAAGCCACCCGGGATCATCGATATCCTGTTCATGGTGGCGGCGCTGGCCGCGGCAAGCTATCCGATCATCAACCAGACCTATTTCAACACGCGGATGGCCTATGTCGGTCCGGTTTCGGTGATGGACCAGGTCTTTGCGGTGATGATGATTGTCACCGTGCTGGAAGCGACGCGGCGTGCGATCGGGATCATCCTGCCGATTACCGCGCTGGCCTTTCTTTCCTACCAGATCTTCTGGGAGCAGGCCGATATCGTCCGGCTGCTCGAGTACCAGTACATGACGACCGACGCGCTGTTCGGGATCCCGGCGCAGGTCTCGGCGACCTATGTCGTGCTCTTCGTCATCTTCGGAGCACTGGCCGAACGATTCGGGGTCGGCAAGCTGTTCATGGATTTCGCCTTGGCGTTGACCGGCCACACGGCGGGCGGCCCCGCGAAGGTCTCCGTCCTGGCCTCGGGCCTTTTCGGCTCCGTTTCAGGTTCGGCAGTGGCGAATGTGATGACCACGGGGACCTTCACGATCCCGCTGATGAAGCGAATCGGCTACCGCCCGCAATTCTCCGGCGCGGTAGAGGCCGTGGCGTCCACCGGCGGTCAGATCATGCCGCCAATCATGGGCGCGGCCGCCTTCGTCATGGCCGAATTCATGGGCGTCAGCTACCTGACGGTGGCGGGCTACGCGCTGTTGCCGGCGCTGCTTTACTTCCTTGCCGTGTTCCTCGCCGTCCATTTCGAGGCGCGCAAGCGCGGAATGAAGGGGCTGCCACGGGCTGATCTGCCGCGTCTGGGGACGGTGATCAGGGACGAGGGCCATCTGTTCCTGCCGCTGGTCATCATCATCGGGACGCTGATGAGCGGCTACTCGGCGCCCTTCTCCGCGCTGGTGGGGATTCTGTCGGTCGTGCCGGTGGTGCTGATGCGCAAGACCACGCGGGGTCAGTTCTCGATCGCGAAGCTGGTCGAGGCGCTGGAGGCCGGGGCAGTGAACTCGGTCGCCGTGGCGCTTGCCTGTGCGAGCGCCGGGATCGTGATCGGCGTGATCGCACAGACCGGGCTGGGCCTTACTTTCACCGGGCTTGTGCGCGCGGCTGCGGGGCAGACGCTGATCCTGGCCCTGATCCTGACAATGATTGCCGGCATCATCCTGGGCATGGGGATGCCGACGACGCCGGCCTATATCGTGCAGGTCGCGCTTCTGGTGCCGGCGCTGGTGCGATTGGGGGTGCCGGTGCCGGCGGCGCACATGTTCGTCTTCTACTACGCCATCCTGTCGGCGATCACGCCGCCGGTGGCCATTGCCGCCTATGCAGCCTGCGGGATCGCCCGAAGTCCGGTAATGAGCACTTCGTTCATCGCGGTCCGGTTGGGGCTGACGGGGTACATCATTCCCTTCATGTTCGTCTTCGGTCCGTCGCTTCTGATGATCGGGCCCTGGAGCGTGGTGCTGCTCACTGCGGTGACCGCTACGATCGGGGTGACGTTCCTTGCCGCGGGGCTTGCCGGTTATTTGTTCCGACCTACAGGGTTGATTGTGCGGGGTCTTTTGATTGGGGCGGCGCTGACGATGATCAATCCGGGGGTGATTACGGATACGGTGGGGATTGCGATGGGGGTGCTGGCGGCGTTGTTGAATCGGCGGGAGCCGGATCGGATCATCGAGGATGAGGAGCCGGTTCCGGTCAGCGAGGAGCCGCCGCCGGAAAACGTTCGGCAGGCGCGTGGGCCGGGAAGGTGAGGCGCAGCGACAAACAGGTAAACCCCCGCGAAAGCGGGGGTTTTTTCATTTCACAGTGCAGATCTGGTGGGCTGGGTTCTGGGGGTTGGCAGGCGTGCGGGGGCGGGGGATCGAAGAGAGTTTGGCGCCCGGTGTCGCGGGGTTTTGCCCGATGGGAAGCGGGCGGGCAGGGTGCTGGCAAGCGTATGGCAAGCGTATGGCAAACGTATGGCAAGCGTATGGCAGCCGGGTGGCACGCGGGTGGCACGCGGGTGGCACGCGGGTGGCAGGCGGGTGGGAGAAGGGCGCGGTGCGTCAGGGTTTCGCGCAACAGCCTACGGATGCTTCGGTTCTTGCGGGCCGCCGTGGATAACGGGACGGTTTCGCGCGGGGGCCGCGGCACTGGCCGGGATCGCCTGGAACGAGGTTTCTGGATGAGGCGCCGGAACGGGCGCGTTGCGGACGCTCTGGCTCGCGGTCTACTCCGCGGCCGCCGGAAACCGACGACGGCCCCGGCGGGCGGGCGCGATTGCGCAAGGCGCGCCCCCGGCGTGGACCGTCAGTCCAGCCGTGTCGCCTTGCGACGTTCCGCCAGGGAGGGGAGCCCGGCAAGGGCGTCGCTTTCGACCTTGCCGGTCTCGATGCCGCCGGGGCGGGCGACGAACTTGGCCGGGCGGCCGGCGGTGTCCGCTGCCGCGCGTCGGTGCAGGATCACGCGCGACATTTCCGACAGGCGCAGCCCGATGGTGGAGGTCTGGGTGAAGATCGCCGCGATGCAGGCGGCGCGGCTTTCCGGTCGCGCGAGCAGTTCGAACCGCGTCGCCGGCCGTCCCTTCTTGCCCGAAAGCGGCAGTGTCATCAGATCCAGCACGCCCTCGACGCGGCGGAGGTGGTCGGCGGCGACGGCGATTTCCTCGCCGGTCATGTCATCGACATCGCAGACCAGGACCAGGACCCGGTCGCTATCCGTGTCACCCATCGCGTCAGCGGAAACCTGGCTGATGGTGACACGCAGCACATTGGCCATCCCCGGCAGGTCGCGGGTGCCGGCGCCGTAGCCGCTGGCCAGAAGCCGTCCCTGCGGGCGCCGCGTTTCATGATGCCCGTCCAGCAGATGCGCGAGGATGGCCGCGCCGGTCGGGGTGACACGCTCGCCGCCGATCCCGTCGTCGAGCCATTCAAAGCCTTCGAGGATGCGCAACGTGGCCGGTGCCGGCACGGCGAGCAGGCCGTGCGCGGTGCGCACCTGCCCCCCGCCAAGGGGCAGCGGGGCCAGCGAGTAGCTGGCGCCTTCAAGTGCCGCGGCAAGGCTGCCGGCCGCCGTTACGTCCATCAGCGCGTCCCAATCGGCGATCTCGTGGAAATGAACGCGCTCGATCGGGATGCCGTGGATCCGGCTTTCGGCTTCGGCGATGCGGTGCAAGATGGCGGTCGCGTGCCGCGCGGTGCCGGGCGAGAGCGCCGCCCCCGCGATCTGCTCGCGCATCCCCAGATAGGTCGTCTCATGGCCGCGCCGCGGCTCGGCCGGGCCGCGGCGAAGCTGGAAGCTGCGGCTGTCGATCCCGCCCTTGCTGAGGGCGGAAAGCGCCGCCCGCCCCGCCGCTTCGGGCAAAACGGCGGCGACATCGGCCAGAACCCGGTCGGTCAGGTCGGGACGCGCGTGCAGGAGCGCCGCCACGAACATGTCGCCCGCGACCCCGCCTTGCGGGTCGAAATGCAGATGCAGCCTGCTGGCGGTTCGCGCGTCGCTCATCCGCCGTGATCCGGCCAGGGATTGACGAGGCGCCCATCCTCGAAGCGCATCTCCTCGAGGGGGCCTGCGAGTTCCACGCCCGGGCGCGCCTCAAGTTCCGGGAGCATCGCTTCGGAGGCGTAGAGCCATTCCAGTTGCAGGGTGTTGGGGATGCGCAGCAGGCGCGGGCGGGTGATGTCCTCGGCCAGGCAGGTGCGCACGACGGTCTGGATGGCCGTGCGGTCGTCGGGCATCACCATCGGCAGCCCCGCCTGCGTCAGCACGGTCGAGGTCAGCGCATTGGCATAGACCGGCTCGCGGTCGAACGCATCGGCAAGGCGCTGCGTCACCACATCGGCCCGCGCGGCGCCATTGCCGTTGCCGGCGGTGCGTTCGGACAGGCCCAGCACCGCCAGCCGCGAAATCTGCGGCCCGCCCGACATGCGCGGGGACGAAAAACGCCCGGTGATGTTGGGGTCCATGCCGGTGCCCGAGAATTCCTTGCCGATCTCATCGACGACCAGCACGTCGAGCGGCCCGTCGGCGAGGGGGGCGGATGGATCACCCAGCGGCAGACGGGGCATGTTCGCCATCGCCTCGCGCAGAAGCGGCTCCTCGGCCTCCATCATGCCGTCGCGGTCCAGCACGGCCACGCGCGAGAGTTGGTCATAGGCATTCTCGATCGTGCCGATGCCGAACAGGACCTTGCAGCGGTCAAGCTTCATCCGCGCCATCAGCGCCACGAATTCGCCCACCCGGTCGATCCCGCGCGAATGGCAGGCCTCGGCCCCGGATTGCTTGCCGAGGCCGATGGCCAGCATCTTCGCCAGCCCGCTTTCCAGCGGTGCGCGGAACGAGGTATGCGGCTTGATCCGGTTGAAGAGGATGATCCCGTCGGCTTCCTGCGCCAAACGGTCCATCTGCACGGACATGCCGTTGTCCAGGCGGCCGATCTCGACCGTGTCCATGCTGCTTTCGATGGGGCAGCCGATGCGCTCCTCGGTCACGCCGAGCTTGGCGAGAAGGGCGCGCTGCCCGTCGGCCGTGGCGCCGCCGTGGCTGCCCATCGCCGGCACCACGAAGGGCTGCGCGCCGCGCGCCTTCAGCTCGTGGATGATCGCGGTGAGAAGCTCGGGGAAGCTGGCAAGCCCCCGGCTGCCGGCGGTCACGGCGACGCGCATCCCGGGGCGCAGGCGCTGGGCGACGCAGGGCGCCTCCATCGCCTGCGCCACCGCCTGCGCGGGGTCCTCGATCCGCGTGGCGTCGAACCGCTGGCGGCAGAGCGCGATGCGCGGCAACGGCGTGTCGGCGACAAGCCGGACGTAGTTGGGAAGTCCTGCAGCCATTGCCATGCCCCTCAGCGACCCTGTTCCTTGCGCCAGCGGCTGAAGGCCTCGGCATGTTCGGGCCTGGTGCCCGGATAGAGGCCGATGATCGCCGTGCCGTTGCGCACCTGCTCGATCACGAAATCCTCGTAGACCGTCATCTCGACGGCCTCGTCGGCGAGTTCGGCGGCGATCTCCTGCGGCAGGACGATGACGCAATCGTCGTCGCCCACGATGATGTCGCCGGGAAAGACCGGCGCATCGCCGCAGCCGATGGGCACGTTCAGGTCATAGGCCTCGTGCAGGGTCAGGTTGGTGGGGCTGGAGGGGCGCGCATGATAGGCGGGCAGGTCGAGCGCGCCGATCTCCATCGCGTCGCGGAAGCCGCCGTCGGTCACCACGCCCGCAGCACCCCGCATCATCAGCCGGGTGATCAGGATGTCGCCGGCCGATGCGGCGCGCGCATCCTTGCGGCTGTCCATGACCAGCACATGCCCGGCCGGGCAGGATTCGATGGCGACGCGCTGGGGGTGGTCGGGGTTGCGAAAGACCTCGATCCCGTTGCGATCCTCGCGCGCGGGGATGTAGCGCAGGGTGTAGGCGGGGCCGACCATGTTGCGCCCCTTGGGGGCGACGGGGTGGACCGACTGGATCACCTGATTGCGCAGCCCGCGCTTGTAGAGCGCCGTGGCGAGTGTCGCCACCGACACGCCCATGAGCTTCTGGCGAAGGGTTTCGTCCATGTGACTTTCCTTTTCTCGGCCGGGTCAGGCCAGGGTGTTTCGCTGCATGAAGTCGCGCAGCATCGTCTGCTGGCCCTCCGTCAGCGGCCAGGCCGAGGGGGGGCGCGTGGGGCCGCAGTCATGGCCCTGCAGTTGCAGCGCGGCCTTCACGCCGGTGACGTTGGTGCCGTTCATCTCCTGCGCGCGGATATCCTCGAAGACCTGCATCCCGGCGATCAGCTCGCGGGCGGCGGCATAGTCGCCCCCCTCGAGCGCGGCGTGGATGGCGAGGGAGCGCTCCGGCCAGACGTTGATCAGCCCCGAGGTGAAACCCCGCGCGCCGACCGCGTAGAAGGCCGGCGCCCAGACCTCGGCCAGGCCGCCGACCCAGACGATGCCGGGGTCGCAGGCGTCCCGGGCGGCGGCAAGCTTCATCGGGTTCGGCGTCGCCCATTTGACGCCCTTCACCCCCGGCACCGCGCAGAGATCGGCGATCGCCTGCGTGCCGATCGCGTCGTTCCTGAGATACAGCATCATCGGCAACCCGCCCGAGGCATCGGCGACGGCGTGCAGGTAATCGACGATCCCGCGGGGGGCGACGAACGGGTCGGGCGGCTGGTGGATCATCAGCGCGCTCGCCCCGGCATCGGCCGAGACGCGCGCCAGCCGCACCGCATCGCGGATGCCGCGCCCGATACCGGCGACGACCGGCGCCCGGCCAGCCACCATCGCCACCACCTCGCGCGCCATCGTGCAGGCCTCGTCGGTGGTCAGCGCGTAGAATTCGCCGGTGTTGCCGTTCACCACCGGCATGTGCATCCCGGCCCCCAATGCCCGGTCGATGATCGGCGCCAGCCGGTCCGGCGCGACCTCGCCGGCCGCGTCGTAGGGCGTGACCAGGATGCCCGAGATCCCGCGCAACGCCTCGTCGAGTTGCAGTGTCATGGTCTTTCCTGTCTTCAGAAGATGTCGGGTTCGCCGGCCGGCGCACCGAAGCCGTGTTCGAGGTAGTCGAAATCGCAGCCCTTGTCGGCCTGCGTGACATGGCGCGAGAACATCCACCCCCAGCCGCGCGCGTAGCGCGGCTCGGGCGCGGTCCAGGCGGCACGGCGGCGTTCCAGCTCGGCCTCGTCGACCAGCATGTCGAGCCGCCGGGCGGGCAGGTCCATGCGCACGATATCGCCGGTCTCGAGCAGCGCCAGCGGCCCGCCGACGAAGGATTCGGGCGCGACATGCAGCACGCAGGCCCCGTAGGAGGTGCCCGACATCCGCGCGTCCGAAATCCGCAGCATATCGCGGTGGCCCTGCTTGATCAGCGCCTTGGGGATCGGAAGCATGCCCCATTCGGGGAATCCCGGCCCGCCCAGCGGACCGGCGTTGCGCAGGACCAGCACATGGTCGGGGGTGATGTCGATGGCCTCGTCGTCGATGGCCTTCTTCATTTCGGGATAGCTGTCGAAGACCAGCGCCGGGCCTTCGTGGACATGGTATTTCGGATCACAGGCGGCGGGCTTGATCACCGCCCCGTCTGGACACAGGTTGCCGCGCAGCACCGCCAGCGAACCCTCGTGGTAGACCGGGTTCGACAGCGGGCGGATCACGTCGTCGTTCCAGACCTGCGCGCCCTCGAGGTTTTCGCCCATCGTCTTGCCACTCACCGTCAGGCAGGAGAGGTCCAGCCGCTCCTTCAGCTGTGCCATCAGCGCGCGCAGGCCGCCGGCGTAGAAGAAATCCTCCATCAGGTAGTCCTTGCCGGCGGGGCGGACATTGGCGATCAGCGGCGTCACGCGCCCCAGCGCGTCCAGATCATCGAGCGACAGATCGACGCCTGCGCGCCGCGCGATTGCGATCAGGTGCACCACCGCGTTCGTCGAGCAGCCCGTGGCCATGGCGACGATGGCGGCGTTCTTCACCGCGGCCTCGGTCACGATGCGCGCCGGCGTCAGGTCGTCCCAGACCATCTCGACGATGCGCCGGCCGCAATCGGCCGACATGCGCTGATGCCCCGAATCCGCCGCCGGAATGGACGAGGCGCCGGGCAGCGTCAGGCCCAGTGCGTCCGCGATCGCGGTCATCGTACTGGCCGTGCCCATCGTCATGCAGGTCCCGACCGAGCGCGCGATCCCGCCCTGGATGCCCAGCCATTCCTCGTCGGTGATGTTGCCGGCGCGGCGTTCGTCCCAGTATTTCCACGCATCCGACCCCGAACCGAGGATCTTGCCCGCGTAATGCCCGCGCAGCATGGGCCCGGCGGGCAGGTAGATCATCGGCACGCCCGCGGTCAGCGCCCCCATGATCAGCCCCGGCGTGGTCTTGTCGCAGCCGCCCATCAGCACCACGCCGTCAAGTGGATGGGCACGGATCTGTTCCTCCGTCTCCATCGCCAGCATGTTCCGGTAGAGCATCGAGGTCGGCTTGGTGAAGCTTTCATCGACCGAGATCGACGGCAGCTCGACCGCAAAGCCCCCGGCCTGCGCCACGCCGCGCTTGACGTCCTGCACGCGCTCACGGAAATGGCCGTGGCAGGAGTTCAGCTCGGACCAGGTGTTCATCACGCCGATGATCGGCTTGCCCATGAAATCCGCCTCGGAATAGCCGAGCTGCATCATCCGCGAGCGGTGGCCGAAACTGCGCAGATCGTCCGGCGCGAACCAGCGGGCGGAACGGAGATCGGCGGCTTTCTTTTTCATGTGACTGCTCCCTGAAGCGGTACTTGCGAGGATGGGCCCGGGTGGCGGGCATAACGGGGGGCTGGCGGCACGGCGTCCGAGCGGCTAGGTCTGGGCGCGGCGGGCGCCGGGCGCCGCCGCTTTGCGAAACGCTGGATCAAGGATGCGCCATGACCGAGAACCGTCTGAAACTGGGCCTGTCCGAGGGCCGCCGGATGTCGGGTTTGTGGCTGTCGCTGAACGCCCCCGCCATCACCGAGATGGCCGCCCAAAGCGGCGCCGACTGGCTGCTGGTGGACATGGAGCATTCGCCGACGCCCCTGTCGGCGATCGGTGACCATTTGCGTGCGGCCAATGGCGCGCCGGTCGAAACCGTCGTGCGCGTGCCGCAGGCCGAGCCGGTGATGGTGAAGCGGTTGCTGGATCTGGGCGCGCGCAGCCTGATGTTCCCGATGATCGAAAGCGCCGAGGATGCGCGCCGCGTCGTCAGCTGGACGCGCTATCCGCCGCAGGGGATGCGCGGCATCTCGGCCACGACCCGGGCCAACAACTACGGCCGCGATACGTCCTACTTGCGGCGTTATGCCGAGGATCACTGCCTTATCGTCCAGGTCGAAACCCCGGCCGCCGTCGCCGCGATCTCCGAGATCGCGGCAGTCGAGGGGATCGACGCGATCTTCGTGGGGCCGGGCGATCTGGCGGCGGCGATGGGCCATCTGGGCAACCCTGCCGCCCCCGAGGTGCAAGGGGCGATCGACGCTGCCCGCGCGGCGATCCATGCCGCCGGCAAGCCCGCGGGGATCCTGGGCTATGGCGAAAAACTGGCGCGCGATTATTTCGACCGCGGCTTCGGCTTCGTCGCGGTGGCCGGAGACAGCTGGCTGCTGGCCCGGCAGATGGATGCGATGATCGCCGCGATGAAGGACTGAGAGCGCGCGCGGCGTCATGTCTTGCGCTCCTGGTCGGTCACGCGCTGGCGGGCCTGCACCAGGTGGTAGCTCATCAACAGTCCCGCGCCTTCGGCATCATGGCCGCGGATCGCCTCGAGGATCTGGCGGTGTTCGGCCAGCACCGCCTCGATCCGCTCGTCGGTGCCGGCGCTGGTCAGCTTTTGCGCAACCGAAATGGCCTGCAGCATGACCGGGCGCGTCGCGCTCAGCATGTCGCAGAAGACCTCGTTGCCGCTGGCCATGGCGACGGCCATGTGGAAATCGAAATCCGCCTCGCGCACCGGCTGGCGCGCACGCATCGTCGTTTCCATCGCCTGGAGCGCGGCCTCGATCCGGTCCAGGTCCCGGGGATTGGCGCGGAGCGCGGCGTAGCGCGCGGCCGCCGGTTCCAGCGCGATCCGCGCCTCCATGCAGCGCATCAGGCCGGCGACATCGTCGGCGCGCGCGTGCTCGATCAACCCCTGCGGCGGTCGGCGGCGAACGAAGCTGCCGATGCCGTGCCGGGCGATGACGATCCCGTCGTCGCGCAGCCGCGCCAGGGCCTCGCGCACGACCGGGCGGGAGACGGAGAACCGCGCGCTGATCTGGTGTTCGGAGGGCAGCTTTTCCCCCTCGGCCAGTTGGCCCGAGGCGATGAGTTCGAGGATGCGCCCGTAGATCTGGTCGGCCAGCGTCTCACGCTTGCGGATCGAGGTCTTGAGAAGCGGATCCTCGGGCTCGGGCGAGAGGGTCATGGCGCCGACCCCTGGCGGCTGCGCAGCCGGCCGAGGACACGCAGCGCCCCGCAGGCCGCACCATAGCCGTTGTCGATATTGACGACCACGACGCCCGGCGCGCAACTGGCCAGGGCCGAATTGAGCGCCGTGGTGCCGCCAGCCGCGACCCCGTATCCGACCGAGGTCGGCACCGCGATCACGACGCCGGACACCAGCCCCGCCACGACGCTGGGCAGCGCCGCGTCCATGCCCGCGCAGACGATCACGACATCGGCGCGCTGCAACCGCTCGGCCCGGCGCAGGAGGCGCCAGAGCCCGGCGACCCCCACATCGGCGACCAGCTCGGCCTCGACCCCCGACCAGCGCAGGACGCGCAACGCTTCGGTCGCGGGCCCCGCGTCCGAGGTGCCGGCGGTGACGACAACCGCATCGACGCCCGAGTCCGGCGCCGCGGGTGCGCCCAGCCAGGCCACGCGCGAGATGGGGCAATAGTCCAGCCTGTCCCGAACCCGGGCGGGCAGGGCGGTGTGCTGTGCCTCGGTCAGGCGGGTGCAGAGCAGGCGGCGGCTCCCCTCAAGCGCGTCTTCAAGAAGACTGACCAGCAAGGGCAGGGGCTTGGTTTCAGCCAGCACAACCTCCTCAAGGCCAATGCGTGCGGCGCGGTCGTGATCGAAGGTCAGATGCGATGCGGCGCTGTCGGGCTCAGGCATGGATGAACGCGCTCCCCATCCGGTAGGGGCGCAGGGGGATCACCGGCTGGTGCGCCCCGTCGCGTGCCAGATCGGCGCGGACGATCGCCTGAACGCGTGCGCGGGCATCAGTATCGAGCTTGGCCAAATGCCTTGGATCCAGTTCGATCGCCACGCCTTCAGGCTCGATACGGCAGCGCAGCGGGACCGCACCCAGTTCGGCCCGCAAGGCGGCTTCGATCCGATCGATCCGGCGCAGCATCGCCGGCTCGATCCGCAGCCCGGTACGCACCCGGCTGGACAGGCACGGCGAGGCCGGCAGGTCGGCAAGCCCGCCCAGCCCCAAGTCGCGCGCCAAGGTCCGGACATCGACCTTTCGCATCCCCGCTTCAACGAACGGATGCCGCACAGCGTGCTCGGCTGCGGCGTCCAGCCCGGGCCGGTAGTCGCCCAGATCGTCCAGATTCGTGCCCGATGCTACGCTGCCACCCATCGCCGAGAGGGTGGCGTAGAGATTGGATTTGCAGAAATAGCAACGATTGACCGGGTTGGCGCGGTAATCGGCATCGGCAAATTCCCCGGCATCGACGATGCGAAGCGGCAAGCCGGTGCGCGCGGCGATCATCCGCACCCTTGGCAATGCGTCCTGCGGGACAGCCGGTGACTGCGCATGGCACAGAAGAGTCGTGCGTGGCGGGCGTAACGTGGCGGCAGCCGCGGCCAGGGTCAGGCTGTCGATCCCGCCGCTGACCGCGATGACCAGTTCGTCCGGGG
>CAZKSE010000116.1:0-12119 GCA_964555305.1 uncultured Rhodobacter sp. | reverse complement strand
CCCGGCCGAAAGCCAGCCCCAGCCCGCGCCCAGGTCAACGGCGACGCCCTTTCGCCCCGCCGGCAGTGCCGACAGCAGGAGCGCCGATCCAGGGTCCACGCCGTCAGCCGAGAAGACGCCGGGGCGAGTAACGAAGACGCGGCCGGCTGCGTCGGTCACTTCCTGCGTGTCAGCCTGCCAGTCGGCCAGCGTCGCCCCGCCCGGCGACGGGAACCAGGCGATCTTGCCATGCCCCTTCGAGATCACCTCGGACAGTTCGACGCGATCCCGCAGTCCGCGCAGGATCGCTTCGACCCCGTCAGTTTTCTGCCCGTCGAGGATCACCGGCCCGTCCGTCGCGGCGCAGGCGCGGGCGATCAGGTCGCGTCCCTCGTCCCGGCCGCGTGGCAGGCAGACGAGGACCGCCGCTGCGGGGTCCAGATCGGTGAGATCCAAATCGGTCTCACAGGCATAGCCCTGCGCGGCGAAGGCGGCGTGATCCGGCGCATGCGGGGTGATCACGCGCAGCCGTTGGGCGGGAAGCGGCGTCAGATCCTCGCCGGCACGGGGGTGCAGGACCGCGATGGGTCCGCCATCGGGCAGCGAAAGGCCCGCCTCGAGCGCAAGGGTCAGGCGCAGGGCGCGCGGCGCCGGGTCTGGAAGGGGGCCGGACATGGGGGGACGCAGGCCGCGCCCTACTCCTTTTCCAGCGTACATTGCAGCGGATGCTGGTGCCGGCGGGCGAAATCCATCACCTGCGCGACCTTGGTTTCCGCCACTTCGAACGAGAAGACGCCGACAACCGCAACGCCCTTCTTGTGCACGGTCAGCATGATGTCGAAGGCATAGGCATGGCTCATGCCGAAGAAGCGCTCCAGCACATGCACGACGAATTCCATCGGCGTGTAATCGTCGTTGAGCAGCAACACCTTGTACATCGGCGGGCGCTGCGTGCGCGTTTTCGTCTTGGTGACGACCGACGTCTCATCGCCCGTTCCGTCCGGTCGGTCGGTCATCTGAGGCCGCAGTGCCATCTAACAGAACCCTCGTGGTCAGAGATTCGCGTCTATCGCAGTATATAGAGGGACCGACGCGCGTGGAAACCCTGCGCGCACCGGACGGACCCTTGGTGCGGTTCACAGCCGCCAAGGACTCAGGCCATTGCGGCCAGTCGCGCCAGCGCCTCGGCCAGACGAGCGGCCTCGTCGCGCTTTTCGGCCAGTTGCTCGCGCGCCTCGTCGACGACCTCGGGCGCGGCCTTCTCGATGAAGCGCGGGTTGCCCAGCCGGCCGTCCAGCGCGCCGATCTCCTTCTCCAGCTTCTCGTGCGCCTTCTTCAGACGCGCGGATTCGGCGGCAATGTCGATCACGCCCTCCAGCGGCAGGGCATAGGTCGCGCCCTCGACCGCGATGGTCAACGCGCCGCGCGGCAGGCTCTCGGCCGACGCCAACCCCTCGATCCGGGCCAGACGCTCGATCAGGGCCGCGTTGCGCGCATAGGCGGCGCGCGCGACCTCGTCCTGATCAAGCGCCAGCATCGGCAGGCGCAGACCCACCGGCACGCGCAGCTGCGCCCGGGCCGAGCGGATGGCCTCGATCACGCCGATCACCCACCCCATCTCGCGGTCGGCGGCGGGATCGGCGAGGGCCGTGCCGTATTCGGGCCAGGCCGCCAAGACCAGCATCGTGTCGCGCTTGCCGGTCAGTGACCAGAGCTCCTCGGTCACGTAGGGCATGAACGGATGCAGCAGGATCAGGCACTGATCCAGCACCCAGCGCATCGTTGCCCGGGTCTCAGTGCCATGCTCGCCATCGAAAAGCGGCTTGGCGAATTCAACATACCAGTCACAAACCTTGCCCCAGACGAACGCGTATAGGGTATTTGCCGCATCGTTGAAGCGGTAGCCCGCCAGGGCGGCATCGACCTCGGCCAGCGCGCGCGCCGTCTCACCCACGATCCAGCGATTGGCGCTTTGCGTCGCCGGAGGCGGCAGGACCCCGGGCACCGGCACGCCCGGCTCGAAGACGCCGTTCATCTCGGCGAAGCGGATCGCGTTCCAGAGCTTCGTGGTGAAATTGCGATAGCCGGCGATCCGGTCCTTCGACAGTTTCAGGTCCCGCCCCATCGCCGCCATCGAGGTCAGCGTGAAGCGCACCGCATCGGCGCCGAACTCCTCGACCAGGTCCATCGGGTCGATGACATTGCCGAGCGATTTAGACATCTTCCGCCCCTTCTCGTCCCGTACGAGGGCGTGGACATAGACGGTATGGAAAGGCTCCTTTTCGACGACGGCCAATTGCATCATCATCATCCGCGCGACCCAGAAGAAAATGATGTCGAAGCCGGTGACCAGGACGTCGGTCGGGAAGTAGCGCTTCAGTTCTTCGGTCTCGTCGGGCCAGCCCAGCGTGCCGATGGGCCAGAGGCCCGAGGAGAACCAGGTGTCGAGGACGTCGGGATCTCGGGTCAGATCTTTGCCTGCCGCCATTGCCTGCGCCTCGGCCTCCGAAGCCGCGCAATACTGGTTGCCATGCTCGTCATACCAGACGGGTATCCGGTGCCCCCACCAGAGCTGCCGGCTGATGCACCAGGGCTCGATATTCTCCAGCCAGTGGAAATAGACCTTCTCGTGCTGCTCGGGCAGGATCCTGGTGCGCCCCTCGCGCACCGCGTCCAGCGCCGGGCCAACGATCTTTTGCGAATCCACGAACCATTGGTCGGTGAGGTAGGGTTCGATCGCGACCTTTGAGCGATCCCCGTGCGGGACCATGTGCCGATCGGTGTCGATCCCGTCCAGCCAGCCCTCCTCACGCGCGGTCTGGACGATCCAGTCGCGCGCCTCGTACCGATCCGTGCCGTCGATAGCCTCGGTCACGCGCGCAAGCCCCTCGGCATCGCATCCCGCGGCAAAATCCGGGTTGTCACGCAGCCACATCGCCGCCCGCGGGGTCATCACGTTGACCGCGGCGAGCCCCTGCCGTTGCCCCACCGCCCAATCGTTGAAATCATGCGCCGGCGTCATCTTAACCGCGCCAGTTCCCTTTTCCGGATCGGCATAGGAATCCGCCACGATCTTCAGCCGACGCCCCACCAACGGCAGGATCGCGTCCTTGCCGACAAGATGCCGGTAGCGCGGATCGTCGGGGTGGACCGCGACGCCGGTATCTCCCAGCATCGTCTCCGGCCGGGTGGTCGCCACCACCAGATAGTCGCGCGTCTCGAACGCAGTCGGGTTCCCATCCTCGTCGAACCCAACCGGATGCTCATAGGTCAGGCCATCGGCCAGCGGATACCGAAGGCGCCACATATGGCCATCGACCTCGACCTGCTCAACCTCCAGATCGCTGATCGCAGTCTCGAAATGCGGATCCCAGTTGACCAGTCGCTTGCCGCGGTAGATACAGCCTTGGCTGTATAGCTCCACGAAGACCTTGATGACGGCGTCGTGGAAATTGCCTTCTTCGCCCGCCGGGGCATTGGGCGCGCCCGACATGGTGAAGGCGTTGCGCGACCAGTCGAGCGAGCAGCCCAGCCGCTGCAACTGCCCGATGATCGTGCCACCAGACTTCTTCTTCTGCTCCCAGACCAGCTTTTCGAACTCAGGCCGCGAGAAATCTGTCCGTCGCTTCCCCTCTTTCGCCAGTTCACGCTCGACCACCATCTGCGTGGCGATCCCCGCGTGGTCCTGCCCGGGCTGCCAAAGCGTGTCGAAGCCGCGCATCCGGTGCCAGCGGGTCAGGATGTCTTGCAGCGTGTTGTTGAAGGCGTGGCCCATGTGCAGGCTGCCGGTCACGTTCGGCGGCGGGATCATGATGCAGAAGCTTTCGTCCCGCCGCTTGCCCGCCCCCGCGCGGAAGGCGCCCGCCGCGTCCCAGGCCGCCGCGATGCGCGCCTCGGCTTCGGCCGCGTTGAAGGTCTTGTCCATGCTCATGCGTCTGATCCTCTGGCTTCGGGCGGTGTTTAGCGCCCGTCGCGGCGAAGGGAAAGGCCCGCGCCGTTGGCGCTGGACCCGGGCGGGGCCGCGTCATATCGTCATATTATATATCGCGCATGTTTTTCTATCCTCCGCTGCGCCGGTCCGCCCGGGCCGAAAGCAGACCTGAAAGGATAGTTCCATGATCCGCACGCTTGCGCTTTCCACCACCGCCGCCGCCCTCCTTGCCGCGCCGGTGGCCGCCGAGGGACCGCGTGCCCTCGTCACCGTCGTCACCGCGGCCGAGGCACAGACCCAGCTGATGGCGATGGTCCTGACCACACAGGCGGTCGAACAGGGCCACTCGGTCCACATGCTTCTCTGCGGGCCGGGCGGCGATCTGGCGCTGACCGACGCGCCCGAAACCGCGACCACCCCGCAACCTCCGCGCGACGCCAGCCCGCAAGGCATGCTGAAAGGCCTGATCGACCGCGACGTCACCGTCGAGGTCTGTGCCATCTACCTGCCCGGCCTCGGCGCCGATGAAAGCGCGCTTATCGACGGTGTCGGTGTCGCCCAGCCCCCGATGATGGCCGCTGCCCTGCTGGCGGAAAACACCGTGATCTGGTCCTTCTGAGCGCCCTCGGCGACAGATCTGCGGGGGGTCCGGGGGGCAACGCCCCCCGGCCCGGCCCAACGCGAGGAAGGTTGCGCGCACCGCGCGCAGCCTGACGAGGGGCGGGAGCGCCCCCGCGCCCTTATTCGGCCGCTTCCGCGTAATCCGATAACGGCGGGCAGGTGCAGATGAGGTTGCGGTCCCCGTGGACATTGTCCACGCGGCCCACCGGCGGCCAGTACTTGTCCACCCGAAAGGCCCCCGGCGGGAAGCAGCCCGCTTCGCGGCTGTATTTCCTGTCCCAATCGGCCACCAGATCCTCGACCGTATGGGGCGCATGGCGCAGCGGGCTCTCTTCGGCCGAGATCTCGCCCTTCTCGACCGCCGTGATCTCCTCGCGAATCGCCAGCATCGCATCGATGAAACGGTCGAGTTCCGCCTTGGTCTCGCTCTCGGTCGGCTCCACCATCAGCGTGCCAGACACCGGCCAGCTCATTGTTGGGGCGTGAAAGCCGTTGTCGATCAGCCGCTTGGCGATATCCTCGACGGTCACACCGACCTCGGCAAAGGGGCGCGTATCGAGGATGCATTCATGCGCAACGCGACCCCGGTTGCCCATGAACAGCACCTTGTAGGCGCCCGACAGTTTGGCCGCCATGTAGTTCGCGCTCAGGATCGCCACGCGCGTCGCCTGCGTCAGCCCCGGCCCACCCATCATCAGGCAATAGGCCCAGGAAATCAGCAGGATCGAGGCCGAGCCATAGGGCGCTGCCGACACCGGCCCTTCGGCGCCGCCGGTCTCGGGATGGCCCGGCAGATAGGGTGCCAGATGCGCCTTCACGCCAATGGGACCCATGCCCGGCCCGCCGCCGCCATGCGGGATAGCGAAGGTCTTGTGCAGGTTCAGGTGACTCACGTCGCCGCCAATCTCACCGGGTTTCACCAACCCGACCATGGCGTTCATGTTCGCCCCGTCGATATAGACCTGCCCCCCGTGGTCATGCGTGACCTTGCAGACCTCGCGCACCGTTTCCTCAAAGACGCCGTGGGTCGAGGGATAGGTGATCATGCAGGCGGCGAGCCGGTCGCCAGCCGCTTCGGCCTTGTCGCGGAAATCCTCCAGGTCGATGTCGCCATTGGGCGCGGATTTCACCACCACGACCTTCATGCCGCACATCTGCGCCGAGGCCGGATTCGTGCCATGCGCCGACATCGGGATCAGGCAGATGTCCCGCGCACCCTCGCCGCGGGCGCGATGGTAGGCCTGGATCGTCAGAAGCCCCGCGTATTCGCCCTGCGCGCCCGAGTTCGGTTGCATCGACATCGCATCGTAACCGGTTATCACGCAAAGCTTTTCCGAAAGATCCGCGATCACTTCGGCATAGCCCTGAGCCTGGTCCGGCGGACAGAACGGGTGCAGCGAGGCGAATTCCGGCCAGGTGATCGGCATCATCTCGGCGGCAGCATTCAACTTCATCGTGCAGGACCCCAGCGGGATCATCGCCCGGTCCAGCGCCAGGTCGCGATCCGACAGCTTGCGCATGTAGCGCATCATTTCCGACTCGGCGCGGTTCATGTGAAAGATCGGATGCGTCAGGTAGTCCGTCTGCCGGATGAGGGCGTCCGGAAAACCCAATTTCGCGCGATGCGGCGGCACCCCCTCAATCCCGAAGGCCTTGAGCACGCGCACCAGCACCGCCTCGTCCGTGGTCTCGTCGAGCGAGATGCCGACATGGCTGCTGCCGACCTTGCGGAAGTTCAGCCCCTGCATCCGCGCGGCGGCCAGGATCCCGGCCTGCCCCACGCCCACATCGATGGTGATCGTGTCGAAGAAGGCGCGCGTTTCGACCTTCGCGCCCGCTGCCCGCAACGCACGGTGCAGCCGCTCGGTCATGAAATGCACGCGCTCGGCGATCGCGCGCAACCCCTGCGGTCCGTGAAAGACCGCATACATCGACGCCATCACCGCCAGAAGCGCCTGCGCCGTGCAAACGTTCGAGGTCGCCTTTTCACGCCGGATGTGCTGCTCGCGCGTCTGCAGAGCCAACCGGTAGGCCTGGTTGCCGCGCGAATCGATCGAGACGCCGACGATCCGGCCGGGCATCGAGCGCTTGTGCTCGTCGCGGCAGGACATGAACGCCGCATGCGGTCCGCCGTAGCCCAGGGGCACGCCGAAACGCTGGCTGGATCCGACGGCGATATCGGCGCCCATCGCGCCCGGTTCCTTCAGCATACACAGCGCCAGAAGGTCGGTCGCCATGATCGCCACAGATTTGGACTCATGAAGGGCCGCGATCTGGTTGGCGAAGTCCTGCACATCGCCAAAGGTGCCGGGATACTGGAAAATCGCGCCAAACACCGCCTCCGGCTCCAGCTTGTCCGGAGCGGCGACGATCACCTCGATCCCCAGCGGGGCGGCACGGGTCTTCATCACCTCAATATTCTGAGGATGGCAGTTCTCATCGACGAAGAAGCCGCGCGCTTTCGACTTTGCCACCCTTTGCGCCATAACCATCGCCTCGGCGCAGGCGGTGGATTCGTCCAGAAGCGAGGCATTGGCGACCGGCAGCCCGGTCAGGTCCGCGACCATCGTCTGGTAGTTGAGCAGCGCCTCGAGCCGGCCTTGCGCGATTTCGGGCTGGTAAGGGGTATAGGCTGTATACCAGGCCGGGTTTTCTAGGATGTTGCGCTGGATCGCCGGCGGTGTGATCGTTCCGTAATACCCCTGCCCGATGAGCGAGGTCATGACCACGTTCTTCGCACCGACCTGCCGCATCTTCTCCAGCAGAGCGCCTTCCGACAGCGGCGCCCAGTCCAGGGGCGTTTCCTGCCGGATGCCGGGGGGCACCGTCTCGTCGATCAGCGCCTCGAGGCTCTGCGCCCCCACCGCCTTCAGCATCGCCGCCATCTCGGCGGGCGACGGGCCGATATGGCGGCGGTTGGCGAAATCGTAGGGGTCGTAAGTTGTGGGCGTATAACTCATGCCGGGCTCCTGCACGCGCCTAAATCAGGCGATGAAGTCCTTGTATTCCTGCTCGTCCATCATGTCGTCGAGCACGCTCAGATCGTCGATCTTCATCTTGAAGAACCAGGCGTCGCCGGTCGGATCCTCGTTCACGAGGCCCGGGTTGTCGGCCAGCGCGTCGTTGATCTCGACGATCTCGCCCTCGACCGGCGCCAGAATGTCCGAGGCGGCCTTGACCGACTCGATGACGCAGACCTCGTCGCCTTTGGCGACGCGCGTCTCGATCTCGGGCAGTTCGACGAAGACGACATCGCCCAGCTGTTCGGCGGCGTGTTCCGTGATGCCGACGACGACCAGATCGCCCTCGACGCGCAGCCATTCGTGTTCTTCAGTGTACTTCATCGCAAGCCTCATTTGCGGTAGGTGGTGGGTTGGAAAGGCATCGCTGCCACGACGAGCGGCAGACGCTTGCCGCGCAATTCGCCGTAAAGTCGGGTGCCGGGGGCGGTCATGTCGGCGGGGACGTAACCCATCGCGACCGGCCCGCCGACCGAGGGGCCGAAACTGCCCGAGGTGATCGTGCCGACCGCCTCGTCCAAGTCTTCGGCGGCGTAGATCGCGGTGCCTTCGCGCATCGGCGCGCGGCCCTCGGGGCGCAGGCCGACACGCAGGCGCCGCGGCCCGCCTGCCAGCTCGGTCAGGATCCTTTCGGCACCGGGAAAGCCGCCTTCACGTGCGCCGCCCTTGCGCCGGACCTTCTGGATCGCCCAGTTAAGCCCCGCCTCGATCGGCGTGGTGGTGGTGTCGATGTCATGGCCGTAAAGGCAGAGCCCCGCCTCCAGCCGCAAGGAATCGCGCGCACCAAGGCCGATGGGCGCCACCTCGTCCATCTCCAGCAGCGCGCGGGCAAATTCCTCGGCGCGGTCCTCGGGGATGGAGATCTCGAACCCGTCCTCGCCGGTATAGCCCGATCTGGAGATCCAGAGTTCGACATCGGTCCAGACATGCGTTTCGACATCCATGAAGCGCATTTCGGTAACGCGCGGGACCAGCCGCGCCAGCGCAGCCTCCGCCGACGGGCCCTGCAGCGCCAGAAGCGCGCGGTCGGTGACCGGCTCCACCCCAGGGACATGCGCCATCAGATGCTCGGTATCGGCGGCCTTGCAGGCGGCGTTGACGACGACCATCAGATGATCGCCGCGGTTGGCGATCATCAGATCGTCCAGGATCCCGCCCTCGTCATTGGTGAACATCGCATAGCGTTGGCGCCCCGCCTTCAGGCCCAGCACATCGACCGGCACCAACGCCTCCAGCTTCTCGGCCGAGTCGCGCGCGCCCAGGATGATCTGGCCCATGTGGCTGACATCGAACAGCCCCGCCTGCGCGCGTGTGTGCTGATGCTCACCCAGCACGCCCATGGGGTATTGCACCGGCATCTCGTAGCCGGCGAAGGGCACCATCTTCGCACCCAGCGACAGGTGCAGCCCGTGAAGGCACGTCCGTTTCAGGTCGGTCATCGCCGCCCGTCCTCCTGTTTCAGCGGGCATGCGCCGGCACCACGACCGGGCGCGCCCGCGCCCTCTGGTGCCCCCTCTGTCCCTGCCCGTCCGCTTTCGCGTGTTGGGCGCCTGAGATCGTTATCCCTTCGGCGGGCGCCGAAGCGCCACTCTCCAGAGTTTCTTTGCCGAACCGGTCCCTGAGCCTGAGAGTTTACCGGGGCGGTTGCTCCTTCGGCACCGACGGGGCGAGCCCGCCGGATTCTCCCGTATCCGACGCGCTAAGGGATAGCCTGCGCCCCGCGCTCAGGCAAGGGGGCGCGTCCGGTGGTCGCGAAAGTCAGGCGAGGCGCGCCTTGCACGCCGCCGCGCGCTGCTGCAGAACGGCCCCGGCCCAGCGGCAGGAGCCCCGATGACCCTTGATCCCTTCTTCTTCGGCTACGGCAGCCTGGTAAACCGGGCGACGCATATCTATACGCCCGCGCATCGTGCACGGTTGGCGGGCTGGCGGCGCGCCTGGCGGCACACGCAGCATCGTGAGGGGCCGTTCCTGACCGCGGTGCCCTGCCCCGCCTCGGTGATCGAGGGGCTGATTGCGCCGGTTCCGGGCGCTGACTGGCTCGCGCTCGATGCGCGCGAGGAAGGCTATGACCGCCTGCCGGTCGGTCCCGGCCTGACGGTCGAGACGGTGACGGGGATCGAGACGCAGATCTACTCGGTCCCCGATCGGTCGGTCACCGGCAGCGGCGGGCCGATCCTGTTGTCCTATCTGGACGTGGTTTTGCAGGGCTATCTGCGCGAGTTCGGCGAGGAAGGCGTGCGCCGCTTCATGGACACGACCGACGGCTGGGATACCCCCGTTCTGAACGACCGCGCGCAGCCGCGCTATCCCCGCCACCAGCGCCTGAGCGCCGAGGAAACCGCGATGGTCGACGCCGAGCTTTTCCGCCTGGATGTCACGGTCCTGCGCTGACCGCGGACGCTTGCAGCGCCGCCGGGGGGGGGCTGCCGCGACAGGCGGTTGCGCCGCTCTGCCAAGTCAGGCGGCGCGGGCGTGGTAGCGGGCGTCGAGCCGGCCCGGAGGGTCGGCATGTGCAAGGTTGAACAATCCGCTCATCGCACGGCAGAAACGTCCGAATTTTGCAGATCAGGGAACGTGCGTGCAAAAATTCGACACGCGGTCCCCTGAAAATGAAAAAGCCAACCAAATTTTCGGGGCGGGGGTTTTCGGGGTGCCCTTGTGGCAGCGACGCGGAGCACCCTACCATATATGGTGGTCTAACGGATCATGAACTCCCGCCACGCGAGGTGCGACCCGCGTGCCACGCTGCGTGACGCGGAAGAAACCCGCAAATGTCCCCCAGAACGCGAAGAGCGCGCCCGAAGGCGCGCTCCTGCATTTGGGCAAAGCCCGCTACGTCTTACGCTTCGGTATCGACGATCAGCGTCACTTCACCATTGGCTTCCTTGACCACCGCGACAACGTCTTCGGCGCCAAAGCCACGGGCTTCCAGCGCCTCCTTCAGATCGTCGTTGTCTTCGATCGCGCTGCGGAAGTCGCTGACCTTGTCCTCATGCTTCGACAGCATGTTGTCGAGCGCCTCGGCCTGCTCGGCGGCACCGCCGCGCAGTTCCACCAGCGTGACGATGCGGGCAGCGTCGGCGTCTTCGATCGCCTCGACCGTCTCGTCAGCGTCTTGCCCGGCGTTCAGCGAGGCAATGACCTGGCCGTAGTTGACCGCGCCAGCCTGGGCGCCGGTGGCTGCACCGGCCCCGACCGCAGCGCCGGTGCCAACGCCGGTATCGGTCTGGGTTTCGACTTCAGCGCCGACTTCGGCGTCGTTGGTGTCGACGCCCGTTGCCGTCTGCGCGAGCGCCGCGGTGGACACCGACGCCGTCAGGAAGCTGGCGATCACGAGTTTCGTAAGATTGGTCATGGTTTCACTCCATCTTTACCATACACGGGGCTTTCGTTCCCCTCGTGACACCAACCCCGTGCCCCCCGCTTCCAGTTCCAAAGGAATCCGCGGCGACGGCGGGATCCCGCAACCATCTGGCGAAGACAGGCGCGGGTTTTCGCGCGAAGATACTGAATAGAGGGAATAAAGCGCGTGGACGCCGGGCTATGGCTGCCCCGGCGTCAGCGCCAGACTTTTCCGTGTCCGCCGAGGACGCGCGCGTTATTTCCGCCGCTCTTCGTCCAGCGCACGGGCGATCTCGTTGCGCACGAGCTTGCGCACGGCCAGCGTGATACGCTCGCCCAGCTTGCCGTGCAACTCGTCGCGCACGATCTGCGTCACCATCTGCTGCAGCGCGGCCTCGTCCATGGCCAACGGCAGCGACTCGCCCCGCCGTGCCATGTCGGGCAGGTTGGCGGTCGGGCCGGCTCGGTCGTCGATGGCGTCCGCGTCGCCCGCATCCGCCTCCTCCTCTGGCGCGGAGAGCACGGGCGCGCTTTCCACCGGCTCGCCCCGCGCGGGGTCGTCGCCGCCCACGCGCATCGCGGGGGTCAGGATCAGCGGGGTCGCGCGGCTGCGGCGTTCCTCCTGCGCCACCAGGCGGCGGACGGAGTTCAGCACATCCTCGATCTCGCGCTCGCTCATGCTGCTCGACATGTCTCTCTCCGCCGGATGCGCGCCGAAGATAGCCGCGCCGCCGCGCCGGGGCAACCGCCGCCTGCGCATTGCACCCCGCCCCCCGGGCGACTAAAGATCGGCGCCGATGGACCGCCCCGCCGGGGGCCCGAACAGGATGCACCCATGCGCTTTGCCTCGACCGAGACCTACATCGCCACCGACGACCTGACGATGGCGGTCAATGCCGCGGTGACGCTGGAACGCCCGCTTCTGGTCAAGGGCGAACCCGGCACCGGCAAGACCGAACTGGCCCGCGAGGTGGCCGAGGCGCTGGGGCTGCGGATGATCGAGTGGAACATCAAGTCCACCACCCGCGCGCATCAGGGGCTCTACGAATACGACGCCGTCAGCCGCCTGCGCGACAGCCAGCTGGGCGACGACCGGGTGCATGACGTGAAGAACTACATCCGCAAGGGCAAGCTCTGGCAGGCGTTCGAAGCCGAGGAGAAGGTCGTTCTTCTGATCGACGAGATCGACAAGGCCGATATCGAGTTTCCCAACGACCTGTTGCAGG